>JBDTYN010000001.1:0-21590 GCA_040005675.1 Chthoniobacterales bacterium
CGAAAAAGGACATGATCAAGCGGCTGAATTTGCAGCCGGAGAACTTTTTTCTGACTCGGAAAATGACGATCGAAAAGTTCCAGAAGATCGAACAGTGGATGAATAAATACACGCTCTTCGGGACGCCGATTTACTTCGAATTTCTCGCCGGGAAACGCGATCTGAGCTGCTCAGCCTGGGCGATTCCAACGCGCAACATCCGTGGTTGGAAGGGGCCGTGCTATCTGATGACCGACGCGCATTACTCCAGCTACGCGGAGCTGCTCGAAAAAGTGCAGTGGGAAAAATACGGCGTCGTCGATGGCGTCGCGAAAGACAGCCGTTGCGAAAATTGCATGGTCCACTGCGGCTACGAGCCGACTGCGAGCCTCGGCCGAAACGCACAGTCCGGCGACACGTGGAAAAACGTACGTTTTAATTTCGGTCCGAAACCGAAACCGACAGGCAAAGGGAGCGAAACCCTCGCTTACAACGGCGTTACTTCCGGCAATGGTCATCTGACCGGAAAACGGGCCGAAGTCGCAGCACAGGCTTCGTAGCGATCGAATGGCGACTTCAACCGCCAACGTGATCGCGCTGCCCAGCGCGATGCCCGGCGCAGCGGCTCCGTATTCCTCCGACAACCGAGAGATTGCGGCTGCGATCGGCCGAGCCCAGGAAAACCTGCTTCGGCAACAGCGAGCCGATGGCCATTGGTGTGGCGAGCTGCTCGTCGATAGTACGCTTTGCTCCGATTACGTTCTGTTCATGCACTGGCTGGGCGAGGTCGACGCCGTGCTCCAGCAGCGCTGCGTGCAGCACATTTTGAAGCGACAGCTGCAGGACGGCGGCTGGAATATCTACTACGGCGGGCCGAGCGAAATCAACGCGTCGGTCAAAGCCTACTTTGCCCTCAAGCTCGCCGGCTACTCGCCCGACGTGCCATTCATGCAGGAGGCGCGGGCGAACATCATGCGGCTTGGCGGCATCCCGCGGATGAACACTTTCAGTAAACTTTATCTCGCGCTGCTCGGACAGTTCCCGTGGCGATATCTGCCGACGATTCCAGTCGAGATGATGCTGCTGCCGGAATGGGCGCCATTCCATCTCTACAAGATGTCGTCCTGGAGTCGCGCAATGCTTGTGCCGCTCGCGATCATCAATCATTTCAAGCCGACGCGCGAACTCTCAGGAATGAAGCAGCTGCACGAGCTGTATCCGCTCGGCACCGAGCACAAGGATTTTCGCCTGCCGCGCGACGAGCGGTTTTTCACCTGGCGCAATTTGTTTCTCCGTATCGATGACGCACTGAAAGTCCTGCACGGAGTTTCCTTCGGGCCGGTTAGAAAGCGCGCGCTTGAGGAGGCTGAACGCTGGATGCTGGAGCGCATCGGCTACGGTAGCGATGGCCTGGCAACGGTTTTTCCGGCGATGCTGAACTCGCTCATTGCCCTGCGCGCGCTTGGCTACGGCGAGAAGCATCCGATTTACGAAAAGGCGAAACGCGATTTCGACGGATTGTTCGTGGACGATCCGGAAGATTTTCGCATTCAACCCTGTCTCTCGCCCGTTTGGGACACCGCAATCAATATCATCTCGCTCGCCGAATCTGGTTTGCCGACGGAACATCCGGCGCTGCAGAAAGCGGCGCAGTGGCTGGTGGGTAAGGAGGTGCGTTTCCGCGGCGACTGGGGCATGAACAATTCGCATCCCGAAGCGAGCGGCTGGGCGTTCGAATACGACAACGTCTATTACCCGGACACCGATGACACGGCGATGGTGCTCATGGCCCTGCGGGTGGTGCGGCCGAAGGATCAGTGTGGTCTTGACGAGTTGTTTCAGCGCGCGCTGGGCTGGCAACTGAGCTTTCAATGCGGCGACGGCGGCTGGGCGGCCTTCGATAAGGAGGTGACGCAACACTGGCTCGAGGACATGCCGTTTGCAGATCACAATGCGATCCTGGATCCGACGTGCAGCGATTTAACCGCGCGGACGCTGGAGCTGCTTGGCTACATCGGGTTCGATCCGAAGCGGCGCTGCGTGCGCCATGCAGTTCGTTATTTGATTGAAACGCAAGATGACGACGGTTCGTGGTATGGGCGCTGGGGCGTTAATTACATTTACGGCACGTGGCAGGTGCTGCGCGGCCTGCGCGCGATTGGCGAGGACATGACGCAGGACTGGATTTTGCGGGGCCGCGACTGGCTCGAGAGCTGCCAAAATGACGACGGCGGCTGGGGCGAGACCTGTGCCTCGTACGATAACGCTACGCTGAAAGGCAAAGGCGAGAGCACCGCGTCGCAGACATCCTGGGCCGTCATGGGAATCTGCGCCTGCGGTCATCTCGACCGTCCGTCGGTCCAGCGCGGGCTGCGTTATCTTATTTCAACGCAGCGGCCAAACGGCGCGTGGGACGAGCCGCAAATCACGGGCACTGGATTTCCGCGGGTTTTCTATCTCAAGTACGACATGTACCGGCAGAACTTCCCCCTTCTTGCACTCGCGACCTACGTAAACTATCGCAGCGGCGTGGGCCATCGCCCGAGCTTTTACCGCAGCAGCGGCAACTAGCGCTCTACTCGGTTATCCTGAGCAAAGCGCAGCGGAGCCGAAGGACCCCGTAGCCTTACCGCTGGCTGCGCAACGGGATTTCTCGACTTCGCTCCGAATGACCGTATGGATGATTGACGCGCATCGAATCGCGCCCAAAGT
The DNA here is from genome assembly GCA_040005675.1 of Chthoniobacterales bacterium. GTDB lineage: Bacteria > Verrucomicrobiota > Verrucomicrobiia > Chthoniobacterales > UBA10450 > JACCXL01. The sequence goes on from JBDTYN010000001.1 coordinate 2,692, forward strand.
TTCGCCATGGCCTACGAATTACCGAAACTGCCCTACGCGTACGACGCTCTCGAACCGCATATCGATGCCCGGACGATGGAGATCCATCACACCAAACACCATCAGACTTACATCACCAACGTAAACAACGCGCTGAAGGACGAGCCGGAGTTGGCGTCCAAATCGGTGGAAGATCTGATTCGCGACCTGAGTTCCGTTCCAGAAGAGATTCGCACCGTCGTGCGGAACAACGGCGGTGGACACGCCAATCATTCCTTCTTTTGGCAAATTATGGCGCCCAACGCCGGCGGAGACCCCTCCGGCAAAATCGCCGACCAGATCAAATCCGTGTTCGGCAGCTTTGACGCGTTAAAAGAGAAATTCGCTGCGGCGGGCGCGGGACGATTTGGCAGCGGTTGGGCATGGCTGATCAAAAACAAGGGCGGCAAGCTGGAAGTAATGTCGACGCCGAATCAGGACAGCCCGCTTATGGACGGCAACACACCCATTCTCGGCGTCGACGTCTGGGAGCACGCCTATTATCTCAATTATCAGAACCGCCGCCCTGATTATATCAAGGCGTGGTGGAATGTCGTAAACTGGCCGGAAGTGGCAAGACGGTTCGAGCAGTCGTAGGCTGGCGCGATCCAATACGCGCGGGGATACGACCGAGGCTATTCGCCAGCCTGAATAACTGGCGCATGCATTTTCGGATCAATCGAGTTGGTGCGTTCTCGTGACGAACCGATTCGAATGCAGCAGGCTGCCGCTGCTCGTAGCGGTGGCCCTCCTCGGTTTCGCGACGCTATTTCCCTTCGCCATCAGACTGGCGGAGCCGCTGGCTATCAGCCCATGGGAGCCCGCGCTTTCGATGGAGGCGGTGCGTCTTAACGCCGGCCTTCCGATTTATGAGACCGCCCATGCCACTCATATGTATGGCCCGGTGCTCACGATCGTATTGGCTGCAATCTTTCAGGTCGCCGGCCTGAGTCTGCTCGCCGCGCGCGCCGTATTTTCGCTGATTGGAATCGCCCTCGCCGCGTTCCTGAGCGCGACTATTTGTGGACGAGCCAACCGCACGTTTTGGCCCGCTGGTTTCCTCTTATTTCTCGCGATCAATCTCCGCACGAATTTCATCTTCACCAGCGCGCAGCCGGATTGTCTCGCCGCGCTTCTCGGCACCGCTGGGCTGCTTCTCTGGATCCGCCGTGGCGATAAGCTTCTGCCTACGGTCTGTTCGGTAGCGCTTTTTGTTGGTGCAGCGCTGACCAAGCAGACCGCCGCCGCGTTCGCGCTAATCCCGGCGCTGCATGTGATCTGGTGGGAGCGGCCGCTCTCAACTAAACGTGCTGCTCATTCCCTCGTTCCAGCGGCGTCGATCGCTCTTTTGTTCGTCGCGATTCGGTTCGGCTGGCCGGCCATGTTCGAAGCGATGGTGACCGTGCCAGCGTCGATCAAGGTTTATCCCGACCGGGCTTTTGCGGCTTTGGCCGTTTTGTTTCTAACATTCCCGATTCTATTTATCGCCCTCGCGAGCATTTTTGGCAGAGGCAGGCGCGTGGACTCAACAAATCAATGGATATGTTCAGCGATTGTCGTGCTGGTGCCGGTAAGCGCATGGACGATCGCCAAAAGCGGCGGTGGCCTGAACTCGCTCCTGTTCGGTTATCTGGCGGTGACAGCGCTGTTCGTCTCGCAGCTGCCATTCATTTTGCGTTGGATCAATGAACTCTCGCGGAACCGGAGATTGTGGGCTGCTTCGCTCCTGGCGGTATCGATTCTGTTCTCTTTTCTCGCGCAGCTTCGCGCGTCGCTCCCGGTTTTATTCCTCCAATACGGAGACGCGAAGTATGCGAGCGTGATTCAACTGGTCGCACGGCTTCCGGCGCCGGTGCTTTGTCCGCAGGACCCAACCATCACGTATAAAGCTCGGAAGAGATTCGAACGTTCCTTGTTCTTTGAACTCGACACCCACGCGCTCGATGGAAACTGGCCGGAGGAACTGCCGGCCGCTTTACAGGAGGAAGTTCGGCGCGCCGCGTTCGTCATCGAAGTGAATAAATTCATCCCGGTTCCGCAGCTCTCGCGTTTTCTGACAGCTTCCGGTTTCCAACGCACGCCGGTTCCGGAGTTGGGGGAGTCGGCCTACGTTTTGTGGAGCCGGTCCGTGCGCTCAAGCCCTGCACCTTAACGAAATCGTCGATACCACTCCAGGGATCCGGACCCTGTGGCGCGCTTCCTGCACATCCTGTGCTGGCATGCCAGGGATAACAGAGCGGCGGATTTTCGGTTTGGATTTAATGCGGGCGATCGCGATCAGTCTGGTTCTGTTCAGCCATGCGGTCCTCTTCCTCCCGCGAGGGAACCGCCTTGCCGGGCCTGGTCTCCTTGCCGGCTACTTCGGCGTTGAATTATTTTTCGTTCTGAGCGGCTTCCTGATTGGCGGGATCTTGCTGCGCGGATTTGAAAACGATTCTTCCGCGGTGGGTCTGCGGCAGTTTTGGATCCGACGATGGTTCCGAACCCTGCCGAACTATTTGCTCTTTCTCGGAGTAAATATTGCCATCGGAATGTGGCTGGGACGAAATCCCTCTCGACTTTGGCCGTACTTTGCTTTCCTCCAAAATCTCGTGGCAGCTCCGACATCGTTCTTCGTCGAATCATGGAGCCTGGCGGTGGAGGAATGGTTCTATCTCCTGGTTCCGATCGCGTTCTTTGTCGGATTGCGAAGTGCACGCAGGCCGCTGCAGAGTCTGAGTTTGTCTGTAATCGTAACTTCGATTCTGACCGTTACGATCGCGCGCACAATGTATGTCTTTGTGAAAGATCCCATCTGGTTGACCGACGTCCGCATGATCGTCCCGTTTCGACTCGACGCCTGCATGTTTGGCGTCCTCGGCGCTTGGCTGAAGCGTTATCTTCCGCAGCTCTGGAACCGGATCCCGCGATCAGCGCTGGCTGCGGGACTTTTACTGCTCGTCTTCATGACAGTGGTGCCATTCGTGTCGAATCCCGACTCGATTTTTGTTCGCACCATTGGTTTCAGCGTCACGTCCTTCGGCGCGTTGCTTCTGCTGCCATATCTGGCCGGATGGCAATCGTCCATGGCCCCGGCCTCCACGCTGATCACGAAGATCAGCCTCTGGTCGTATTCGCTCTATCTGGTGAACCTGCCGCTCGGAACGATGCTGAGACGATTCACTGGAGGCGCCCAGCCGTGGCTGGTGGCGAGTGTATTCGCTGTGCTCTCGATTGCGATGGCAGCGCTCATCTTTGAAATCTACGAACGGCCGATGACAAACTTGCGAGACCGCCGACCCTTCGAAGCGAGTCGTCGCGTCGGCCGCAAGGCGACTTGCGCCGAGCCGGCGGTGCGAACGGCGGCGGGATAACACTACGGTTTTATCACGCCTGGCACCGAGCCGTTCGATTCCAGGATTAACGTCGGAGGGACGGGGAAGCGTCCGCAGTCGCCGCCATAAATCGTGAGTCCGCCGACGTGGGCGGCATCGGGCGGAACTTCGCAACGCAGCCGGATGCCACCCGTATGAGCGTTTGCGATTACCTGGCCGAGCAATTCACCTTCGACCGTCGCGTGGATTAGATATCCATAGGCGCCGCGGCCGCCCCGGAGATAACTCAGCGCTCCAGCGGCATCGTGAGGGTGGTTGGGCAGCAAGCCTTCATAAACACGCACGTCGTTCAGCAGCATGCGGAAGGTCGTTGGATGCGCAAAGAAGTCAGTTTGCGGTGTGCCTTCCCGGCGCGCTGACGCCTCGCAGAGCACGCGAATACGCGAAAGTTTCCCCACGTGTTCATCGCGCACCGGGAGCCACCATTCGAAGTAGCCCTGGCCGGTCGCATGAGCGTAGCCAAGCGTTTTCGCTTCCGTGGCGCCGCTGCTTTCACCAGTCCAGCGGACCGCGCTGTAGGCGTGCGGCTCTGCACGCAGGACGAGAGCCTCGTCGCTCTGCTCGTACGCCGCCGAACCGCCATCGACGAAAAACTGCACATAATTGCGCGCTAGCAGAGCGCCATCCGGCGTCACCGCCCGGACCCAGACACGGCAGATCATCGTCCGGTCCGGCATGCGGAGGCGAAGACGATGCGCCAGTTCTGTCCGGTAATGTGAAAACGGGATCGGCTTCGATCCGCTCTCTAAATCGTCGTGCACCCAGCCCATTGAATCGACGCCGCTTAAACGCCAGTAGAGGTTGACGTTCTCACGGCCACGGCGCGCGAAGTGCGATGAGAAAACTTCGATCTCAACCTCTTCCCCTGGTCGTCGTTTCGAGATGGGCGGAGCATCAATCGGCAGCACGTCCCCCTGATTCACGATCGTTGGATCGTAGCCGAATTCTTTTGGCGTCCGGTCGTAATTGAGGAAGCCGTTTCGTTCCCACTCGACGTCGTGCAGTTCGGTGAAAATGTAGGCCGAGAGTTTGCCGTAACGCCGGAGTTCGTTCGTAAGGAATTTAAAGCTCCAGCTGATATCGACGTCTCCGTCCAGCGCGCCGACACCGCCGTATTCGCTGTTGATGAGCGGCTGCGAACCTTGTTTGAAACCGGGCACGTAATTGAAGCTCGAGCCGGAGTATGTCTGCTCGACGACGTCGTGAATGCTGGTGCGGGCCTTCTCGTAATCGTCGGTGTAAAAATGCCAGGAATTTATATCGGTCTGGCCGTGACCGTAATATTGAAGATGCTCCCACGCGACGACGCTCATGTCTTCGATCAGCCGGCTGGGATCGAGCGATTTCGCGCGGCGCCACATCGTTTCCACCCAGGTGGAGGCGTCGAGGTTCGCGAGCTTTGTGCCCGGCGCTGTCGTCGATGCTTCCGTCGCTAGCAGCGGAGGCTTCGGATTGATCAATTTTACAAACTCCGACTGACCGCCGAATCCCCAGGTCTCGTTGAAAAGACACCATGCGATGATCGAAGGATGATTAAAGTCGCGCTGGATCGTGGCGCGCATTGTTTCCTCGTAACGCTGCCGTCCGAGCGGAGTGTCCCCGCCTTCGCCGAAGTTCGGAAAATCCGCCATCAGCAGAATGCCGAGCGTATCCGCATAATAGAGCAGGAGCGGATCGTCGACTTTGAGGTGAATGCGCAGGAGATCGAAGCCGGCGCGTTTCGCATAGGCGATGTCGTCTTTTAGAACCTGCACATCGCCGGCGGTGTAGATGCCGTCAGCGAAATAAGATTGGTAAAGCGCGCCGCGGATGTAGATCGCTTCGCCATTAAGGCAAAGCGCCGCGGGCACACCAATCTCTCCCATTTCCTTTGCCGAGAGGCTGCGCATCCCGAAGTAACTCTGCAAAACGTCCGCGGGCGCTCCGTTCTCGAGCGTGAGCGTCAGGTCGTAGAGCTGCGGGTTCGTCGGGTCCCAGAGAAAGACGGGATCGACGCTGATCGCGCCCGTCGCGAGACCGCTTGTGACCGGAAATTCGTCGCCAAATTCCCGCCCGTCGGGTGCCCGCACCTTTACGAGGAGCCGCTCGCCGCCGTGCGTGAAGACTTTCAGGTTTACCGTCCGTGCATCGAGGTCTGTGGTGACCTCGAAACGTTCGATGAAGATGGACGATCGCGGTTCGACGAACACCGTCTGCCAGATTCCGCTCACGGTGCTATACCAGCCCCACTGCTTTCCGACCGGTTGCTCCCGATTATCCATCGGATCTTTAACCCGGAGGACGACCGTTGCCGTCAGGAGCCCATCAGGAGTCCTGTCCAACGCGTCCGTAAGATCGAATTCAAATGGAATATAACCGTTTTCATTTCGCCCCAGGTGCCGCCCGTTGCACCAGCAGTCAGTGAAAAAGTCGGCGGCGCCAATGGTGAGGATCACGCGTTTGCCGTTCCAGTGTTCGTTATCTGGCAACACAATCGTGCGCCGATACCAACCGACTTCAAAGCGCTCCGCGTCGCGGTAATTGAAGCGCGTGACCTCCAGCGGATTGCGGTAAACCCGGCTGGCGTAAAAATTGTCGTTGCCCGCGGCGTCCGCCTCGCTCCAGGCCGCGAGCGATTCCCAGCAGAACGGCACGATGATCTGCTCTGTCCACCGGGAAATGCCTGGCATGAACCAGCGATCCTCCAAACCGCGCTTCTGCCCGTCGAAGCGGAATTCCCATGGTCCATTCAGGTTCAGCCAATCGACCCCGTGGACGAATGCACGCTGACGGTCGGGCCGCGGATACTCGGATCGCGGCAGATAAGTGGAGCTGGACATGCTGGCTGGCGTGTCTGGAGAGGCGTTGCTACCTCAAAGCTCGATGCATGCCGCGCGCCTTTCGAAGGAATTGGGGAAGTGGCTCAAGTTTCTAACCTTGCGATTCCCGGAGGGGGTTGAAAATCTGCCTCGCCCGCTGATGCACGCCGCGCGTCACGCGGCTGAATGTGGCGAACGTTTTCGCTCGCGCAATCGCACAGAATGAGGAGAAATTAGCCCGCGTTCCGTACCGCAGCCCCATCAGCAATCCGGCAGACAAACGCTCCGGCTGCGCGGCCGCTCTGCTCCCGGTAAATCTCGTTCAACTTCTCTGCGAACTGTTCCGCGTCAGGCGCGGGCACGAGCGTAACCGTCCCGCCGCCGAAGCCGCCTCCCGTGAGACGCGACCCGAGCACACCGGGAATTGCCTGGGCGGCCGACACCAGCGCGTCGAGCGCGGGTGTGCTGTTTTCGAAATTCATGCGCGAGCTTTTATGCGAGTCCTTCATGAGGCGACCGAGTTCGGCGGCGTTGCCGGATGACATCGCGTCGATCGCGCGCCAGACGCGATCATTCTCGCCCACGATGTGCATCGCCCGGCGGAAGAGGAGGGGATCGAGCCGTCCGCGCGCGGCGTTGAGTTGTTGCAGCGTGACCTCGCGCAGACTGGCGACGCCGAGTGCCGCCGCCGCCGCCGCGCATTCGTCGCGGCGTGCATTGTATTCGTCCGCGACCAGGCTGTGCTCGCTGCCGGAGTCCGCAATAATCAGAGCAAACTGCGGCGGGAAGGCGATCGTGCGCACTTCCTCGTTCTGGCAATCGAGATAAACCACGTGATCGGCGCGTCCGAACACCGAAGTCACCTGATCAAGCAGACCGGAGCGGACGCCCACGAATTCGTTCTCCGCGCGCTGACAAAGTTTTGCGACTGCCAGCGGCTCTAGTTCAAGATCGAAAAGACGCATCAGGAAATAAGCGGTTGCGACTTCGAAAGCGGCTGAGCTCGATAACCCCGCGCCGATCGGAAGATTGCCGGAAACCTCCGCGTTAAATCCGTGAATCTGATGTCCGGCCTTTACGAATTCTTGCACGACCCCGAGCGCGTAATTTATCCAACGGTGCTCCTGGCTTGGGCGAAGCTCCTGCAATCGCGTCTCCACGCGCCCCTTCGCCATGCTGGAGCTGAGACCGATGACATCGTCGCTGCGCTTTGCACCCGAGACCGTCACACCGCGGTCGATTGCCGCCGCAAGCACGACACCCAGATTGTAATCGGTATGATTCCCTAGCAGCTCTACGCGGCCGGAGGCGTATGTAGAGATGGGTATCACAGTCGCAAGGCGCCTCAAATTGCGTTTTGCGTGAACGTCATGTTGAGAGAAGCCGGAACAAGCCGTGACATTATCCGCAGCGCGATCAAGCGATCAATTCCGTTCGTTACCGTGCGTCAGAATCTCCTGGGAGCGCTTGCGTCCGTTAGATCGTCCGGTGGGAGCCCCAGAAGGGCGGCCAAAGGGAATCGAACCCCGTGTCTATTCCCATCGCGGAATGAACTGATTATCACAGGTAAAGTAACACAACGCAGAACACGATTGACACGGGGGAACTATTCTTCAGCTCGTTCATTGCGCTTCCGGTCGGTGATGACTTAAACACCATTACGAAATCGTAATAAGCGCGTGAACAAACACGCGGACGGTTGCTATGATTTTCATCTTTTGCTCGCGTTTCGACAGCTTGTCCCGGATAAGGCACGAATTCATTTGCTTGGTGGTCGAAGGTAATCATTTACCCCTTCGCGGGCTCCGATCGCTTCCGCCAGGGTGTCTGTAGAATCGTTCATTAAATTGTCGATTCAGGGGACACACGAGGCAAGGACCTGAACCAAGTTCGAAATTTAGGCCGATACCGAATCAATCCGAAATTGCCAGGGACTGAGGGACTTTCCCGTTCGTATGCGATCAAAAGCGTAAAGCGTGGCTGCCACGCACTGCCTGGGTTTAATTACGGGAGGGGTTCTTCCAGAACACGCCCGAAGGCATTGACGATCATTGTCGAAGCCGAGTAGCAGCTAACCCGGCGGTCAGCCGCATTTGGACGAAGCGGCGCTTTGTTCGCAGCCACGATTAGGAGCTGGCACTCGAATACCTGCGAATTGCCGCCCGCCACACGCGGCTGGAGACAAAAAAACAGACGAGGCTCATCACGATCAGGAGACCAACTTCCACAAAGGAGTCCATCTTACCTAGCAAAGCTTTTACCGGTACATTTGCCACCAGCAATACGGGGATGAACAGTGTGAAGATCGCTCTCGCGGCGCCGGAAAAAGCTGCATCGGGCACGCGGGTAAGGCTAAACAAATTGTAATAAGCCATGATCAATCCCTGCGCGCGGACCGTCCAAAAGCAGCACGTCGCCATCAGAAACATGACGGAGTAGTGGATGATGACAGCGGCGACGCACAACGCGCCAAAAGTCAATATCCGCAGGAACGAGGGAGTGGCATGCAGCTGGCAGTTGGCGTAGATCATGACGGCGAGCCCGGAAGCGGCGCTAACAAATCCGCCGAGGTCAATATGACGCGCCGAGACCATGAAACGCGTATTCGTTGGGAAAAGGAGATAGAAATCCATCTTGCCGCTGTGAACCAACTCGGCCAGTTGCCCGCAGTTTACCAGGAGGAACGCTTGGAATAGTTGCTGGATGAAGTGGCTTGCGCCCACCAACATTACCACCTGCCATTTGGTCCAGTCGCCGATATTTTCTGTGTGAAGATAGATAACGCTGATGAATGCCAGTTGCAGCGCGAACCAGAAAAACTCGACCACAAGCCAAAGAAGGAAGTTAGCTTTGAAGCCGAGTTCCCGGGTTAGCGAATTCCGCAAGAGGGAGAGATAAAGGCCGGGGTAATGGACACAGTCCTGGCCTAGCGCGCGCAGTTGGTCTCGAACTGACGAGGATGAGGAGGAAGAACGGCTATTCACGTCTCATCCTCCGACCGCAGTGTAGGTACGAAGGCCGCGATGCCAGATAACGCGGGCGAGACCAAATAGCATCACGATCCAGATGCCTTGCATCGCTAGACCTTGAACTAGCGAGGCAGCATTGACTCGCCCCATGTAGACGCTGACTGGAAAAAACATGCAGTATGGAAAGGGAGTAAGCAGGAGCAGGTGGTTTAGCCAACTCGGCAAAAGGTCGAGCGGAAACATCTCACCGCTGGCCAGCCGCTGCGTGGCGAGAAGCATAAAACTAAAGGTGGATATTTCCAGAACCCAAAAAGCGAGGAGCGCCGTCAGATAAGCTAATAGGAATTGCAGCAAGGCAGAGAGCGCGAGCGAGCAAACGAAGCCAACGAGAGAAAGAAGGTTCGCGGGCGGCAAAATGTATCGGAAATTCCAGGCCACGATTGCTGCCATCGGCAGCAGAGCGACGGCGGTGTAGATCAGCCGGTTCGCTGAGAACAGGCAAAGCCGGTACCCGAAGTAACGGATCGGACGTACGAGGGACTGACTAATTCCGCCGTCTTTAATGTCGGTGGCAATTTGCCATTCATCTTCAGTGACCGCGGTTGTCATTCCCACCAACGTTGCGATCAAGTAATAGGATAACATTTCGGCCAGGGTATAACCCGCGATAACCTCCTTTCCGCCGGCAAATATGGCTCGCCACATGGCGATTGCCGCAACCAGTGGCACGAGGTTGAACAGGGCGCCGAAAAAGAAATTTGTCCGGTAGGCGGCGGTGTTCTGCAGGCCGAGTTTAAAGATGTACCAATGCGTGCTCATAGTACCGCAAGTGGTGACGGCGAGAGCGCTGGCTCCCGCACCGCCGGACGCGAGGCGGACTCGAGAACGCCGTGCGGCGCGCTATTTCGCGTGAAGATCTCGCGCACCACCTCCTCGGCAGACACGTCCTGAATCTCCAAGTCTTCCACCGGATGACGGTCAAGCAGCATCCTGCAGACAAGGATGAAATTCGCGCGCGCGACTTTTAGCCTGAGGCGGCTGTCGGCAAACACCATGATCTCCGCTGGGATATCTGCAATCCGCGGCAGGATCCCGGGAGGGAGTTTCACGGTCACGAATCTGTACTCAGAAAAGCGATCGATGATCTCTGCCAGCTGACCGTCGAAAAACAATGCACCTTCGTTGATGATAATCGTACGGTCGCAGAGGGCCTCGATGTCCGACATGTAATGGCTCGTGAGCAAAATCGTGGTCTCAGAGGTCCGGTTATAGGTGCGGAGAAAATCGCGCACCGTCTCTTGTGAGACGACGTCGAGCCCGATCGTCGGTTCGTCGAGAAAGAGGACTTTCGGCCGATGGAGCAGCGCAGCGATAAGCTCGAATTTCATTCGCTCCCCGAGCGATAACTCGCGGACCATCACGTCGAGCTTGTTGTCCACCCGTAACAGCTCCGTCAGCTCCGTCACTCGTCGGGTGAAATCGGCGGACGGGATGCGATAGATTTTCCCGTTGAGAGCGAGGGATTCGCGGGCCGGGAGATCCCACCAAAGCTGGTTTTTTTGTCCGAGCAAGAGCGCGAACTGACGGCGATACTCCTGCTTCCGCTCCCACGGCGTAAAACCCAGCACCGTGGCTGTGCCAGCCGAAGGATGCAGCAGTCCGGCGAGCATCTTCAACGTCGTCGTCTTGCCGGCGCCGTTCGGCCCCAGAAATCCGACGCACTCGCCCTGCTCGATCGTGAAGTTGATGTCGTTCACGGCGACCGTCGGCTCGTACTCGCGGGCAAACAGGCCTTTGAGCGCTCCGGTCAGACCGGGCTGTTTCTTATAAGTTCGGAAGATTCGTGTCAGCCCGTTAACTTCGATGGCAGGAGAGCTTTGCACAGGGTTTTCAGAAGCGGAAGGAGAGGCCGAGAAACGGATTCACATCCGGCGCGGTTCTAGTAACGCCTAGAAGCACGCCTGCATCGAGCTGGACGTTGTGGCCGAGCATGTAGGTGCAACCCAGATCCACAGTGCCATACCATTGTTCGGGCGCGTCGAAGCCAATGTCATTGGCAAACTCGACGTAGGCCGAAAGGTCGCCCACGAGTTGGTGCCATAGAGAGGCAGTGTCGCCAAACGCGGCAGTGTAACCCGTCGCGTTGCCTTTTTGCACGACAGATAATCCCGGGCTGAAGAACAGCCACCAGTCGCGCGGCAGCTCCAGCGCAATGGGTATCGCCAGGCCGCCCTCGAAGGTGTCGTTGCCCAGCCCGTTCTGCGCGGTCGGGAACTTGATCGATGGCAGCAACGCGACGGCGCTGGAGCCGCTGTCGTTGCCCCACAAGTTCAGCTTGGCGTTCACTCGGATGTCGCCGAACCCGCTTTGTCTTTGCACTGAGCGGGCCACACGATCATTGGTGCGGACGCTCGTGTAAGGGCTGATTTCCAATTCGAAATCAAGATTGTCGAGCGCGCCGTACTTGAAGGTAGTTGGAGCGATGTTCCAGCTCGACGTGCGTGTGTCCCCTCCAGCGCGTCTGTCGCGCCCGTAAGCATAGCCTACGACGTAGGATTCTACCTGAACATGGCCGGTATTGACCGTGTACGGGCTAAGGAAGAGCGCATTCATTTCCCGCAGCTGGGGCGCGGGCGAAACAGCCGATTGCGCGATAACGGATACGCTACCCGCCATCCACAGAGCGACCGCCGAAACTTTCGACATAAAGTCGCTGCGTTTCCCTGGCGTTAGCTCGCAATCGCGGGCGCCGGAGAGAGCGCAGATGTCTTGGGTTCCTGGTAAATGATCCGCTGTAATGTCCTGGACTCGCTACTCAGCAGGTCGCGCCAGAAAGTGGTGGCGGCGGAATTCGCATCAATGACCATGATCGGATAGTGGCCGCGATAATTCTGCCCTTCGAGGGGACGGAAGCCATTCCGGGCCATGTGACTGAATCCCGCGGGACCCGACGCTATGCTAAAGCCGGAACGGAACTCGGTGTCCCAAGTGGCCTTAAATTTGTGCAGGTCGCGAGCCAGGCTTTCATACATCAGCCCGAGATGATCGGATGCGGTACTGATCACTGAGGCCAGATAAAGTTCCGGCTTGTCGTTCAACCGGTTGTGCTTCCAGGGCCGCAATTGACCCTCGCTCGATTGGCCTGCCAGCAAGAGGTCACGGGATTCAGTGGTGGTGACCAAGATCGATAGCATTGAAAAAATCTGCTGGCGGCCGACAACGGCTTGACCGGTTACCGCTGCGCAAAACCAGCTTCCAGAGTCCGCCCACGCCCTCATGTCTTCGGCGGCGATCGCGAACTCAGGGCCAAATACAGAATTCTCGAATGCTTCGAGCTGCGGCAGCAATTCGAGGCAGCTCCAGGTGTCCTGCAGCTCCACGACGAGAGAATTGCCCTGCCTCTGCGCACGTCCGGAGACAGCACCGCTCTGCGTCGGCCCGCCACCGATTTCAGGTGCCAGGAGAGTGGGCGTATGCATGCCGGGACAGGATGGAGCAGCGTCCGTGCCGCCTGTCCTCCGCTTCTCGCCTTGTTTGCATCGCCGCCGGTGCTTCCCGGTCCAAGGTAAGCGCACGGTGCGTGGCATCGCGGCTGCTATTTTCAGCGGAGCACGGGCCAGGCGGATCTCCACATCAGCAGAGCGTAACCACCACCTGCCGAACCTGATGATAAAACTTAGGCCGCAGCGTAATCCGGGAGCGCGTAAGCGCGACCGCGACCGCAATCGTTTGCAATGGATAACCGCAGTGGCACTGGCGCTGGTCGGAACGCGCTCTTTCGCTGCCGACTCGAGCCCCGACAGCCTGTTGGGCCTCAACCTCGATCAATTGGGCACGGTCAAGATCGACACGGTTTTCGCGGCGTCAAAATTCACGCAGAAAGTCACCGACGCACCATCTTCCGTGACCATCGTCACGCGCGATGAGATTCAGCGATTTGGTTACCGTACACTAGGCGAAGTCATCCGCTCGGTCCGCAGCTTCGACGTAACCTACGACCGGAATTACAGCTACACTGGTGTGCGGGGATTCAACGGGCTCGGCGACTATGGTGCGCGAGTGCTGCTCCTCATCGATGGGCATCGCACCAATGAACTCATCTTCAACACCTCGGCCGTTGGCACGGACGCGTTGCTCGACGTGGACCTTATTGAACGGGTGGAGTTCATCCGGGGACCAGGGTCGGCGATCTACGGCAGCAACGCGTTCTTCGCGGTGATTAACGTGGTGACGCGCACGGGCGCGAGCGTAGCCGGTGCGGAGGTTTCCGGCAGTGCCGGGAGCTACGATACCTACAGCGGCCGCTTCACCTTTGGGCGAAAATTCAAAAACGGCATCGAGTTGATGCTCTCGGGAACTGACTACAGCAGCGCTGGGCAGGATAGGCTCTTTTTCAAGGAATTCGATACACCGGAAACAAATCACGGCATCGCCAGTCACCATGACGGCGACAGGTTCTGGAGCCTGTACGGCTCCCTCAGTTGGGGCGACTTCACGCTCGCGGCTGGCTATGATGATCGAACGAAAGATGTGCCAACCGCGGCTTTCGGCGGGGCATTCAACAGGCAGTTCACGACGTGGGACAATCGCGGGTTTGCAGAGCTCCGGTATGCTCACCAGACCCAGGACGGATGGCAACTAGCGGGCCGGCTCTACTACGACACCTACGATTATCACACCGCGGAGGACTTTGCTGCGGGCGAGGGGCTTCTCATTGTCAACAACGACTATGCGCGCGCTCGCTGGTGGGGGGCTGAAGCGAGTGCGGGCCGAACATTCTTCGACCGTATCCGGATTACCATGGGTAGCGAGCTGCGCGTGGGATCCACGCTCCAAATTGGGAACTATGATGTACACCCCTATTTCCTCTATCAAAAGACCGATGCGGATGAACAAGTGACCGGCTTGTACGCCCAGAGCGACACCGACATCCTAAAGAACCTTCGACTGAGCGCCGGCGTCCGCTGGGACCATTACAGCACCTTTGGTGACACGGTAAACCCGCGTTTCGGATTGATCTACAATCCCTGGAAGCAGACTACTCTCAAGCTGCTCTACGGCACCGCGTTTCGTGCTCCAAATATCTATGAGGAGAAGCTGGACTCACCGGCTTACAAGCCGCCCGACCATCTCGATCCCGAACATATTAACACCTATGAGATCGTTGCCGAGCAATACTTCCTCTCACATTGGCGGGCGTCGGCCTCGGGATTCTACAATGATGTTTCCAATCTCATCGACTCAAAGGTTGATCCTGCGGACGGTCTCCTCACTTTCCAGAATCTGAACAGTATTCACATGCGCGGAGCGGAACTGGAGGTCGAAGGCAAGTGGGACAATGGGCTCCTGATGCGCGCGAGTTATGTGCGTCAGGCGGTGGAGGATAGCGGGACTGGTCAACGCCTGCCAAACTCGCCGGAGAACGTGTTCAAGGGCCACCTCAGCGTGCCCGTCTGGCATGATAAGGTGTTTGGGAGTGTGGAGCTCCTCTACACCAGCGATCGCATGACGCTGCGCGAGGGACACACCGGCGACGCGTGGCTGGTCAATACGACGCTGTTTACCCGCCAGTTAATGCCAGGGCTCGAGTGTTCAGCTTCGATCTACAATGTTCTTAATCAAAAGTATCGCTTTCTTGGCAGCACGGAACATGTGCAGGACCAGCTCGAACAGGACGGGCGCAGCTTTCGGCTCAAAGTTACTTACAAGTTTTAGCCGATGTGGATCAAGGCCGTTGCCGCGCGACTCTCGCGAAGACTGGGCGCGAACCTTGGCTGCGTTTTGGCGTCGGTCGTGCTGTTTGCTAGCGCAAGCTCGGCATGGGCGGTGAGCGACACCGATCTCAAGGTAGCCTACCTCTTCAACTTCGCGAGCCTCGTGAATTGGCCTGCGTCATCGTTCGGAAGTCCGCAGTCGCCGATCGTCATCGGCTTTGCGGGAGACGATGCGATGGCCAACCAGCTCGAGCGACGAATCGGCAACCGCACGGCAAAGGGCCGTCCGATCCAGGTCCGCCGGGTCTCTTCAGCCGATGGCGCGGCGATCCGTGACTGCCACCTGCTGTACGTCGGCGACGGTGAACGCGGCCGCCTTGATGCAATTCTGCGCGAGATCCAGCGCGCACCGGTGCTGACGGTTAGTGACGGGAATGACTTCGTCCGCCACGGCGGCATTATCGCCTTTGAGGTGCAGGATAAGACGGTTCGTTTCACCGCAAACACTCGATCGGCAAACAGCAGCGGCATCTCGCTCGGATCCGATGTGCTGCGCCTGGCACGGGAGGTGATCTCCAAATGATCTCTATAGACTTGAGGCGGCGTTTCCGGGATTGGCCAGTCAAGACGAAGGTTTCATTCGTCATCTATGCGGTCAGCCTCGTGGTACTGCTCACCGCAACGAGTGCGCTTTTCGCAGCGCAGATTCACATCACACGGACCACGTTCCAGCACGACGTCGAAACGCTCGGCGCAATCATCGCCGAAAATTGCGCAGCGCCGCTTGCTTTCAACGACGAAACCGTCGCTCATCAAACCCTCGCCTCGCTTTCCGCAAAATCCGAAATCATTTACGCCGCTGTCGTTACACCGGAGGGAAACATCCTGGCTGAGTTTGGCACAAACGACCACCGCAGTGGCGGGCCAGAACTGACGAATGGGTTGCGATTCGAGAAGAACGGCCGATGGACCCTCGTCCGCCCAATCGTCTTCGACAACAGCCCCATCGGCTCGCTTAAGCTCTTGGTCGATTATCCCAAGGTCAGGTCGCGGCTCACCGGCATTTACGCCGTCATCGCCGCGTCAGTGCTGGCGGTTTCTTTGGGGCTGGTCCTGGCTCTGACGGCGCGACTTCAGCCGCTCATTACACGTCCGATCGCACGCCTCGCGCAGGCAGCCCGAGAGGTGACCACCCACAACGACTACACCATCCGCGCGCCTAAGTTAGCGAACGACGAGCTGGGTCAACTCACCGGCGCCTTCAACAGCATGCTCGCGCAAATTCAGGCACAGGATAGCGACCTCCAAGGCGCACATGACGAAGTGAAGGAGCAGGTAAAAGCGCTCCAGCACGAGATAGCCGCCCGGCAGCAGGCAGAACAGGCCCGGGAGCGGCTAACAGCGATCCTCGAAGCGACACCGGATTTCGTGGGCAGAACAGACCTGACCGGCAAAGTGCTGTATTTCAATCGAGCCGCGCGGCGGATGATCGGCCTCAGCGACGACGAAGATGTAGCAGGTCGGCTGGCCAGCGAGTTCCATCCCGACTGGGCGAATCGAATCCTGGCGACCGAAGGAATTCCAGGCGCGCTCCAGGATGGAACGTGGGTCGGCGAAACCGCGGTGCTTACCCGCGACGCGCGCGAGATTCACGTCTCGCAAGTTCTCATCGCGCACAACCATTCCAACGGCGGGGTGGATTTCCTTTCGACGATCATGCGCGACATCACCGAGCGGAAAGAAGCTGAGGAAGCGCTGGGCCTCTCACAGCAAAAGCTGCTCGAGACTTCACGCTTCGCCGGCATGGCCGAGGTCGCAACGGGCGTGCTCCACAATGTCGGTAACGTCCTTAACAGCGTGAACGTCTCGGCCGGACTTGTCGCGGAAAAGCTGAGTCGCTCGAAAATTCCCCAGATCGCCAAGGCTGCTGCATTGCTCAGCGGGCGCAATAGCGATCTTGCTGAGTTTCTTATGAATGACCCGAAAGGCTGCAAACTACCCGCTTATTTCGCCAAGCTCGGTTCATTTCTGGAGGAGGAGAACGCGGAGCTTCTGCGAGAGGTCAAACTGCTCGGGCGAAACATCGAGCATATCAAGGAAGTCGTCGCCATGCAGCAGAGCTACGCGACGGTCAGCGGTGTCTTCGAAAACCTTCCCGCAGAGCAGCTGGTGGAGGACGCGATCGCGATGAATATGCGCGCTTTCGATCGCCACGGCATAGCTCTCGAGCGCGATTTCGCCGCCGTGCCTCTCGTCTGCGTGGATCGCCACAAAGTCCTCCAAATCCTGATCAACTTGATCCGCAACGCCATGTACGCGCTGGACGATTCGCAACGCTCGGACAAGCGGCTCATCATGCGGATCGACGTCGGGGCGGAGCAAAATGTTCGCATTGCGGTGACAGATAACGGCATCGGCATCTCGGCTGAGAATCTCACACGCATCTTTGGACACGGTTTCACGACGCGAAAAGAGGGCCATGGCTTCGGACTGCACAGTGGCGCAAACGCAGCGCGCGAGATCGGGGGCTCGCTCACCGCCGAAAGCCAGGGACTGGGAGAGGGCGCCACATTCATCCTCGAACTTCCGGCCGCTTCTACTGGATCCATCTTATGAACAACATCACATCCAACGCGGCTCCGATCGACTTTCGCATCCTGGTCATCGATGACAATCCCGCAATTCATGACGATTTTCGAAAAATCCTCAGAGCCTCGGGATCTACACTCAAGGACGAGCTGAACGAGTTCGACGCCGTCCTTTTCGGCAAGGCCGCTAATTCGACCCGTGAGATTATCTTCCAAATCGATTCCGCTTTCCAAGGCCAGGAAGGGCTCGAGAAAGTGCGCACCGCCGCGGGCGAGGGACGCCCCTATTCGATGGCTTTCGTCGACGTCCGAATGCCGCCTGGCTGGGACGGTATCGAGACCATTACACGCATCTGGAAGGAGTTCACCGACCTGCAAATCGTCATCTGCACGGCGTACTCCGACTACTCATGGGACGAAATCGCAAAGGGAATCGGCAATACCGATCACGTGCTTGTCCTGAAGAAGCCGTTCGACAACGTGGAGGTGATGCAGATGGCGCACGCTCTCTCTCGCAAATGGGAGCTCACTCGTTTGGCGCGTCGGCAGATGGACGATCTGGAGGCGGCGAAACAACAGGCCGAAATCGCTAACCACGCCAAGAGCGAATTCCTTTCCCGCATGAGCCACGAGCTGCGCACGCCGCTCAATGCGATCCTTGGTTTCGGGCAGCTTCTCGAGCTGGAAAAATTGAGCGAAAATCAGCAGGAAGCCGTGCGCCACATCTTGAGTGGAGGCCGGCATTTGCTCGATCTGATCAATGAAGTGCTCGACATAGCGCGCATCGAAGCCGGCAGAATGACGCTCTCCGTCGAGTCGGTTTCTCTTCCAGGGATT
The DNA here is from genome assembly GCA_040005675.1 of Chthoniobacterales bacterium. Classification (GTDB taxonomy): domain Bacteria; phylum Verrucomicrobiota; class Verrucomicrobiia; order Chthoniobacterales; family UBA10450; genus JACCXL01. The sequence goes on from JBDTYN010000001.1 coordinate 20,990, forward strand.
CTAGCCGACCTGATGGCGCTGGTAAATCCGCTCGCTGTGCAGCGGCAGGTGCGTCTGATCAACGAAGTCAACCCGCACTCCAATCTCTTTCTCCGCGCGGACCGGCAGCGTCTCAAGCAGGTTTTGATCAACGTTTTATCGAACGCGATCAAATATAACCGGCAGTCGGGAGAAGTGCGGGTAAATGCGCGGCGGATAGAAGAGTTCAGCAGCGACGCTGCGCAAGTTTTAGTGGAAATCACGGATACGGGTATCGGGATCCACCCGGCCCAACTGTCAAAAATGTTTACGCCATTTGAACGTCTGGGTGCCGAGCGTAGCGCGATCGAGGGCACGGGTCTGGGGCTTTCGCTGTCGAAACGGCTGATCGAAGCCATGGGTGGCACAATCGAGGCGCGGAGCGAGCCGGGCGTCGGCACTACCTTTACATTGAAGCTGCAAGCCGGCGAAGACCCTTCGACTACTCAACTGGCGACCGCGTGCGAGCCGGCAGCTGCCCAGCGACTTGAGTCGGGGGATAGGACCATCCTCTACATCGAAGACAATCTTTCCAACCTGAAGCTCATTCAGCGGCTGATCGCGCACCGTCCCAACGTAAAAC
>JBDTYN010000002.1:0-9603 GCA_040005675.1 Chthoniobacterales bacterium
GGCACGCCCGATATCCCGCACGGCAAAGAACCGAGCGCGGAGGTCAACGTGGTTTCGCCGGGTTATTTTCGTGTCATGAAGATGCCGATCCTGCGCGGACGGACCTTCAGCGCCGAAGACGTGCCGGCGACTAATGACGGCACGAGGTCACGAGCGGTCATCATCGATGAAACGCTTGCGCAACGCTTCTTTGCCGGGCGCGATCCGATCGGACAGCACCTTGATGATAATCAGACGCCGAAAGAGAAAGCACCGCTGACAATCGTGGGCGTCGTCCCGCGAACCCGCAACGAAGCGCCGGGCGAGGAGAACGTCGAGAGCCTGAATTTTTCGCAGATGTATTTCTATGCGGCGCAGTACGCGCAGTCCGAAAGTATGTTGCTCGTGCGGGTGACAAGCGGCGACCCTCTCGGGCTGGTCAGCGCGATCAAACAGCAGGTGCAGGCGCTCGATCCGGAACAACCGATTTCGAACGTTGCCACGATGGAGAGCAACATCGTGGCAAGCCTGAGCACGCGCAGGCTGACAATGACGCTGCTCGGCACATTCGCCGCGCTTGCGCTCCTTTTGGCCAGCGTCGGCTTATATGGCGTAATGGCGTTGAGCGTGACACAACGCACCCGCGAGATGGGAATCCGCCCCGCACTCGGCGCGGCGCGAAATGATGTCTTCCGTCTGATTCTCGGACACGGCGCGGCGCTGATCGGCATCGGCATTGGCCTCGGCTTGTTAGGCGCGCTCGCGGCCAGCCGCGCACTGACGAGCGTGTTGTATGGGGTAGGAGCGATCGATGCGCCGGCGTTCACCGTAGCGATCGGTACACTTACGATTGTCGCGTTGCTTGCCTGCTTCTTTCCCGCGCGGCGCGCGACGCGCGTCGATCCGATGGTGGCGTTGCGGGAAGAGTAGCGTCATCGTTCTAATCATCTTTGAGCAGCCGACGTCCGCGCGGCTGATTTTGTCATCCTGAGCCGCGTAGACGGCGAAGGACCTCTCGAACACTCGGCGCTCCGCGAACCCACGGCGTGGGGCGAAGTGCGGATGTGGCATTTGATCGACATGCAGCGTGCGAGTGGGCGAGGTCCTTTCGCCGTCTGCGCGGCTCAGGATGACACGCAAGTAATACACGCGCGCCGTCTCCAGGCGGTGGCCTGGAATTCAGCGTAAAACTGTGGCGAGCTAAATCAAAACCATCCAGCGCCATTGGTTGTAATAGGGCGCTGACAATGACACCTGCTCATAAGAGGCGGCAGAATTGTCGTCTTCATCGTCATTCCCGTTGTCGTCGCTGTCGTCCTGATCCACGTCAACATCCTCGTCCTCGTCTTCGTCTTTGTCTTTGACGACAACTGATGGAATCGCGCCGGGGAGATTCTTCTGCTGCAGTTGGTCGTAACGCTGCCGAACGTCGCCCGGCACTTTGTCGAGATCTTCCTTCGAATCGACCGGACCGCTAAAGAGCAGCTTGCCCTGCGCGTCCTTTGCGGTCAGGACCTTTTTCCCGTTGATGCCTGCGATTTTCAGCTCGCCCTGCGCGTCGGTCATCACAACCTCAGCTTTTCCGAGATCGATGCTGGTGGATTTTACGACGCCGTTGTCATTCGTACTGACTACGCGAATCTGACGCGTCTGACGTCTGGCGTCTTCGCCGGCACGCCGTGCCTGCTCGGCCGCCTTGCGCAGCGCCATACGGGTAACCTCAGCCGCATCGCGCGCCATCCCGCGCTCCTCGTCGACTCCTGGATTTTCGCCGGGACCACCTATTTGCCCGGCCGCTTTGCGCAACGCCATCCGCGCCGTCGCCATTGCGTCGTGCGCCATGCCATGCGCTTCGTCGCCCAGCTGTTCTTTCATCCGCTCCATTTCCCGGCCCATCTTCCCGAAGTCGTCGCTCTTCCAATGTTTTTCGAAGCGCGGGCCGAAGAATTCGCCACGCTGTGGCACCTCGTGTTTCGCGAGCTTCACGGAGATCTTTTGTTCCGCGCCCTTGCGCAGAACGGTGAGTGTCACAGTGGTGCCGTCGGCGAAGCTGCGGACGAGCTTGGCAAGCTGTCCCGGCTCCATCAGGATCTGATCATTTAGCATCTTTACGATGTCATTTTGCTGCACGCCCGCGGCGGCAGCGGGACCTTCGGGCACAACGTAATCGATCACGAGACCGAATCCCTTCGCGAGGCCGAGCTGTTCGCTAACCACGTTCGGAACCGAGGAGGTTTCGACACCGAGCCAGGTCACTGGAATTTTCGGGCCTTTGTCACGGTGCTCGCCGGGCAGCCCTGGCGGCGCAGGCGCAGCAGGCGGTACGGGTGGGACGGGGGCGACTGGAGTTTGCGCGAATACCACGAGCGGCAGGAAGCTCGCGGCTGCGAGCGATGCGATCTTTTTTATTTTCATGGGTTGTCTGGTTCTCGAGTAGCTGGGTTGCTGAATTTTTACTGACCGGAAACGGGAATGAGCGAAACCTCTTCGCGCGGATAGGAAACGCGCATCGAGGCGCCGGTGCCAGGGTCGCGCCAGTGCAACGTTTCGCGCGCCTCCGTCCGCATGCGCCTCACCGGACGTTTCGCGCCTTCCGCGAAAAGCAGGCCCTCGTCGCGCGTGCGGTAAACCACCTGGCTCATACCGGCGGGTCGCAGTCCATCCGTCGGGCGAACCGGAGCGAAATGCGTGGGAGGCAACGTCGTCCCAGCGAGCGTCGATTGCTTTGCGGGAGCGTGATCGACGTCGACCCGGGCAAGCACAAGAAACGCAGCCGCAGCCGCGACACCAAGGCCTAAGGGCAGCCAGTTAATTCGAAAACTTCGACGAGGGAGACGCAATACCCCGGCAGCGGGCACCTGCGCGTGATCGGAGTGCAGTTCGCACCCAACGCGCGTCTGCAAGGCGGGCGAAGCAGGCGCTGGCCGCAGTTTTCGCAGCTCCGCTTCCAATTCAGAATAATCATTCATGGGGCACGAGACTCTTCTTGACGGCCGCGAGCGCGTAGCGGTAGCGCGAGGCGGCCGTGTTTTGCGAAATCCCAAGAACGGTGGCGATATCGCCAAACGTCAGCTCGTTCCAAATTTTCAAAACGAGCACCTCTCGCTGTTCGGCCGGCAGCCGACCGATTGCGGCCGCGAGACCCAGTTCGGCGTCGCTGCCGCCTTCAAATTTCGGTTCGGTATAGGAATCAGTCTCACCGGTCGCGTCGATCTCCCGGCGCGCACGTCGCGCGTCGCGGCGGAGCAAATCGAATGCAATCGAACGGACGGTGGCGAAGAGGAGGGCGCGGTTCTCAATTGAATGCTGCTTCCGCCAGAAACGGACGAATGCATCCTGGACGATGTCTTCGGCGTCGGCGACCGAACGGACCCATTGGCGCGCGAACAGGACAAGGCCAGGAGCGAGCTGGGAAAAACAGACTTTCCAATCTTCATGAGGGGCGACATTCTCCATGACCTTTTCAGGGTCTTTACTTTCGAGACGCCGCCGGAGATCGAATTTGTCTAAAGCGCTCAACCTTTTCTTTTTGCTGGCATTCGCGACTGGCAGCGTCGCGCGTGCCGAAGATGGACAACAGGCAGCCGCGGTTCGTTCGCTCATCGATGCGGAAAAGAGCTTCGCTCGCACCGCGGGTGAGAAGGGGACCCGGGAAGCCTTCCTCACCTTTCTCGCGGAGAATTCAACTGTGTTTGAGCCCGGGCCGGTGAACGGCCGTAAGAGCTGGGAGGGGCGGAAATCAGATGAGAGCCTGCTGGCGTGGAATTCCTCGTTTGCCGTTGTCTCGCAAGCCGGTGATTTGGGATACACGACGGGGCCGTGGACGTGGAAAAAGAACCGAAACGACGAAAAGTCCGGAGCGAGCGGGGAGTTTTTTTCCATCTGGAAAAAGCAAAACGATGGTGCGTGGAAAGTGGTGCTGGATCACGGAGTGGACACACCGCGCCCAATCGCTCCCGACGATTCAACTGCCGACACGGCGACGGTTGAAACGCCGGGCAAGACGAATGCCGACCGCAAGGTGGCCCGCCGCAGTTTGCAAAGAGCGCAGCGAGAATTTTTTGAAGCTTCAGCCAGAGATAATGGCGCGGCCGTGGCGCGGATTGCCGATCCCGACGTGCGCGTTCTGCGTTCGGGAGTCTTCCCGGCGGCCGGCAAAGAATCCGCGCGAGTCATGCTCAGCTCCGATCACGCCAGGACAACGTTCCAGCGCAAGGGCGGCGACATCAGCAGTTCCGGCGATCTGGCATACGACTATGGCGAATTCGCGACCGAGCGAATGGATCACACCGAGCGCGGCACGTTCGTAAGTGTGTGGAGAACGGCCACTGATGGTACCTGGAAGCTCGCTGTCGATTTGCGCAAGGCGCGGCCGAAATCTGAAAAGCCTCCGGAGTAACCATCTGCTCGCGAGCCGCGATTGCTTACTTTACAGGACGCTCGGCGCGCGGCCGCAGAATCAGATTGCCTAACCAATAGGGATTGGCCACCCCTTCGCGGTAGGCGTTAAGCGATTCGACCGAAGAATTAACGCGGAGATTGCTGTAAGTCTGGTCGGGATTCTGCCAGCGCTCGTGCCAGTAAATTGCGGCTTTGATGCGCGGATAACGGGTGCGGAATTTATCGAGCCCCTCCCTGACCCAGGCGGCTTTACTGCCGGAGCGCGGAAATTCTCCCGTCGCCCATTCCGCAATCATGATCGGCTTTTTCGGGTCGAGTCGGCTGATTTCCTCATATGGCCAATCGACGAGTGGAGGAATATTCGCCCATGGCTCGTCTTTGAATTGCTGGCCGTAAACGCTCAGCCCGAGCCAATCGACATAGTCGGCACCGGGATAATAAGCAGGCGCGAAGTTCCAGGTATCGAGGGGGTAGGAGTAGTTATTCGTGTGGAACATCCATTGGATGTTCGATGCACCGCGCGCCCGCACCCGATCGACCACGTGCCGATAGGCGCGCTTGAAGCAATCGGGGCCCTGCCACTCCCCGGCTTCGGGATTGGTGTCATCGTCGAGATCGATCCAATTATCAGCGCCGTAGTACCAACCTGACCAGGGGAACCAATCGCCATTCATTTCCACACCAAAGGCAACGATCATCGGTTTGCCGAACGCCTTCGCCGCTTCTGCCCATTTGTCGATATAATCATCCCACTTGCCGTCGATGATCGCGCGGAGATTGAAAGGATCAGGCCCCTTACTCTGCTCGTAAGGGCGGTCCCAGGGCGACCAGAAAACCAGCGGGAGCGATCCGTGCCGCCAGATCACGTTCAGGTTTGCGATCGGAAAATCCTGCTCACCCCAGTAGCTCGACGAAGCGATGATCGCCTGATGTTTGCCGACAAGATTGTCGAACTCTTCGACCATCTCGAGCGTGACGTCGTCTTCCGCGTCGCCGAAATCCATGAACGCACCGGTGTAGGCGCCGTGCTCCGGAATTGCGACTTCTACAGGAGTGTTCGGATCGAGCTGCGGGAGTGCGACATCATGTTTCCCGCACGCGGCAAGGCCAAGGGCTGCGAGCGCAGACAATAGATGCGAGCGTTTCACTGGATGCTGGGACCGCTCAAATGCTACGCCCGGACCGGCACGCTCGCGGTGCGCTCCAGTTTCCCCCAGCTGACGAAGGCGCCTTTGATCGCCCGGAAAATTGCTTTCCAGATCACATAGCTAAGCATAGGTCGATAAATCAGGCGCATCGGAAGAATCCGCCATGCGCGCAGGACGTTTTCGCGTTCCAAGATACAGGCGAGCGTCGCAAGGATTACATCCATCGCGAGAAAGGTGATGACGAAGGGCAGGACATTCTCCCATCCGCCAAAAGGCAGCGATAACAAGAGCAGCAGATCGATCAGCGGTGTGATTGCGACCAGGATGATTTGGAAAAACCAAACGCTCGGCAGGCTAAACCAGCCAAGGGCGCGATATCGCCAGTTGAAGACCATATCGCGGTGTTTCCACAGGCACTGCAACGTGCCGTAAGCCCAGCGAAATCGCTGCCGCGTCAGACTGCGCACCGTCTCCGGTGCTTCCGTCCAGGCGATCGCGCCGGGAACATAGACGATGCGTTGGCCGAGCTTGTGCAGCGTCAACGTCAAATCCGTATCTTCCGCCAGCGTCTGCAGACTCAACCCGCCCGCGTCATCGATGACTGATTTGCGAATCGCACTGATCGCGCCCGGCACGACCGTGATGCAGTTCCAGCCATCGTAGGCGCGCCGATCGAGATTGAAGCCACAGGTGTATTCGAGCGCCTGGCAGCGCGCGATGAAGGTTCGCAAGTTCCCAACTTTAGCGTGACCGGAAACCGCTCCGACGCGCGCATCGGCGAACGGCTGCACCAGCCGCTGAAGTGTGTCCGGCTGAAAATTAGTATCGGCGTCGAGGAAAACGACGATCCCATGTTGCGCGGCACCGAGCGCTCGTTGTAACGCGAGCGCTTTACCCCGATTTTCCTGCTGGAGAAGACGCACGCGCGCATCTTTTGTCACGATTTTCTCCACTTCGGCAGCGGTCTCGTCTGCCGATCCGTCATCGACGACAATGACTTCGATTTCTCCACGATAGTCAGTCGTGAGGAGCGCCTCGAGCGTGGCTCCGATGACCTTGGCCTCGTTATACGCGGCGAGCACAACTGTGATCGGGGCGGCGAATTCCGCGTCCGGCCGGCGACGGAAACGTGATGCCAGCCAGATCACCACCAGTGTGCGGATCACGACCAGCGCGGTCGCCACGATCATGAAGGCCCAGAGGAATTCTTCGATCACGTGAAAAACGTGAAACCCGGCGCCGCTGACGACGCGCGCAAGCCAGTGCCCGCCGGCCTGCAAGGGCGGCATCAACGCATCGCGCGAAGTTCCAAGTAGCGTGCTGAGCGAGACAACCGAATCGCCGCGGTTGTGCAGATACTCCAGGATTTGCGGGAGCGCTTCGGCCGTTTGGCTGCGGTCTCCACCGGCATCGTGCAATAAAATGATGCTGCCGTCGCGGCGTGATTGTTTTACGCGTTGCAGAATGAGATCCGCGCCGGGCCGTGCCCAATCCTGCGGATCGATATTTTCAAGAACCACGAGATAGCCGAGGTCCTGCGCGATTTGTAATGGAGTCAGCTCCGTGATTCGCGAAGGACTGGTGTCCGCGGCATACGGCGGCCGGAAGAGCGTTGTCGCACGGCCCGTCACGGTTTGGATAAGCAACTGGGTTGCGTTTAACTCCAGCCGGATGTGCTCCGGCCAGCACAGTCCGAGGTTGGGGTGATAGTAAGTGTGGTTGCCGATCTCGTGTCCTTCCGCAACGATCCGCCTCACGATCGTCGGATATTTTTCTGCGTTGGCGCCGACCAGGAAAAACGCCGCCTTCACGTTGTTCGCCTTAAGAATGTCGAGAATCTTCGGCGTCCATTCCGGGTCCGGCCCGTCGTCAAACGTGATCGCCACCTGATGTTCGCCCCCGGCACCCTGGTGATAGAGGGTCGGGAACTGCGGAAACTTCGTGTACTGCGCGGTCAGATAATGTTCGCCGTCCAGGGCGAGGGTCCGCTTTCCATCGAACCGCTCTTCATCCACGGAGACGATTTCGCCGTCACCAACATCTGTAATCGTATCGGTGCCGCGCAGCACTTCGAGAAGTGGGCGCGTTTTCGCGTCCAGCGTGAGATCAGACTGCACGTTCAGCGCATCCCAGAGAGCCGTGTCTTCTGTGCCGAGACGGTAAAGGGCGAACCCTCCGGCCTTTGCGCCCCGCACCTCACGCAATTGATTCAAGAACGTGATGACGTCGAGATACCAGACCGTGTGTTCCTTCTCCGCATCTTCGTAGTAGAAGTAAGGACTGTATTCCGGTCCGACGACCGAAGCCGATGCCACCTCTGCGTAGCTCGCGCGGCTCATCGCTTCGGGGAAGCTGATCAACTCGGCCTTCTTCGCGCCCGCGGTCCAATCGTAACCGTAGTTGCCCAGCGCAATAATCCATTGCTTCGGCTCTGTATTCTCCAGCAGGACGTGCAGCCAGCCCTCAAACCAGGGACGAGAACCGAGCGGTCCAGGCGTGTCGATATCGGACGTTTCATCAAAGAGCAGCGCGACGAAGCGATCGACGTTGTCCGACAACTGCTCGAAATCGATGTAATCAAGATCCTGCCCAGGCTGCACACAAAGCCAGAGCTGCTTGTCGTCGTAATGCAGCGCGTCGGTGAATTTGTCGAGAAACACCGTGATGTCGTTTTTGTAGGCAGGATCAATCTGCTCCCAGTCGATCACCACGCCGGCGGCCCTGGCGTCGTTCAACGCGGCGAGCACGCTTTTAATAAATCGGTCCTGTCGCTCCGCAGGCCCGTGCGCCAGGTTTTCGATCGCCTCGGGCTGCCACGTGTCGCCCACGAGATTGGTCAGCAGCGGCATAAGGGCCAGACCCTTGCTTGCGGCCAGCTTTGGAATCCGGACGTCGGGATCGATTTTTAAATCGCCCAGCCCGTTCGTGACCGCCATCCATTCCGGACAGACGTGGGTGAGCTGCGCCGCGTGCTGCTCCAGCGACGCGTAGCTGTAGGCGTCGCCATTGATGTAAAAGCCAAGACGCACCTCATTGTCGCCGGTTTTCTTGCGCGGGTGCGCGGGCGGCGCCGGTGCGGGTCCAGTGATTTTTTTCGCGGCCTGGCGCGCCGCTTCAAACTTCTGCCAGAGAATCGTGGTTGGGCCCGCAGGCTGGCCGGCCGGATTTGCCTTCTGAATTGATTTCAACTGCCCTTTTAACTGGCGCAGCGAAATCGGGAGATCGAGCTGCGGCGCCACGAAGAGCGTCTGCACAAAAAGCACCGTGCTGAGAAAAGCCAGCACCCCGAGAATCAGCAGCACCAGGCGGAGGCGCGGCCAGCGTTTGCCGCCCGGATCGGAAAAGACAAACGGCGTAACGAGTTGTTCCGGATCTTCCTTCATCTCGAAATCGTGATCCTTCGCGCCGTTAGAAAAAAAGAAAACCCGTTTCGCCTAAAGAGCCAAACGGGTTTTCTCGGTTGCGAGGGGGAAATCGGAAGTTAGTGGGAGCGCAGATCGGCCAGTGTGGCCCTGCCCCCAAAGACCGTCGTAGCAAACCACCTGGCCAAGGGCAACTGTTTTCTTCAGGGGGCGCGGCGGACCGGACGCTTGAGCCAAGGCTCGACAGAGTCTCGCCCTACCCGGCCCTCGCCTGGTCGCGCAACGACCCAGCCAATTCGGCTGCGCGATCTCGCAACAACTGCGGCGCGCAGGCCATCGCCTCATCCATGCCGCCCGGGCCGCGCGCGAGCTCGAACACACCATCGAAAAGCCCGCTGATTTCCGTGTCTTGGACGACCTCGCCGACGATGGCGTAGACGCGTTTTTGGTGTTTGCGCGCGAGCGTGGCAACACCGGCAGGCGCCTTGCCCTGCAAGGTTTGTGCATCAAAGCGGCCTTCGCCGGTGATAACGACATCGGCTTGTCTGATTTTTTCTTCCAAATGGATCGCGTCGGCCATCACGTCGAAACCCGAGCGTAATTCAGCGCCGCAAAACAACATCAAACCAAAACCAAGACCGCCGGCCGCCCCGGCGCCGGAGACGTTGCGGAAATCGATTCCCAGCTCGCGCGCGCCAACATCGGCGAGTCGC
>JBDTYN010000003.1:0-14159 GCA_040005675.1 Chthoniobacterales bacterium
TCTTCCGTGATCCAGTTGTTTTCGTATGCGTTCAAGACCGATTGGTCGAACGTCATCCAGCCGAAGGGCGTGCTCGCTTCAATGATCTCGTAGAAGCTGCGATGCTCGCCTTCGCCAAGGGCGACGGTCTCCTTCGTGCGCAAGTTGTTGCCCACGATTTCGGTGAGTAATTGGCGTCCGCCACCGACTTTCGGCGCGAGCCGCTGGCTGACGATATAACGCAAAGTGTCGGAGAGACGCACGCGAAGTTGCTGTTCTTCGCCCAGGGAATAGAGGCCGAGAATCCGGTTGATCGATTGTCCGGCATCAACCGTATGCAGCGTGCTAAGAACAAGATGCCCGGTTTCCGCGGCCATGAGTGCGACTTCGACTGTCGCGCGGTCGCGCATTTCACCGACGAGAATAACCTTTGGCGCCTGCCGGAGCGCAGCGCGGAGACCATTCGGATAGTTATTAAAATCCTGCCCAAGTTCGCGCTGATTGAATGTCGCTTTCATGGCGGGATGCACGAACTCGATCGGATCCTCCAGAGTAATAATATGCACGGGCTGCGTCGCATTGATCTCATTCAGCAGCGCAGCGAGCGTAGTAGTCTTACCGCTTCCCGTCGCGCCGGTGACCAACACGAGGCCTGACTTTTCCTTCGCGATTTCTTCGAAGATTGGGGGCAGTTCGAGCGATTTCACGGAAGGAACGCGCCCTTCAAGCTTGCGCAAGACGATCGAAAAATGGCCCTGTTGCCGAAAGATGTTCACGCGGAAACGCGCCTCTTCGCTCAGGGAATAGCTACAGTCGCACGACCCGCCCGTCAGATAATCGTAGATCAAGCGCCGGTTGCCCTGCATGAGCGCGAGCGCAAGTTGTTCAGTCTGAAACGGGGTCAACGCTTCGATCGGCGGGTCGACATAGACGGGTTTGAGCTCGCCGAAATCTTCCACCTGCATCGGATGGCCGACGGAAAAATTAAGGTCCGAGATCCCCTGATAGGTCTGCAGCATCGCAGATAGAATTTTGTCGAGATCAGGTATTCTCATAATGTAGCAGCGCGTTACTCGTCCGACATTTCGGGCGGCGGCTCCTTCAGAAATGGGCGGAATTTCTTCTTGTCGATTCCCTTGTCGTAGGCCTCTTCGGGAGAAATTCGTGTGCTTCGCAAATGGTCCATGATCGCGTCGTCGAGAGGCTGGTTGCCCTTCTTTTTCCCCACTTGAATCATGCCGGGAATCTGGTGGGTCTTCGCTTCGCGGACGAGATTGGAAATAGCCATGTCCACAACCAGAACTTCCAGCGCGGCGACGCGACCGGGACGGTCGATACGCTTGAAAAGGTTCTGCGCGATCACTCCCTTGAGCGATTCAGCCAGTGTGGCGCGAATTTGATTTTGCTGGTCGGTCGGGAAGACGTCGATGATGCGGTCGACCGCTTTCGCCGCGCTCGAAGTGTGGAGCGTTCCAAAAACGAGGTGGCCGGTCGCAGCCGCAGTCAACGCCAGTTCGATCGTCTCCAAGTCGCGCATTTCGCCGACCAGCAGAATGTCTGGATCTTCGCGCAGGGCGCCCCGGAGAGCCGCCGCAAAGGAGCGTGTATGGACGCCGACTTCGCGATGTTGCACGAGGCAATTCTGGCTTCGATGTACGAATTCGATCGGATCTTCGACGGTAATGATGTGGTCGTGCCGCTGTAGATTAGCGTGGTCCATCATTGCGGCCAGCGTTGTCGATTTGCCCGACCCGGTCGGTCCGGTCACGAGGATCAGCCCCTTCTTGAGCATGGGAAATTTCTTCAAGACCGGCGGCAAACTTAAATCGTCACAAGTCAGTATTTTCGACGGAATCAATCGAAAGACGGCGGAGATGCCATATTTTTGCTGAAAGAAGTTCGCGCGATATCGCGCGACTCCGGGCACCTCGTAACCGAAATCAACGTCCGAAGTTTCTTCGAAGAGTTTAATTTTCCCTTCCGGCGCGATCTCGTAGACCATTGCTTTCAAGTCATCGTTTTGCAGCGGCGGGAAATCGACCCGCACAAGGTCGCCGTTAATCCGCAGCATCGGGGGGTTGTTGGTCGAAAGGTGCAGATCGGAAGCCTTCTGTTCGGACATCAATTTGAAGAAAGCGTCGATCCGAGCCATAAGCGTCCTGACATCGAGGAGCTAAATCGGTGCCACCGCGCTCGAATTTACCGCGCGTGGATTTCGCTTCAGGTGAACCCAACTCCGGGAGGCGATCCCGCAACTACTGCCGTGCCGCTTCGAGCGTGGAGCGAACTTGCTCGAGCAGCTTCTCGCGGCTGTAAGGCTTCGGGATGAATCCGCGCAATCCCTGGGCAAGCATGTTGCTCAGTTTGCCTTGTTCCGCGAAGCCGCTGCTCAGGACAACGTTCACGTTCGGATTGAGCGCGCGAAACTCATCAAAGACCGCGTCCCCGTCCATGACCGGGAGAAAAAAATCGAGAATAATCAGGCCAATTTGCTGACCGATTTGCTGATAGATGCGGAGCGCTTCAAATCCGTCTTTCGCGAGGATAACCTTGTAACCTTCTTCCGTGAGCATCTCCGAAGCGAGTTCGGCGATTTCGAGCTCGTCGTCTACCAGAAGGATCAGCTCTCGCGTTCCTTTCGGATTGAGCACTTTTATCTCGGGCAGAACCGTAGCGGGAGCCGATCCGTTGGTCTCGCCGGATGCCACTGCTGATTTCCGAACCATCGGTGATTTTGGTGCAGCCACTTTTGGTTTGATTTCGCTCCGAGGCGCCGGAGCTGGCGGAGGCATCACTTTGAACGGCGGTGGAGGGGAGGAGCCGGTGGAAGGCGTTATCGATCCCGAGCTCCTGGCCAGGATTTTCGTTGTCACCCGGTCGAAAATGGCTTGTGCGCTCTTGGACGCAATCTCGACGCGTTCGGCGAGCATTTCGATGTAGTTGTGCTCGCCTTTGTGTTGTCGCGCCAGATCCGCATAGCGCGAGATTTGCTGGAGTGTCGAATTCAGCTCGGTCGAAGTGGTCGCAATCCACTTCAGATCTTCATGCTCGAGCATAGACGCGGCTGGGATCAGGTTTGATCGCTATCGTTGAGACAAGCCCACCAGACGCAAGCAATAACCGAGAAGATTGCGATAGCAAATGAACCGATGGTGAGCATAAAGCTTTTGAGAAATCAGCACGGTTCATGCCTTTTCCTCTCTTTGTCGTCAATCGCATTCAGGTACCCTCATTTTCGCGACGAGAAGAGGTGTGATGCAGGTCCCTCGCGCCGAGTGGATAATCCCGTGTTATTAGGTTGAGACGGCGCAGCTGTTACCTATGGAGCCAGCACTCGCGCTCCGCCAATTCCTCAGCACCGTTCGTCAGAGGGAAGCAGCTTAAGGGTGCCATGTTTGAAGGGATCCGAAGCCGAGAACGATGGTCGAAGTAAGAGAAACGGCGGCTTGGCCGAGCTGGATACCGGGTCGGCCCAAAAGCCTATTTGCCAAGCGTTGCACGCAGATCGTTTTTCGCCTTTTCCAGCTCCCGAGGCGTCGCCTGGCAGAGCACGATGCCGCGCAGCCGCTCCCCCTGGTGATATCGCGCCGAAAATTTCTTTTTGGCGTAAGTGCCCCGGAGGTCGACGTGCGTCGCCGCAAGCGAAAAATCCCCTACGAAATCGAGCCGCAGATCAAACATTTCGGTCCAAAAGTAAGGAATTCGCTCGTACCTTTGCCGCTTTTTGCCGGTGATATTTGCTCCCGCGACGAGGCCTTGCTCACGGGCGTTTTCCCAATGGGTCTGCCGCCGCACGCCACCCATCAATCGATCGGGGTAAAATGCCAGATCGCCGATTGCGTAAATGCCTTTTTCCTCCGTCTCGAGGAACTCGCTCACAGGCGAACCATGCGGCCCGGAAAGCGGAGTATTCCGCACCAGATCGAGATTTGGCTCCGCACCACAGGCCACCACCGCCACTCCGGCCGCGACCCGATTGCCGCTCTTGGTTTGAATGTTCCGCAGAACCGTCTTGCCTTCGAATCCATTCAGACTCTCCCCCATCAACAACGTCACACCATGTTTTGCAAAATAACCGGTGAGCCAGGCGCCGGTTTCGGGGTCGAGATAGCGATTGAGCAGGTAGGCATTGCGATGCATGATGCTCACCTTCAATTTGAGCTGCCGCAGGCTCGCCGCCGTCTCGCAGGCCAGTAACCCACCGCCGACGATCACGACCATCTTTTCGAGCGAAGCCATCTCGCGCAGCGCCAGCGCATCGCGCATTGTGCGCAGATAAATGACGTTTCCAAGGTTGACGCCGGCGACGGGTGGTCGAACCGGACGGCTTCCCATGGCCAGACAGGCCTTGTTGAACTCGATCGTCTCGCCATTCCCGAGCACGGCGAGGCGGCGGTCGATGTTTAACTGGGTTACGATGGCACCCAGGCGTGTTTCAATCTTGTGGGCGTGGTACCACCCGGGCTCGAGATGAGCTAATTTTTTAACCGGCGGAGTCTTTTCTCGCAGGAAACTCTTCGAAAGCATCCAGCGTTTGTAGGGATGGAAAATCTCCGCCCCGACCAGCGTAACCGTTCCTCGCTTGTCGTATTTGCGGATACTTTCGCAGACGCTGCCGCCGCCAATGCCGCTTCCGATGATGAGATAATCACGCTGAATCATGTGGGAGCGAAGACGATAGGAAGTGGCACGGCCCGATGGCGAGGGAAAAATTGTCGAATGGAATCTCCGAAAATTCACCGCTTCACGCCGAATCGATTCTTTGCGAGGGTGAGGGGACATGCGAATTTCGGTCACGAAATATCTGGAAGTAATTTCTTCGTGGTGTTTTTGGGCTGAGCCCACCTGGGCCGCTTTAAAACAGCGCTACGCCGGGAGAGTTGATTTTGACTGGAAAATCGCGCTGATGGACGCCTCCGGGTTTCCAAAATCGCGGGAACAGGCCGAATGGTTCTACCGGCGCAGCGGCATGATGATGCGTTCTCCGATTATGCTCAAACCGGGCTGGTTCGCGCCGAATTTAGCCGAATGCCTGGCGCCAAATCTCATCGCAGAAGCGGCGCGTGATCTCGGCGTGGGCGACGACCGCGTGCGGCTTGCCCTGGCAAGAGCGACGCTTTTAGAAGGAAAGCAGACTGGCGAATGGGAACTCGCGGCGGAGATCGGAGCGAAGGCAGGCGGGCTCGACCCCACGACCCTCCTTGCGCGGGCGCGTTCGCCGGAAATCGAAGCCCGGGCGCGAGCGAGCACGGCGGAATTCCATGCCTTGCAGGTCACGCAACGTCCCACCTTCGTCGTCGACAGCGACACGGGCGACCGCGCGGTCTTTTCCGGTTTTGCCAAAACCGACCCGCTTATCGCCACGATCGATGCGATGCTCGACGATATCGCGGCTTACGAAGCGCACGCCGCTCATTTCGGCTCCCCGCCGGACGCCTGAGAACGGACGAGTTTGGTCTTGCCACGACGCGATTGTCGCTTACTACTTGCACTCGGCGCGCGCAGACCGCGCGCTCTTCGTTGTGGTGTTCGCAGCCGTAGCGAAGCAGAAGTGTTCGGGCGACCCATCAGTCGCGCGAAAATTTGCGAGAGAAAGTAGAACGACGACGCGGCCACTTCCCGTTTCGGCGGCCCGGAGCTTGATTTAATCTGCAACCACAAATTCGTGTAAACGGTCGGATTCGCGCCCGCGAAGTCCGAGTCATTGTTGGATCAACCGCCGAGCAGCTCGGCGTCATGAAGCTCTCGGATGCGCTCCGGAAAGCGCAGAGTCTCGGTCTTGATTTGGTCGAAGTCGCGCCCACCGCCAACCCTCCGGTCTGCAAGATTGTCGATTTCGGAAAGTTCCGTTACGACATCTCCAAGCAGGAGAAGGACAAGAAAAGTTCGGGCACGAAACTAAAGGAAATTAAATTTCGTGTGAACATCGACGCGCACGATTACATAACGAAGCTGCGCCACGGAGAGGAATTTCTCGACAAGGGAAACAAAGTGCGCGTGCAATTACAATTTCGCGGCCGCGAAATGGCGCACCAGGAATTCGGCATGCAACTGATGCACCGGGTGCGCGACGACCTAGCCGGCATGTCGCAGGTCGAAATGGAACCGAAGATCGCGGGGCGTAACGTCACCATGACGCTCTCGCCGCTTCCGACGGCGCGGCGCAAACGGCGCTTTTCCGTCACGGCCGATGAGGCCGAGACTTCTGCGGACAACGGTCGCAATCAAAGCTCCTTAAACGAGTCGTAAACGCGGGAAATTGCTCCTCGTGTCTTTTGATTCGGAGGCGGAGGACTTGAGCTTACTCACCGCACAGGCGAAACCCTGCGGGCGTCGTGCGGTATTCCGCGCAGAATTGTCACGCTGCGGAGGGAGGCTGCCCGCTCTTTTGCCCTGGGAGGAGCGCGCCGACTTCCGCGGCGGATAACTGATGCAGTTCCTGAACCCGCGTGATGCGGATGGCGCGTCCGGTCGTTTCGTCAATCTCCACGACTGCGCCGCACAATCTTACCTCGCCCTTCGCCACTGGAAACGGCGCGGGCAGATTGGAGATGAAACGATTAACGATCGGATCGACGGCGCGTCCGAGAATCGAATGAGCAGGTCCGCACATTCCCGCATCGCAGAGGAAGGCGGTGCCCCCGGAAAAAATTTGTTCGTCTGCCGTTTGCACATGCGTGTGCGTACCCAGCACAGCGGAAGCGCGGCCATCTAAAAAACGGCCAAGCGCGATTTTTTCGCTCGTGGTTTCACCGTGGACATCGACCAGTATGACACGCGTCTCTTCACTCATCTGCGTCACGGCGAGATCAACCGCGCGGAACGGATTTTCGAGAATCGGCTGCATAAACGTGCGCGCCTGTACGTTGATCACACCGACCTTTCCCTTCACCGTCTCGAGCACGATCGCCCCGGCGCCCGGCGCACCTTCCGGATAATTGATTGGCCGGAGCAAACGCGGCTCGGTTTCGATAAAAGGGACGATTTCCTTTTGGTCCCAAATGTGGTCGCCCGTCGTGATAACGGACGCGCCTGCGCGAAGCAGATCGATCGTGATCTTTGGCGTAATCCCGCGGCCCGCAGCCGCGTTTTCTCCGTTAACGACAATGAAATCGAGAGCGTATTCTTCCCTCAGCTCGGGCAATCGTTTGATGACGGCGCTGCGGCCCGGCTCGCCAACGATGTCGCCGAGAAAAAGAATCGTTAGCATTCGGCGACCTTCGTATTAAACAGACCGAAATCCAAACCGTGATCTGCCGTTTTGCCCGACTCGCCGCCTTCAGCGCGGCGATGATTCTTGCGACGATGGCAACACGTTCCGCTTCGGCTGCGGAGAATCTCAGTCCACTCGGGAAATCGCCTGACTGGCGCTATCTCGAGCGCTATCAGGGCACGATCACGCACGACGAATTCCAGCGGTTGATCGAGACGGTTTACTGCACGCACGGAGTCAGCGATCGGCTGCTTCGGATTGGGCCTGACTCCGCACAGCTCCTAATGAGCGCGGAGGCGCAAACATGGTTTACGCTTCGCTTCGCGCGAAACGCTGAGGCGCGGAAACGCGTCGCCCGCTACTGGCGGAAAGCGCGTGATTTGCCGGGCCAGAGGCATGGGCCGCTCACGGACTTACGGGTCGCGATCGATCCAGGCCATATCGGCGGAAACTGGGCACGCATGGAAGAACGCTGGTTCCAGGTGCGCGACACGACACCGGTGCAGGAAGGCGATATGACGCTGCGCGTGGCCCGCATCCTCGCGCCCCGTCTCCGTGCGCTCGGTGCCAGACCGGTGCTCGCGCGTTCCCGGCTTGAACCGGTCACAGACAAACGACCCGACGATTTAAGGGAGCTGGCCCGGGCGATCTTGTCGAAAGCGCTTTCCACCACGCCGCCGGAAAATTTCACGGGCCCGGACGACCCGCAGAAAGAGCAAAGCGTGCGCTGGCAAAGCGAGCTGTTGTTTTATCGGAACAGCGAGATCCGCGCGCGGGCGGAGCTCGTCAATTCATCGCTCCGACCCGACCTCGTGCTCTGCCTGCACTTCAACGCCGAGCCATGGGGCGAACCGCAAAATCCGACCCTTGTGGAGAAGAATCATCTCCATCTGCTCGTTAATGGCGCCTACCTCGAAAGCGAACTCCAGTTCGATGACAACCGTTACGAGATGCTGCGGCGTTTGCTTCTCCGGACTTACGATGAGGAAGCGCCCCTTGCCGAGAAACTTGCCGCGTCCATGCAGAAGCACACGCAATTGCCTCCCTACGACTACACGACCGGCAACGTGACGAAGATCGGCGTGACCGGTTATGTTTACGCGCGCAACCTGCTCGCCAACCGCCTTTATCGCTGCCCTGTCATCTACTTCGAACCCTACGTGATGAACGGGAACCAAGCGTTCGCGCGCATTGAGGCCGGAGATTACGAAGGCACGCGCAGCATCAACGGAATTGAGCGGGCGAGTATTTTTCGAGAATATGCCGACGGAGTGGTGGAGGGCCTGGTCGACTACTACCGGACGGCGACCAGTTCCCTGCGCTAAAGCGTCGCCACCGCAGCCCGGATATCCTCGATCGTCACGTCTTGCGCGACATGTGCGGCGCCGATCTTCGGACTGACGACAAACCGGACCTGGCCCTGCTCGAACTTCTTGTCGAACGGCAGAGCCTCGAAGATTCGCTCCCGGGGAAAATCCGCAGGGAGACGCGTCGGCAGGCCAAACCGGTCAAGCAGTGCCACAACTTTGTGTCGGTCCGCATCGGGCAGCCCTGCCTTACGCACTGAAATTTCACAGGCAGCCACGATTCCGAGGCTGACTGCTTCCCCATGCAGAAAACGACCGTAGCCGCCGGCACGTTCGATCGCGTGTCCCACCGTATGCCCGAAATTCAGCACCGCGCGCTCGCCACGGGTCTCCTGTTCGTCCCGCGCGACGATGGATGCCTTGATCTCGATGTTCCGGCGGATGAGCGAT
Organism: Chthoniobacterales bacterium; assembly: GCA_040005675.1. GTDB lineage: Bacteria > Verrucomicrobiota > Verrucomicrobiia > Chthoniobacterales > UBA10450 > JACCXL01. Next base: position 8,950 of record JBDTYN010000003.1, read on the forward strand.
TCGAGTGAAAGCTTCCGCGTTGCGTCGTCGGTTGCTCGCAAGCTGGAAACTTGCGCTACTTTATCAAGCATCTTCGCGTCGGCGATGATGCCGTGCTTGATAATCTCGGCGAAGCCCTGATTGAAGTCGCGTTCCGGCAGCGTCTCGAGTGTGTCCACGTCCGCGATGACGAGTGCCGGCTGATGGACCGCGCCGATCAGGTTCTTGCCAGCGCGAGTGTTCACCCCAGTCTTCCCGCCGATCGAGCTATCGACCATGGCAAGCAGTGTGGTCGGCACATTCACCCACGGAATTCCGCGGTGATAAATCGCCGCCACGAATCCAGCGAGATCACCAATCACACCGCCGCCGAGCGCGACGACGAAGGATGAACGATCGAGACCGGCCACCGCCATCCGCTCGCAAATTTCGCCGACGTTCGCGAGCGATTTTGATTCTTCGCCGGCGGCGATTGGGAGGAGAATAGTTTCACACTGAGCACGTTCAAGACTGGAACGCACCGTTGCCGCATATCGCTCAGGAACGTTGGCGTCCGAGATCACGGCACCGTGAGTGCCGCTGAGCTTTCCTCGCAGCTCAGCGCCAGTCGTCGCAAGCAGTCGCGATCCGACGGCCACGCGATATCGCTGTTGCCCGGCGGTTACGGTTAGCTCTGATTGGGCAGCGTTGCCTGAGGATTCCACCTTTGAGCTGCGGGCGCCGCAGCAGCTGTCATCCTGACGCGCGAAGACGCGGAAGGACCTCCCCACGCGCATACGCCCACGCGAAGTACGTTGTGTGATCCACCACAGAAGATCGGAGCATGATGACTGCCGTTAAGCTACCCTGGGTCGCGATCCTGATCTTGCCGCAGGTTGCATCGCGTTTGCAACCGTACTGTTTCGATCAGAACCGCGGAAGCAAAATCCGCCGCGACCTCCGAGCTCGCTTGATGCAAATGCGCCGATTTCATGTATTAAAAGACATGGATGATCCAGTTGATCCTATCCCCACAACAATCCCCCCGGCTTCGGAGACGGGGGCGAAATCGCCCACTACTGGCCTGCCTTCGAATGTAGCCGCTGCGCTCGCATGTATCCCTCTGATCGGCGGCATTGTCTTTTATATCCTTGAGAAGCGCGACGCCTTTGTGCGGTTTTACGCAATGCAATCGATTATCTTTGGCGGCGCATGGTGTCTTTTTGTCTTCGCCTGGAACATCGCCCACAGCTTGCTCTCGCCGATTCCGTTTGTGGGGTGGCTGTTCGCACTCATTCTTTGGACTTTCTGGGCGGTCGTGAACATCATCGCGATCATCCTCTGGGGAATCGCGACGGTCAAAGCGCTCAGCGGCACCCGCTGGGAGATTCCCTACCTTGGCCGGATCGCGCGGCAGCAGGCAGGCGACGCGACGGTGTAATGCGGAAAGGTGATGCTCTTCGGAGCCTTTTCCGCAGGCTCGACTGAGTCTCGCCCGACCGGAAAGTTCATGGCAGGGCGACACTGGATTGGGTCGCGGTGCCAAGGTCGCGCCCACCTTCAGATCCGGCCCAGCAGTTTCACGATTACTTCGGTCAGCACCAGCTCGTGATCGAGCTGACTCGTGACCAGTTGCAGATTTGCCTGCAAGCATGCTTCCAGGCCCTCAATCAGTTGCCCGGTTTCAAAGCAGTGCGCCTGCTGCGCCGCGATCCCCAAAGCGAAACCATTAATGGAACCGTCTTTCTTACGCGGGAGATGATCGGTCGCAGCGGCGGGCAGCCGATTCAGGACGGAGATGAACGTGAAGGGCGCATGCGGTCGCGGAATCCGATTCCGTTCCATCAGATCCTTGGCTAGGAGAAGATTGCGAACGGTCGGTAAAATCGCGACCAGCAAAATACCGATGGCGGTCTCGCCTTGATCGAGCAATTGCCGGACAAGCATCAAAGCGCGATCGAGGTCGCGCGCGGCTAAAGCGTTGCCGAGCTCGAAGATCACACCGGCCCGCGACAGCGGGACCAGCATCCGCACCTCTTTGGCGGTGACTTCGCGTTTTTCGCCCAGATAAAGATCGATCTTCTCGAGGTCGTTGTTGATCTGTCGCGTGTCGCCGCCGGTCAGTAGCACAAAAAGATCGAGCGCATCGGCTTCGAAACGAAGCTTCCTTGCTGTTGCGCGTGCGCGCACCATCTCGGTTGCTTCTTCTTCCCAGCCGGTTCGTGATGCGTCGAGTTTGTCGATGACCTGCAGCTCCGCGCGTTTGCCGAGCAGCTTGTAAAACGAGCGACGTTTATCGACTTCAGTCGCGCTGATCAGCAACGTTACGTCCGGCGTCAACTCGTTTTCGATGATCCTCGCGAACTCTTCCAAGGCCGACTGCACGGTCGCAGAGCGTCCAATTACGTTGTCGCCGAGACAATTTGCATTTTTGAACCAGACGAGCTTGCCCGTGCCAAAGAAGGGCAGCGTCTGGAGCGCCTCGATTGCGGCACGGATTCGCCCCGCGGCTTGATCGCTATTATCGGCGCAGGCGTCGATTACTTCGAGGCCGAAGTCTCCTGCGTCCGCCGGCGTTAACTTCGCGGCGAGATCGGCCGCCCTGCGCTTCACTTCGCTTTCGTCCGAACCCACGACGGCCTGGATGTTGGCAACCTGCGGCTTTGTTTGCGTCTTTGCCATCGTCTTCTCAGGTTGGCCGCGACCGCGTCGCGGGTAAAGTTCGCTGTCATCCCGAGTGAAGACGGCGAGGGACCTCACAACGCGTCGGTAGCGTGCCCAACCGCAATCAGATGAGCGACAGCGCCACTGCTTCGTTGCTGCGGTGGCAGAGCGGAAAGGTTTGCGTGAATGGGAGAGGTCCTTCGCCCCGTCGGCTGTCGGGGTTCAGGATGACAGAACTGAAAAACGTCCCGCGGTTCAAGTTTACACGCTACACGCGCGAGCCTCGGCGCCGCGCTGTCCCGCTGCGCGAATATTTCACCGGTTTCCGCCGCGGCTCGATTTTCGTCAGACCCGTGCCGCTTTTCACTTCCATGATTTGGTCGCGGAGGAGCGCGGCGCGCTCGAATTCCAGATTGGCAGAGGCGGTCTGCATCTCCTCCTCCAGTTCGCGCAGCACTTCTGTCAGGTTGAAGTCACCGCCGCTTTCCTGGATGACAGACGCGGCAATTTCACGGCCGCGCAAAATCGTGTGCAAACTTTCCTGGATCGCACGCTTCACGGTCGTCGGCGTGATGCCGTGTTTTTCGTTGTACTCCAGTTGCTTAGTGCGGCGATAGTCGGAAATGGAGATTAACGCTTGTATGCTTCGCGTGACGGTGTCGGCGAACAGAACCACCTCCCCGTTCACGTGCCGCGCGGCGCGGCCGGCCGTCTGAATGAGCGAAGTTTGGCTGCGCAGAAAACCTTCCTTGTCCGCGTCGAGAATACAGACAAGCGACACTTCTGGCAGGTCGAGGCCTTCGCGCAGCAAATTAATCCCAACGAGAATATCGAAGTCCGCGGCGCGCAACGCGCGCAAAATTTCCACGCGCTCGATCGTGTCGATGTCGCTGTGGAGGTAGCGCACTTTGAGTCCGACATCGCGCAGATAATCCGACAAATCTTCCGCCGTCCGCTTCGTCAGAGTCGTTACGAGGACGCGCTCATTTCGCTCCACGCGCCCGCGGCAAAGCTCGATCGTTTCATCGATCTGGTGTTTCAGCCCGCGCAATGTGATCCGCGGATCGAGCAGACCGGTTGGCCGAATGATCTGCTCGACCACGAGCGGCGCACCCGGGGTGTGAACGTCAAATTTTTCCGACGGCTCGTCGGTATGGGAGATAGGAGGGACGCGCCCTATCGCGTCCGATTTGGAGGACGACACGGAGGTCGTCCCTCCCGGCTCGCCCGGCAACACAAATGGCACCAGCTCGTCTTCGCCGATCCGCGCACGTTTGTGCGGCACGTAATTCGCGTTCCCAACGACGCTATTCTGGATCTCGAATTCCGCGGGGGTTGCGCTGACGTAAAGCAGTTGGTTCGCCGTCCCCATGAACTCCTTGAAGTTCAGCGGACGATTGTCCAGCGCACTCGGCAGCCGGAAGCCATACTCCACGAGCACCGTTTTGCGCGAACGATCACCTTCGTACATTCCACCGATCTGCGGAATCGTGGCATGCGATTCATCGACCACCAGCAGGAAATCCTTTGGAAAAAAATCGAGCAAGGTAAACGGCTTCGAACCGGGCATCCGGCCGGAGAGATGGCGGGAGTAGTTCTCGATCCCGTTGCAGAACCCCATTTCCTGCAACATTTCGAGATCGTATTCCGTGCGCATCTTCAGCCGCTGCGCCTCGAGCAGTCTGCCCTGCGCTTCCAGCTCAACGATGCGGTGATCGAGCTCATTGCGAATCGAGGAGAGCGCGCGGTTCAGCTTGTCCGCGGGCGTGACAAACTGCTTCGCGGGATAAAACGTGATGACGCTAAGCCCCTCGTGCGCGTGGCCGGTCAAAGGATCGAAGCGCGTGATTGCATCGACTTCGTCGCCGAAGAATTCCAACCGGATCGCTTCCTCATCCGCCGTCGCCGGATAGACCTCGACCACATCGCCGCGGACACGGAATTTGCCGCGGGAAAAAGCCACGTCGTTCCGCTCGTAAAGCATGTCGACGAGCCGGCTGAGCACTGCTTCGCGCGAGATCTGCTGGCCGCGCTTCACCGTCAGCAGCATACGAAGATAATCTTCCGGCGAGGTCACGCCGTAGATACACGAGACACTCGCCACGACGATTGTATCGCGGCGCGAGAGTAGCGCGCTCGTAGCACTCAGGCGCAGCCGTTCGATCTCCTCGTTAATCGACGAATCCTTCTCGATGTAGGTATCGGAGCGCGGGATGTAGGCTTCCGGCTGGTAGTAGTCGAAATAGCTGACGAAATACTCCACCGCGTTGCGGGGAAAAAATTGTTTGAACTCCGAGTAGAGCTGCGCTGCGAGCGTCTTGTTATGTGAGATGATGAGCGCCGGCCGATCGAGATGTTGGATTACGTTTGCGATCGTGAACGTCTTACCCGAGCCGGTAACGCCCAGAAGTGTCTGGTGGCGATTGCCCGCCTCGACTGACTTCAACAGCTTCGCGATGGCCTGCGCCTGGTCGCCGCGGGGTTTGTAATTCGATTCGAGCTCAAATGACACCGGCCAAACCTAGCACCTCTCGACCGACCCTAAAAGCCGGGTCCGAGAAAGCGAGGTCTTCAGTCGGCGAGGCGCT
>JBDTYN010000004.1:0-7018 GCA_040005675.1 Chthoniobacterales bacterium
GGATGGCGGGAAGCTGCCCGCGCTGCACCAGGTAGTAAACGGTCGGAAGCGGAATCCGGAGATACTTTGCGGTCTCCTTGACCGTCAAGAGGTTATGCATGGCAACAGATTCAGCAACTCGCCGTGAGCGAGGCAAGACATTTCGCACGAAAACAGTTTTATGATAATTAGACAGAGTGTCAATGTTTCTTACTCGTGCCCTGCGTTGCCGAGGGGCCGCCGGCCGGCAATTGCCCACGCAGGATAACTTTTGCCCCGCCTTCGGGCGCAGATCGCGGCTGGACAAGCCACGTGCCGAGGTTGACTATCCCGCCTTCCATGAGCGCCCTGTTTTTCAAGCGGTTTCTGCAGCGTCCGTTTCAAATCGCATCGATTATTCCGAGCTCGCGGGCGCTGGTGAAACGCGTCGTGAGCAAGGTGGATTTTTCTGTGCCGCGCGTCATTGCCGAATACGGGCCGGGCGACGGGGTCCACTCTCGCGAAATCACCCGTCGCATGGCTGCCGGATCGCGCCTCCTCCTTTTCGAACTAGATCCGGCATTCGCGAGCGATCTCGAGCGACAGTTCGCTGACGATCCACGCGTGCGGGTTATCCATGGCGACGCGGCGCAACTCCCGGACGAGCTCGCGCGGCTCAGTATCGCACACTGCGATTACATTCTTTCCGGCATTCCGTTCAGTATTCTGGAGATCAATAAGAAGCGTGCCTTGCTGCAGAAGACCTACGAAGCGCTTAAGCCCGGGGGCAGCTTTGTAATCTATCAGGTGACAAACGAGCTTCGGCAGCACGCAACGTTCTTCGATCGCGCGGAATCGGAGTATTGCCTGCAAAACATCCCGCCGATGTTTATCACCGTCTTTCACAAGGCGAATACGCGCAACGGACAGCACCGCGCAGGGGCCGCGCAACGTCGCTTTGCCGTCAATAACTCGGCATGAAACACGGCCCGTTGCGGGTTGAAAAAGACTCGATGGGCGAAATGTCCGTCCCGGAGTCCGCGCTTTTTGGCGCGTCCACCCAGCGTGCCGTCCTGAACTTTCCAATCAGCGGCTACCGCTTTTCGCGCCCCTTCATCCGCGCGCTTGGTTTGTTGAAATGGGCCGCGGCGCAGGCGAATCACGATCTCGGTTTGCTCGATTCTCATCGCTCGGCCTTCATCGTTCAGGCAGCGGAAGAAGTCGTGGAAGGAAAGCTCGACGACCACTTTCCGCTCGACATTTTCCAAACCGGTTCCGGGACAAGCACAAACACGAACGCGAACGAAGTGATCGCAAATCGCTGCTGCCAGCTTGCGGGCACTGCGATCGGCGCGCGCGATCCGGTTCACCCAAACGACCACGTCAACATGGGTCAGTCGAGTAACGACGTTATCCCGTCCGCGATCCACATCAGCGCCGCGGAACAACTGAAGAATACGCTTCTCCCGGCACTGGAAAAATTGCAAGCCGCGCTCGCGATGAAGGCGAAGGAATTTTGGGACGTGATTAAGATCGGCCGCACCCATTTAATGGATGCCACGCCGGTGCGGCTGGGCCAGGAATTCAGCGGGTATGCACAGCAGGTTAGCTTTGCGATCGAGCGGACGCAGAGGGCGATCGCGGTTTTGCAGGAGTTGGCCTTAGGTGGCACGGCGGTCGGCACAGGCTTGAACCGGCACCACAATTTTCCGGCGAAGGTGATGCGCCATCTGGAGCAGCGGACCGGAATTGAGTTTCGCGAGGCGGCCAATCATTTCGAGGCGCAAGGCGGCAAAGACGCGGTCGTGGAGGTGAGCGGCCATTTGAAGACGATTGCCGTCAGCCTGTTCAAGATCGCGAATGACCTGCGCTGGCTGGCGAGTGGTCCGCAGTGCGGGATTGGTGAAGTAAGGCTACCGGCGACGCAACCCGGCAGCTCGATCATGCCGGGAAAGGTCAACCCGGTTATTTGCGAATCGGCCATGATGGTCTGCGCTCAGGTGATCGGGAACGACGCCTGCGTGACCTGGTCGGGCGCGAATGGAAATTTTGAGCTCAACGTCATGATGCCGGTCATGGCGCACAACCTTTTGGAGAGCGTCCGGCTGCTCGCGAACGTCTGCGAAGTTTTCGCGGAGAAGTGCATCCGAGGCGTCGAAGCGAACGAAGAGCGCTGCCGCGAACTGGTGGAATTGTCGATGGCGATGGTAACCAGTCTCGCACCGAAAATCGGTTATGATCGCGCGGCGGAGATTGCGAAAGAGAGCGCCACGAGCGGTCGCACCGTGCGCGAGATTTCCCGCGAGCGAAAAATTCTCCCTGAAGCTGAATTAGCCCATGCGCTGGATCCTGTCGCCATGACCGGGCCGGGGGGCGAAGGCGCGGCGGGCGGGTGACAGGTGATGACGCCTTTTAGCACTCGAAAATCGGTGCGCCGCCTCGCGGAAAACAACCGCGATCTTTGGAACGTCCCCGTGCGCCATCGGCCATCAATTGGCGGAAGAGCATTTTATTTTCAGCGCAACCGCGGGTAACGAGCGCGAAGGCTGGAAGAGGAAAATCCTTGCATGGTCGCCAACGTCAATGGCCCGCAGTTCTCCGGCGGGGCGAACATCGCGATCAAGTGTCCGGTGCACACCTACGATCAAACGGTCGCGTTTTATCGTGACACGATTGCGCTGCCTTTGATCGAGGAAGAAGAGGATGGCTGCATCTTTCAGTTCGGTCCGAACCGTCTCTGGATCGATCGCGTGCCCAATTTAAGTCAGCCAGACATCTGGCTCGAGCTGGAAACGAACGACACGGAAGCAGCGGCCTCTTATCTGAAAATCAATGGGATTCCGCGCCGCGACGAGGTCGAACAGCTGCGCGAAGATTTCGATGGTTTCTTCGTCTCGGCGCCCTGCGGCACGATTCATCTCGTTGTGGGCGACGAAGAATAGCAGGTCTCAGTTGCCCGCGCCGAGGCGCAAGGATCACGCGGCGGAGCCGATGCGGAGCGGCTCGGGCGCAGCCGCGAAAAGGAGACTATCGAAGGTCGGCTGGAACGCCGCTGTCCCGGTCGCACCGACGCGAAAGCGCGGACTGATCTCCGCCTGACCCGCGCAATAGACTTCCACCTCCGTCCGACCGACCCGGGCGAGCATTGTCTGGATCGCGCCCGCCGCGAGCGCCGGCGTATTGCAATCGCGGCTCAGATGACCAAGCACGACGCGGTCGATTTTACCGGGCAATAATTGCTCCACCACGATGGCGGCGGCGGCATTGGAAAGATGGCCGTGGCGCGACTGGATTCGCTGTTTCACGGGCCAGGGACGGTGCGGATCGTTCTGCAAAAGTTTCTCGTCGTGGTTCGTCTCGATCACGAGGGTATGGACCTGCCGAAGCCGTTCCACGCACATTTTTGTCGCGTAACCGAGATCGGTGATGAATCCGAGCGCACTCGTGCCGGCATGAAAGGCGTAACCGACCGGATCAACCGCATCATGGGGCACGGGAAAGGTCTGGATGGTGATGTCGCAGATGGAAAACTCGGTGCCAGTGCGGAACAAACGCCAATTCCGATGCCCGCCTAACGAGCTGCAGCGAATCGCTTCCGCGGTCAGACAGTTGCAGTAAATCGGCACCTGAAACCTGCGACAGAGAACTTCCAGACCGCACACATGATCGCCATGTTCGTGGGTCAGAAGCACCCCATCGAGTTGCTCGGGCGTCAGTCCGGACCGCGCGAGACGCAGGACGAGCTGTCGCGCGCTCAGTCCGCCATCGACAAGGATGCGACAATGATCGGTTGCGACCAGCGCGCTGTTACCAGCGCTGCCGCTGCCGAGCATGGTGAGGCTGAACATTGTGCGACTAGTAGCGAATCCGGCCGCATTTCACAAATTGAAATGCGCGATTCAGGTGTGCCGCTGCGCGATTTTTCGCTGTCGTCCTGAGCAGACGGCGAAGGATCTCCCATACGCAGTGTTAGTCACGCGAATGAACAACAGCGTGCGAGCAGTGTACGCTTGCTGCTTCGCGAGCGCCCGCGCCTTCGCGAGGTCCTTCGTCGTCCGCTCGGCTCAGGCTGAGAGCGCGGTATCCATGAGCGCGAAGATCCGCTCCTTCTTCGATCCGTAATCGAGTGAGCGAAAGGTACGTATCTCCTCCAGCCGCCGGAGGCCGTTGAGCGTGTCGAGATACTGGGTGTAGCTCTTCGCCAGCTCGCTCGTCTCAAGATATCGGCCGCGCAGATTCGCATCACGAAATGCGGCCGGATTTTGCGAAGCAAAGAGATGGAAGCGCAACCAGCGCCGATCTGTTCGTGCAACCTTTTGTGTTTTGCGAAAGAAGGCCACGAAGAGCAGGAGGACGAGATAAGTGTCGACCTGCGCCTGAAGCTCTAGATTACGTGCGAACTCTTCCGATCCAATTTCGCGCTGCCCCATTTTGAACTGCAAGGCGGCGTGAAGCGCATGATTAATCTCCTCCACGAATGCGATAAGCGACCGGATGTTGGTGTCGCTCAAGCTCGCGCGGGGATCGTGACGCTCGAGTTGTTCGATCAACCAGCGGGAGTAATAAATCCCCACGTAAAGCTGGTCATCGGCGTGGCGAAGGAATGTGCGCGCCAGCTCGCTCAGCTCACGCGCCGAGGCCCCTGCGAGACTGGAAAGCTGCGCGCACCGGCTGCGGTCGATCAGGCAATCTTCCAGGTTGATGCCGACTTGCGCGTAAGTCCGCTCGAAGAGCCGCTGGATTTGGCTGAAGAGCGTCTCGTTCACAAGAGAAGCGATGCAGTCAGGTCATCATTCAGATTCAAAAGTCGATCGGAGAGATCGTTGAGCGCGAGCCGGACTTCGCGGAAACGCTCTGCGAGCTGTTCGTAGACGTCGCCCAGCTCGCAACGCCGCGCGGCGGCGTGCGAAGAAACGAGTTGATAATTCGTACGACCGATCTGTTCGTAAAAGCTGAGGTCGGGTCCGCCGCGGCTCACGCGGTGTTTTGTGTTCTCGTGGAAGATGCCGCTGACGAAGAGCGAGTAGTTACCCACGTGTGCGCGCAGGAGAAAGGCCTGCTCCGAGCTGGCCTGAGTGAGAGCGATCAACATGTCGCTGACATACTCGCGGCTGCGCTCGTCGTGATGGCTGGAGACCTGCGAGCGGTTGATGCGCGAGAAAGTCTCGAGCAGAGAGGCCACGTAATCACAGAGCTTGCGGTCGGCGATTCCAGCCTCCTGCAAAACATGACGCGCCAGGACGTAAAAATAGAATTGCGATGAAATAGACAAGTGTCCTCCGTGCGACAGAATCGCATCGACCAGCCGGGGATGATCCAAGACCGCGTCTCGCGCATCCGCATCACTGAGCAGATCGACGAGGGAGACATGATCTGGCCGCGAGCGTGCCAGGGTCCGCACGATAAAGTCGAAATCGACTGCTGTGAACCGCTCCCGACAATTCGCACGAATCATCGAGAGCAAAGTATAAGCAACCGGCATGCCGATTGGCAAGCACAACGCGCTTCCCTGCCATATTCCTTCCCCGCTGGCCCGAGCGAAGCGTCGTCGCACGAGCTTCATCGTCGGCATGTGAAATAAAATACAAGAGGTACGACCGAAGCGCGATCAAGCGGATGACGCGGCTGCCGGTGCGGAGGCTGAGATTGAACTGGGCCGGCTCGGCCAGGCATCACTGCAATCGCGGTAGATGCTCGAACAGCCGTGGGCTAACGCTGGCTGGCGTCCATCCCGCAGGCGAGGCGCGCTCGGATCGAACCCGCGCTGACCGGCGCATGGCACGCTCGCTGCTCATAGAAACAATAGCGCTCATAAAATCAAGAGTCTCTGGTCATGAAAAAATTACTTCTCTTGATTGCTCTCTTAGCCGGTTTCTTCTCTCCCAGCTGTTTCGCCGATGCGCTGCTCTTTACCGTCAAATCGACGCCATACGATGGACAAATGGCACGAATCCGGCCGGTTCTCACGAGCGCGACTCACGCTTCCGGCGTCGGGGTCTCGGTCAACACGGTAAACCAATGGATCGGAGACCTGCGCGGGATCCCCTATGGTTTCACACAGGTGTGGAAAACGCCGGCAGAGACGGAATCGGGTTCGGCTGCCGACTGTAAGGCCAAGGCCGTGGCGCTCTACGACCGAATGCGCGCACGCGGCGCGACCAACGTTCGCCTCGTGATCGGTCGGCGCACCATGACGAGCCGACAAACACACGCCTGGCTTGCCTGGGAAACAGAGAATGGAAGTTACGTCCTTGACCCCACATTCAATTGGGCGGCGTGCAAGGCCGCGAAAATCAGCAAACGCACCTATGTGCCTCTCTATGCATACTCGGGCGCTCAGAAATTTCGCGCGGCCGACGGATTGATCGCCCAGAATTAGAGTCGCCGGGCACTACTTGCTCCGGCTCGAATGCAGTCCGTATGATCCCCCTTAGGGGCCTGGCCGTATAGCGGCAACTTGGGGCCGGCGATGATTTTCAGGTCCGCCGAATTCTGGCGATTCCCGGACTCACAAATGCGGGTGACCAATTGCACTTGTTTGCGTGGCGGGTGATCGTGCGCCCGTGGCTCGTGCCGGCCGATCACTGCTACTCGTTAGCCTTTGCTTCATCGTCGCGTGCGGAACTGTTGCTCAGGCGCCAGGCAACGGTTTGGTTGGACAATGGCGCTGCCAGTTCGGGCGACAGACATGCCAGTACGTCTTCCGGGGGAATGGCACGTTCAGCGGTTACGTCACCGAAGAAGGCAGACTGTTATCGAACTTCTCCGGGCACTGGCGCCGCGACGGCGATGGCATTCTCTATGATTATACGAACGACACTGTCGGGAAAATCCCCGCCGGAACAACGGACCGTGACACTCTCCTCGAAATCGCGAAAAATTACTTCGTTATCGAAGCTGCGGATGGCAGCAGGCGGAGGTATGTGCGCAACGGATAGGACGAATGCCGCGGGCTTTCCACGGCAAAACCTTGGCTCTTTACCTGGGACCGACGTGCGGATGCGAGGCCAGCCAGGGAGCGCCTGACATGGCGGAAGGGGTGGGATTCGAACCCACGGTG
>JBDTYN010000005.1:0-4495 GCA_040005675.1 Chthoniobacterales bacterium
ACTACGACGTGAAGCGCGCGGAGATCGGGATCGTTTACATCGACGAAATCGACAAAATCGGGCGCAAAACCGACAACGTGTCGATTACGCGTGACGTTTCCGGGGAAGGCGTGCAGCAGGCGCTCTTAAAAATCCTCGAGGGCAGCACGTGCAACGTTCCGCCCCAAGGCGGCCGCAAGCATCCGCATCAGGAATACATTCAGGTCAACACAGAGAAGATTCTGTTCATCTGCGGCGGTGCGTTCGTTGGTCTCGACAAAATCGTGCAGAAGCGGATCGGGCAAAAGACGATGGGTTTCAACACTCCATCGCTTGAGGCGGAAGAAGCGCTTCGCCGCGAAGCGGTCCGTCATGTTGAACCAGAGGACCTTCTCAGCTTTGGGATGATCCCGGAATTCATTGGTCGTCTGCCGGTGCTCACGGCGCTAGATGCGCTGACCGAGGATGAAATGGTGATGATTTTGACCGATACGAAGAACGCGATGGTGAAGCAATACACCAAGTTATTTTCCATGGAGGGAGTGCGGTTGAGCGTAACAAAAGATGCAATTCGCGCTCTCGCGGCTCAGGCCGTCACCAAGGGCACGGGGGCGCGCGCGCTCAGATCGATGCTCGAGCGCATCATGCTCGACATCATGTACGAGGTCCCGAGCCGCGAAGACATCGCCGAAGTGACGATCAACCGGGCCGTCGTTGAGGGGAAGAAAGCGCCGCTGATTCGCAAAAAGCAGGACAAGGACGCGGCTTAGCCAGCTGCGCTTAGTTGGCCGCGCGTTCAACGCGCGCGGTTATTCGCTCGCTCGGCGTCGCGGCCAGTGGCAGCGTGCCGGATGCGCCTCGAGATGATTAACACGGGCACCGAGCTTCTGCTTGGCGACGTCTTGAACACGCATCTGCGATTCGTCGCCCGTGCCATATTTCCTCTCGGCCTGCGGATCGCGTGGCAATTGACCGTGCCGGATGGTCCGGCAATTTCCGCGGCGTTGGCTGAGTCCTTCGGTGCCGCGGATATTGTAATCGTAACGGGCGGTTTGGGACCGACCACGGACGATATCACGCGCGATACTGCGGCGGAGCTGCTCGGATTGGCGCTTCACGAGGACCGCAACGTGCGAGCGGCGATCGAAGCGCGCGTCGCACATTTCAAAATCCGACTGACCGAGCGCATTCTGCGTCAGGCGCAGGTGCCTGCGGGCGCGAAAGTCTTGCCAAACCCGCATGGCACTGCCCCGGGTCTGTATTTGCCGACAGATATTACGGCCACGCGACGAACGCCGCACTTGTTCCTCTTGCCAGGGCCGCCGCGGGAGCTGCAGCCCATGTTCGATAAATCGGTGCTGCCAATCTTACGCGAAATCACGCCGCCCTCGGCAGCTTTTGCGTTTCGCACCTATCGGATTGCAGGCTTCGGTGAGTCGGTTATCGAAAATCAAATTGGGGAGGAAGTTCTGCGTCTTCCTGGAATCGAACTTGGCTACTGTGCCCGACCCGGTGAAGTGGACGTGCGCGTGATTGGCAATGCCGAGACCGTCGAACAGGCCGGTTCGATTATCGAGACAGCCTTCGCGGCGGCGATCTTCACAACCACGAGTGAAAGCCTCGAGACCGTGGTCGTTCGATTGTTGACCGAACGTCGGCTTACCCTGGCGACAGCTGAGTCTTGCACCGGTGGCTATCTGGCAAATCGGATCACGAACGTCCCCCGCGCTTCAGCGGTCTTTGCCGGCGGGTATGTTACGTATTCGAACGAGCTGAAGACGGAACTGTTAGGTGTCACGCCCAAGTTGCTGCGGGCGCACGGCGCGGTCAGCGAGACGGTTGCAACGCGCATGGCGGAAGGTGTTCGCGAGCGTGCGCGCTCCAGTTTTGCTCTCGCGACTACTGGAGTTGCAGGTCCCGACGGCGGCACGCGGGAAAAACCCGTCGGCACAGTGTTCGTGGCGCTCGCGTCCGCTGCGGGAGCAACAGATGTTCAGGAATTCTTTTTCCCCACGGACCGGGAAACGTTTAAGCAAATGACTGCGCAATGGTCGCTCGAGATGGTGCGCCGGAAACTGATTGTCCTTAAGAATGGCGGCTAAGGTTGCACTTCCACTGGGGTGCCAATTTTGACGTGACTGTAAAAAAGCTCAGCCGCTTGCGACGGCATGCGCACGCAGCCATGCGAAGCAGGATAACCCGGGAGAATACCGACGTGCATTCCCACCCCCCCGTCGGTCAATCGCATGAACCACTTCATGGTCGCGCCCACGAAGTGTGTTCCGCTCGGCGCCGAGTCGATCTGAGCGCTGACGCCGCTTCGCACAATCCGATCGCGCGCATCAATAAAATCGCCATAGAGGCTTGAATGATGGTCTGGGTCCTTCTCGCGCACACTAAAGCTGCCGGTTGGCGTCTCGTGCCCACGTTTCCCGGACGAGACCGGGGCATCAATCACGATTTGCTCGCCCATCATCAGATAGGCGCGCTGTTTTGGAATCGAGACGAGGACGCGCGTGTCAGCGGGCGTTAACTGCGCCAGGATCGCTTCATCGATGTGAATTGGATCCGGGCGGTGGATCAATTCGCCGGGTTTTCGCATCGGCGCCGCGCGCATGGGCGTTGGCTGCGGCCTCGGAGCAGCATTTCGCGAAACCCCAACAACTGGAGGTGTCGCGCCGCGAATCGGCCGGCGGAGTGGTAGGAGCTGCGCGCCGAGCGTTGCTGTGATCGCGAAAAAGATCACGATCGCCGGCAGGGCGCGGATCAGCGGTGCGGTCATCAATTCTTCGTGTAGGTCGCGACTCGGTTTAACCACCCCGGTAGCCAGCGGGCCTCGTGCCGCTCGCTCGGGGAATTCGCAACACGGGCGGTTAAGACTGTTCTTGCCGAGCGCGCGAATTCTCGGACAGCGGAGTCGCTTTCAGTATCGCGCATACCCTCGAGCACTTGGAGCAACCCCCAGCCTTGGCCATGATAGCGCTCGCTGGCGACGACGCCCTCTCCCTTGAAGTTTACGTAATCAACGAGCGCGTAAGCTCCGGCGGCTGAAACGGCGAGCTGGTCGAACCGCTGCTGCACAGAGGACCGCCCACCGGGCCCGGCTTCGGCGAGCAACTTGGGGACTGAGTCCCTGAGACGTTGCACGAGAAACTCCGCCTGGAGATCGATGGTCTCAGCGAGAAAATGGCGTAACTCTATCATTTCGGCGCTCGATCCTGCGCGCATAAACTCCTCGCGCGAATCCCAGGGACACGAATTCTCCCGGCGAGCGGGGAGCAACGGAGGAAGTTTCGCGCCGCGCGCGGAAACGAAGGCTACGAGCTTTGGAAAACTCTCCTCAAACGGGCCATGTAAGTTTTTCGGGTACCAGATGAAGTGTCCGATTCCAAGAGAAGCGAAATTCTCACCCGCATTCCACGATGTCAGCCCCTCAATCGTACCGTTGCACTCGTTTTGCCAGACTTTTCTGCCGATCTGTATCACCTCGGCGCGCGTCAGCGTGATTGCTCTGGCATCGCTGGCGTAGAGCGGAAAGACGTAGAGCGCGAGGAGAAAACCGCAAGCCAGTAGCCGCGCGCCGCGCCTTGACGAGGGGACGTTATTCATTAGCATGCAACTTCCGCCGTGCTCCAATTGCCATCGCACATCAGCCGGCGCAACCATCCGTTATGATTCGATTCCTCGTTCAAATCACCTTCGTTATTCTCCTCCTCGGCACCGGCTTTGCCCAGGAGAAACCGAGTCAGCTGAAGGACCAGAAAGATAAGGTGAGCTACAGCATCGGTCTCGATCTCGGCAACACTTTTAAAAAGCAGAATATGGATATCAGTCCCGATGTTCTCGTCGCCGGAATGAAAGATGCCCTAACTGCCGCCAAGCCTCTGATGAGTGAGGAGCAGGTCAAAGAAACGATGACAGCGTTCGAGAAAGAGATGCAGGAAAAACAAACCGCGAAAGGCAAGGAGGCCGCGGCGGCAGGCGAAAAATTTCTGGCGGAGAACAAGACGAAGCCCGGCGTGAAGACGACCGTCAGCGGCCTGCAGTACAAGGTGCTGAGGGAAGGGAACGGGTCGACGCCCAAGGAAGCCGACACCGTTAAAGTGAACTACCGCGGCACTCTGGTCGACGGAACGGAGTTCGACAGCTCATATAAGCGCGGTGAGCCTGTATCATTCCCTGTCAATCGCGTGATCAAAGGCTGGACCGAGGCGCTGCAGCTGATGAAAGTCGGCTCAAAGTACCAAGTGTTCATTCCGGCCACCCTCGCATACGGTGAGCACGGCGCCGGGGCACAGATTCCCGCGAATTCCCCGCTCATTTTCGAAGTCGAATTGCTCGACGTGAATTCAGGCGGCGCGTCGCCAGCAGCGGCTGCCGCATCACCGAAATAGCGTCAGCTCGCGACCGGCTTCAATTTGCGTGCTCCGCTGTTTGCCACGCCAGCCGCGGGGCATCGCCCCAGAGATCTTCCAAGCTGTAAAACGCGCGCTTCTCCTGGTGGAAGACGTGCACG
>JBDTYN010000006.1:0-7220 GCA_040005675.1 Chthoniobacterales bacterium
ACATCAACGTCGGCGTGCTCTACGTCTTCGCGATCGCCTCGTTAGGCGTTTACGGTATCGTCCTCGCGGGTTGGTCTTCCAATTCCAAGTATCCCTTCCTGGGCGGCATCCGCTCCAGCTCGCAGATGATCTCCTACGAGCTCTCGCTCGGGCTGGCGGTGATTCCGATTTTTCTCATCGTGGGTCAGCTTCGACTGACGAACATCGTGCAATACCAGATCGAGCACGGCTGGATGATCGCGCCTTTCGTCGGCGACTGGGGCAACGTCGGCAAATGGCTGCTTGCCATTCCCATGCTCGTTTCATTCCTCGTTTTCACGATCGCGGTCTTCGCAGAGACCAACCGGTTGCCGTTCGATCTGCCGGAAGCGGAAACGGAACTGGTCGGCGGCTATCACACAGAATACGGCTCGATGAAGTTCGGACTTTTTTTTCTGGGCGAATATATCGCGATGATCAGCGGCTCGGCCATCATCGTGACACTCTTTTTCGGTGGGTGGCATATCCCCATTCCCTCATGGCACGGCGGTTTCCACTGGGCGCTGGTCAATGGATCTGCCCCCGGTTGGCACGGCGTTCTCGGCGGTCTCTTCAACATTGCCTGTTTCTTCGCAAAGGTGGCCATGCTGCTATTCGTTTTCATCTGGATCCGCTGGACGCTTCCGCGTTTTCGCTACGATCAACTCATGCGGCTCGGCTGGGTCTTTTTCTTCGAAATTGCTCTGGTGAACATTTTCGTCGTCGCCATCATCCTGGCCTGCTTTCCGACCTGAAAAATTGAATCAGAAAAAAAGGAACTGAGGAAAAGAAATTGAAATTCCAGATACTCGATCCGGGCGAGTAGACTTTTTTCAACTCTTCCTGCTTTCCTGACTCACTTCCTTCGATGGCTCTCACGGTTCGTCGTCCAAAGCTTAACTGGAAGGAGCGCGTTTACCTGCCGGCGATCGCGAGCGGCATGGCGATCACCCTCAAGCATCTCAAGAACATGCTGCTCGGCCGCACGAAAGTGACGATGCAGTATCCCGAAGAACGGTGGGATAACCAGATGCCGGACTATTATCGCGGCGCGCCGGCGCTCGTGAAGGATGTCTCGGGTCGGATTCGCTGCGTTGCCTGCCAGCTCTGCGAATTCATCTGTCCGCCGCGCGCGATCCGCATCGTCCCGGGAGAAATCCCCACCGACGACAAGTTCGCCAAGGTGGAAAAATATCCGCACGAGTTCGATATCGACATGATTCGCTGCATCTATTGCGGCATGTGCGAAGAGGTTTGCCCGGAACAGGCCATCTATTTGCGCAAAGATTACGCCATCACTGGCTTCACGCGCGAAGACATGGTCCACGATAAGGAAAAGCTGCTCGAGATCGGCGGCGTCATGCACGGCGTCGTGCTGAAGTGGAACGAGAAGAAATGAAGTCGAATTTCAGATTCTCGAGCAGTGATCGCACATTCTTTTTCAAGTCCGCATTCCGCATTCCGCATTCCGCATTCCGCTAATGCCTCCCTTCCTCTTTTGGATTTTTGCCGCGATGATGCTCGTTTTTGGAATGGGCGTGATTGTGAATCGCAACCCGATCGCCAGCGCGCTCAGCCTCGTCCTTTCGTTCGTAGGGCTGTCGGCGCTCTTCCTCTCGCTGAACGCCTACTTCATCGGCGTCATTCAGGTGCTCGTCTATGCCGGGGCCGTGATGGTGTTGTTTCTGTTTATCATCATGCTCCTGGATCTGCGCGCGGAAGAGCGTCGCAAAATCAACCTCGTCGCATTCGTCGGCGGCTCGGCCGTGGCCCTGGCGTTCTTCGTCCAGATTTACCACGTTGTCTCCGCGTTGGGCGCCTCGCGCCAGACGTTTCCGCCTCTGAGACCCGGCACAGCCGACGATGTCCACAGCATTGGTCTCCTCCTTTTCGGCAATTACAATCTGCCCTTTCAAATCATCGGCGTCCTCGTGCTCGTCGCCACCATTGGCGTCATCGTCCTTAGTAAACGGGAACTGCGCTGACATGGTGACGCTCGGTGATTATCTCATGGTTAGCGGCCTCCTTTTCACGATCGGCTTTGCCGGCGTGATGCTGCGCCGGAACATCATCATTATCTTCATGTCGCTCGAGCTGATGTTGAACTCGGCGAATCTTTCCCTCGTCGCCTTCTCGCGTTTTCGGGTGCAGCCAGGCGGACTCCCAAACTATCACGCGCAGGTTTTCGTTTTCTTCATCATCACCGTGGCTGCGGCAGAAGTAGCCTTGGGACTGGCCATCATTGTCGCCCTTTTCCGAGCGCGGCAGACGACGCACGTCGAGGACATCAGTACGCTCAAATTTTAACGACGGATGAACACAGATGCAGCAACTGGAGCCGGCGCGCCCACGCGCCGAAGGTCCAACCTCGCGGTGTCCTCCCATCTCGACCCGAGGGCGGGCCGACTCCAATCCGGCCATGTCTAGTGTCCTTCCCTGGTATGTGCTCCTGCTGCCGCTGATTTCAGCGGCAGTCATTGTGCTGTTCACCCAACGATCGCGCGCGATCAGCTCCTTTGTTTCCGTCGGCGCTGCGGTGGTCGGGTTCGTTTGCAGCTGCCGCGTCTTTGCTTCTCAGAATACGTCCGCGCCTGAGTTCGGGTGGATCGACCTCCGACCGCTTCTCTATGTTCCACTCGGTTTCGTCCTCGATGACTTGAGCAGGACGATGCTGGTGTTGGTCACGGGAGTGGGCGCTCTAATTCACGTCTATTCGTTAGGTTATATGCGGGATGACGACGGGAAGTCGCGTTACTTCGCCTCTCTCTCGCTCTTCATGTTCTCCATGATCGGCATCGTGCTCGCGAACAACTTCGTGATGATGTTCATCTTCTGGGAACTGGTCGGCCTTAGTTCCTACCTGCTGATCGGCCATTGGTTCGAACGCGACGCCGCAGCCGACGCGGCGAAGAAGGCGTTCGTCACGAATCGAATCGGCGACTTCGGCTTCATGATCGGCATTCTTATGATCTGGAGCGTCGCCGGCTCCGTGGTTTTTCGCGAGATCGCGGCGCAGATGCCTCGGATCGCGAGCAGTCCACCGTTTCTAACCATCGCTGTCCTCCTCATTTTCTGCGGCGCGATCGGCAAGTCCGCGCAATTTCCGCTGCACGTCTGGCTGCCTGACGCAATGGAGGGACCGACGCCGATCTCTGCGTTGATCCACGCCGCCACGATGGTCGCGGCCGGCGTTTACATGCTCGTCCGGGTCGGGTTCCTGGTGCAGGCGTCCCCGCAAGCGCTCGGCGTTATCACCTGGATCGGCACGATCACGGCCGTGATGGCGGCACTGATCGCGACGCAACAGAGCGACATCAAACGCATCCTCGCCTATTCCACGCTTTCGCAGCTTGGTTACATGGTCATGGCCATCGGACTCGCCTCCGGCGAAGCGGCCATGTTCCATCTCTTCACCCACGCCTTCTTCAAGGCGCTCCTTTTTCTCGGCGCGGGCGCAATCATTTTCATGCTGCACCACGAGCAGAATATCTGGAACATGGGCGGTCTCGCGGCGCGATTGCGCGTCACGTTTTTAACCTTCCTGATTGGCACGCTCGCGCTAATCGGCTGCCCCCCATTCAGCGGATTTTGGAGCAAGGACGCGATCATCGCACTCGCCTATCAACGTCACACCGCGGTTTTCGCGGTTGCCCTCTTCACCGCATTTCTGACGGCATTTTACATGACTCGTCTCCTCGTCGTCGTCTTTTTCGGGAAGGGTCGAACTGAGACAGCGCGGCACGGAGAAGAAGCGCCCTGGGTAATGACCGTTCCGTTGCTTCTCCTGTCGGTCCCGGCCTTTCTGGGTGGCTTCAGCTTCTTCGCCGCGAAATTTTTGCATCTGCCAGGCGAAAAAGAAGCCGGCGAGCTGGTTCTGGCACTGGCCACGGCGGCGACAGTCGCCGGTGTTGCCCTGGGGATTTACCTTTACCGGAACCGGGAGACCGAGCCATGGGACGTGTCCGTGCTCCGTCACCGGCTCTACCTCGATGAATTCTACGCCTGGTTGATCGACGCAACCCAGGGTGCGCTCAGCCGGATCTCCGATTTCATCGACCGCTGGATTCTCGATGCTGGCGCGGTCCGTGGATTGAGTTTCGGAACGTGGGGAGCCGGGTCGCTCCTTCGTCTGCTCCAGGTCGGTAACGTCCAGGCTTACGCGCTTTTCTTCGGCCTTGGAATTGTCGGCGTCATCTACTGGACGGTCTTTCGCTGATGCTGCTCCTCATTGTATTTCTTCCCATCGTCTGCGCGGCGCTGATTCTCGCGGGGTCCCCCGCGCGCCGGACGGCGCTCGCCGCCTCCGGGCTGACTTTGCTCGGAACCCTAATGGTATTTTTCGAGTTCGACGGCAGCCGCGTCGGATTCCAATTCGTCAGATCGTACACGGTCGCCGCCGAGTGGGGAATTCATCTGGCCTTCGGCGTGGACGGACTCAGCCTGGTGATGCTGCTCCTGACCGCGCTCGTCACGTTGGCCGCAGTCTGGTTCACACCCGCTGTCTCAAAGCACGAAAATTCTTTCTATGCCTGTCTGCTCCTCATCGCCGGCGGCGCCCTCGGTGCGTTCGCGTCGATCGATCTATTTTTCTTCTACGCCTTTCACGAGCTCGCCTTGATCCCGACATTTCTATTGATAGGAATCTGGGGTAGCGGCAACCGCCAGGCCGCGGCGTGGAAAATTACGATCTACCTTGCGACCGGCAGTTTCATTCTGCTCATCGGGCTCATCCTGCTCTACCGCTCAATGCCTGAGGCAGCGCGTAGTTTTGACTTTCGCCTTCTTCAAAACGGTGCCGCTCAGATCCCTGCCAGCGCACAAAGAACAATCTACCTGCTTCTCCTGGTCGGTTTTGGAATCCTTGTTTCGCTCTTTCCTTTCCATACCTGGGCGCCGCAGGCCTACGCCTCCGCTCCTGCTCCAGCGGCGATGTTGCATGCCGGGGTTTTGAAAAAGTTTGGACTCTACGGTTTGCTGCGCCTCGCGGTGCCGCTTCTGCCTGAAGGAGCGCGTTACTGGACCGGCTTGCTGATAATCCTCCTGCTCGGCAACATCATCTACGTCGGTCTCGTCACGATCGCACAGAAGCGCCTCGACTGGATGCTGGGCTACTCGAGCGTCATGCACATGGGTTACATCTTC
The DNA here is from genome assembly GCA_040005675.1 of Chthoniobacterales bacterium. Classification (GTDB taxonomy): domain Bacteria; phylum Verrucomicrobiota; class Verrucomicrobiia; order Chthoniobacterales; family UBA10450; genus JACCXL01. The sequence continues at coordinate 5,161 of JBDTYN010000006.1, forward strand.
CTCGGGATCGCCGCCGCTAATCTACTCGGGGCGAACGGCGCCGCGATTCTCATGTTCGCCCACGGCCTTTCCATTGCGCTGCTCTTCGCGGTCGCGGGGGAGATTCGCTCGCGCACCGGAACTCTCATGCTCTCGGAGCTCGGCGGTTTGGGCAAGGTAATGCCCTTCGCTGGACTCGCGTTCGGGCTCGCAGCCTTCGCGGCGATCGGTCTGCCGGGGTTCGCGAATTTCAGCGCCGAAGTAATGGTGTTTTTCGGCGCCTTCCATGTCGGCGTCGACCAGCAGCATTTTCATCGCTTTCAGGTCGCAACGGTCCTCGCTCTTTGGGGTGTCGTGATCAGCGCCGTTTATATGCTGCGTGCTTATCGACGCATCTTCATGGGCGGCGCCAGTGAAGTCTCCGCCAGCGCGACCGACATCGGCTGGAATCTGCGTTTGCCTGTTGTTCTCCTCGTGGCTGCGAACCTCTGGATCGGCTTCTCTCCGCAGAGCTTTGTCAGCCGCATGGGTTCGTCGTTACGAACTTACTTCCCCGCTCAATAAGATGTTCGGCGCTCCCGCTCTCGAAATCGCGGTGGTTCTGCTGGGGATCTCCGTCCTGCTCGTGGAAGCGTTTGTTCCCTCGGCCGACAAGCGCCGGCTCGCCCTCGCCGGCATCGTCGGACTCGTCCTGATCTTGATCGGCAGCTTCCTCGTAACGCCGAACACCGCCACCGCCGAAGCGACTGGCTTCTGGAGTTTCTACGCCGCTGATCCGCTGGCCATCTTTTTCAAGCGCTTCGCACTCGTCACCACCATTCTCGTCCTTGTCATGATGATCGAATACGCGCCGATTATTCGGCAGTCCATCCATGGCATCACCGAGCAGGCTGGCCTCGGCGAATTTTTTGTGCTGCCCATCTTTACCTGCGCCGGACTCATGTGGATGGCCTCCGCGATCGACTTCGTGATGATTTTTGTCTCGCTCGAATTGGTGACAATGTCGTTCTACGTCCTCGTCGCTTTCACCCGGCGCAATCCGCTTACACTTGAAGCAGGTGTAAAATACCTGATCCTCAGCGCTCTCTCGACTGGGTTTCTCGTTTACGGGATCACCTGGCTCTTCGGTGTCACAGGCGAAACAAATCTCAGCCGCATCGCCGTGGCGTTGGGACGACCGACCACGGAGCACGCCCCCGCCCTCTTCGGCATGGTGCTCGTGCTCGTGGCGCTCGGATTCAAGATCGCCGCAGTCCCTTTTCAGATCTGGATTCCAGACGTCTATCAGGGTGCGCCCACCCCGGTGACAGCATTCCTGTCTGTCGGATCGAAAGCAGCGGGTTTTGTCGTTCTCCTTCGCGTCCTCAGTGTCTTTTTTGTCCTGCCGCAGATGCAGCGCGTACTCGTCGCCATCGCCATCGCGACCCTTATCTATGGCAACCTCGCAGCTCTTCCGCAGACAAACTTGAAACGTTTGCTCGCCTATTCCAGCATCGCGCACGCCGGTTATCTCCTCATCGGCGTCGTTTCACTCTCCGGATCAGCGGTCACGTTTTATCTCGTCTCCTATCTTCTCATGACGCTCCTGAGCTTTGCCGTTCTCATCGTGGTCGCGAACAGCGCCGGCGACGAGATTCGCGATTTCGACGGTCTCTCGCAGCGCTCCCCTTTCCTCGCTTTCGCCATGATGATCGCGATGGTTTCACTCGCAGGTGTCCCGTTCACCGCCGGGTTTTTCGGAAAATTCATGATCTTCGACGCCGCGATCCGCCAGGGACAAACTGCGCTCGTCGTCACAGGCGTCGTGACCGTGGCGTGCGGTTTCTACTACTACCTCAAAGTGGTGCGGGCAATGTATTGGGAGGCTCCGCGGGTCAACACCGTCATGTTACCGGGCAGCCAATTATCGCGCGCGACGATTGCCGCTTTGGTGGTCGCGATTGTCGGCCTCGGAGTCTATCCGCAGCCAATCCTCCGCGCCGCGCAAAGTCAGTCCTCTTACGCCGCCGCGACCCGGTAGAGCGCTTTTCGATAGGGCGAGACTCCGTCGAGCCTTTTCCTGCACTAAAGAGAATAATTCC
>JBDTYN010000007.1:0-16106 GCA_040005675.1 Chthoniobacterales bacterium
GATTCACCTAAGCGAGCACCGCACGAAATGCGGAAAGGAACGCTCCCATCTCGGCTTTTTTGCCGATTGTCACGCGCAGGTGGCTTGGAAGGGCCGGGAATAATCGGCCGACCTGCACGTTGCGCTGTTTCAATGCCTCGATCAGTGGTAGCACCGGCCGTTTCAGATCGATCATGACGAAATTGGCCTGCGAAGGGATCAGTCGGTAACCCATCGCATTCAGCTCGCCCGCCACGAATGCTTTTGTTTCGCTATTCAGACGCCGGCCATTTGCGACCTGATCCGGATCGTCCAGGCTCGCAATCGCCGCGGCCAGAGCCATGCAGTTAACGCTGTCCCACGGCTGATGCGGACGCAGCCGCTCAATCATTTCAGGTTGCGCCAGGCAGTAGCCACAACGCAGTCCCGCCATGCCGTAAATTTTTGAGAAGGTGCGCGAGACGATCAGGTTCGGATAATCTTTGATCAGCGGGATCACGCTCTCGTAGTCGGGACTGTCGGCGTAATGGTAATAAGCTTCGTCCACCAGAATCGTCGTCTGGCGCGGAGTTTTGGCGATGAACTCGCGAAGGTCATTCTTTGGCGTGATGCTGGCCGTGGGATTGTTCGGGTTGCAGATGTAAACGAGCCCTTCCCTGGCTGCGGCGGCCATTTTTGGAAGATCATGACCAAAGCCCGGGCCGGTGAGCGGGACTTTCACTACCTCAGCGCCGTTGACGCGGGCATGATTCAGGATCGCCTCGAACGTTGGGTCGGCCGCGACCAGTGTGCCGCGCCCTGCGGGTCCTGAGCCGTTTTTGCCGTTCGCGAGCGGTCCGGTAAATGCCTCGGCGCACAGTCTAAGAATCTCGCCGGAGCCGTCGCCGAGAAGGATTTGATCGCGCTTAACTCCATTGAGCTTCGCCAGCGAATCAAGCAGCAGATCGACATGTTCATCGGGATAGCGCCACGCCAGGCTGAAGGCGTCGTTCATTGCTTTGAGAGCTCTCGGTGAAGGCCCATAAGGATTCTCGTTCGAGCTCAAGCGCACCACGCCGGCCGTTGCCAATGAACGTGTGGCGGGTGCTGCGAGTGGCTCACCCGCGAAAGAGAGTACGGGCCTGGCCATGGCGGCCGCCGCGCCCGTTCCCAAGAGCCGCGCAAACCGACGCCGGGAAATGGAAATGGTATTCGTTTGCATACTAAGAGTCTCCGTTGTGAGTGGAATCCGATTATGCGCCGTCGATGTCACCGCGCGCCAGACTTTTGTGCAAGCGGCATTGGCGTTTCACTGGAGCAGTTAGAAGCCGGAGGTCAGAAGTCACAGGTCAGCGTCAGATTCTTCCGACGATCCGCCATCAATTGGTCGATCGATGTTCTCTGCTCAATCAAGAATCTCGCCTACGTTGATCCATCGTAAGCCGCTTACGGTATCATAACCCGAAGCGTCTCCCGAAATTACGGCATCGGAAACTCGACTGGTTTAACCAGTCAAGTTCCGGCAGCGAACAAGTAGTGCGCTCACTTTGCCGCTGGTTCTCGCGGTTCAGCTGCTGGCGGGCGATTTTGTTTGCGGCGTAGCTCAAATCAACGCTTTGGTTCGTCCGCGATCCGAAGGACGATCTTTCCACGGGTGTGGTGCGTCGCCGCCTGTCGTTGCGCAGCGACCGCTTCGCGCAGCGGCAGGATTTCCGTGACGACCGGCTTGATCTTTCGCGCGTCGATCAACTGCGCGATCTCCGCGAGATCTTCGGCGTCCGGGCGAACGGAAATGGCCGTGCCACGAATCCCGCGCTTCTCGAGCTCGACCGGGTCGGGTCTTGCCACCAGCGACATGACAATGCCGCCCCTCTTCACCACGCCGTAAGAGCGCGCGAGCGTCTCCTTGCCCACCGGATCGAGCACGACGTCCACATCTTTGGCGACCTCTTCGAACCTGGTCTTTGTATAATCAATCGCCACGTCTGCGCCGAGCCGCTTAAGGAGCTCCTGGTTGGCGGTCGAGGCGGTTGCGATGACGCGTGCTCCACGCGCTTTGGCAATCTGAACCGCGAAGCTCCCGACGCCGCCTGAGCCGCCGTGAATGAGAATGATTTGCCCCCTCTTGAGCTGTGCCGCGTCCGCCAGGGCTTGCCACGCGGTCAAGGCACCCATCGGCACCGCGGCCGCTTCCGCAAAGGTCAGCGAGGCGGGCTTCGCCGCCATTTCTCCTTCCGTGACCGTAACGAACTCCGCCCAGCCGCCGCCAAAAAGAGGGTAGCCGTAAACCGCGTCGCCGACTTTGAGCTTTGTGACGTTCGCGCCCGTTTTCTCCACGATTCCGGCGATATCGTACCCGGGAATCAGTGGCACGTGCGTTCCGAATTCGCGGGCGTATTTGCCGCTGAGGGTGAGCGGGTCGGCTGGATTCACGCCGCTCGCGATCACGCGCACGAGGGCTTCGTTTTCCTTCGGCTCTGGGCGCGGCGCGTCTTCATATTTCAGCACTTCCGGTCCGCCGTACTCGTGCGCGACGACCGCCTTCATCATCGGCTTTTCGGAGGCACTTGCAGCGTAGGAGGAGAAGAATGCGAAGATTGTGAGGCCCAAGATCCCAAGCATGCGATGAGAGGTATGCATGACGCTCAGCGTGGCGTGCACATGCCTGCGGGGGCGGGCCGGAATTCCTCAGTCCTGCTTTGTTGAGCCACTCCTCAACCCCCGCTCAATGACAAACTCCGGGCGCAGCGCCGAGATAGGTGTCGTCGTTCAATTGCTTGAGCATGAAAGCGGCGACGTCAGCGCGCGAAATTCGGTTGGGCCAGATATAGCTGCCGACGTTCGGCCCGTGCCGATAACTGCCGAGCTCCGGTCCATTCGTCAGGACCGCCGGTCGCACAATGACCCAGTCGACGTCGCTCTCTTCGATCAGATCTTCCTGGCGAACCCGGTCCCAGAAATAGAACGGCAAAATGAGCGGCACGGCAAAAAACGTGGAGGCCAATCCGAGACGGCCGACGGCATTGCCCACTCCGAGTGAGCTTTCGCAGATGATTCGCGGCACACGACGGCTCGCCATCGCGCGGAGAACGTTGCGCGTCCCGTCCGACAAAATCCGGGTAGGATAAAAGAACTGCTTGTGACCGAGCGCCGAAATGACCGCGCTCTGGCCCTGCATCGCCGATTCCACCGTGGCGTAATCGAGCACGTTGCCTCGGGCGATGCGGAGATTCGCATGCTCGATCCTGAGTTTTTCCGGGTTTCGAACGAACGCGGTGACCTGGTGTCCCTCCTCCAACGCCTGTTCCACCAGTTGCCGACCGGTGCCGCCGGTCGCGCCAATGATCAGGATTCGCGCCCGATTTCCCCAGCCGCGGGAAGCCGGCGCAGTCTTTTTTGAGCGCGGCGCTTTCCGCGCCAGGGCGAAGGTCAAGGCCAACGCGTAGATGGCCCAGACGATCCAAATGACCTTCCACATTCTGTTCTACCTTAACGGGCGAGAACTTACCCTCCCAGCGCAAACTGCGCGGCGCATCGGGAACACGCGCTGACCCGCCGGATTCTGACAGGAAATTTAGTCAGACAGCAATGTCACGTTCGTGGTGCTGTGGCTCTCTTCGCTGTGACCGAGGCCGGAACCGGAACTGTCATGAGAAGCGCGAGTGACGCAGAGCCTGCCGCCGGCGCCTTGAAATTCGCGAGTCTCATGTTCGCGCACGCGATAGCTAAGAAAGAATTTGCTAAACCTGATGTGGATATCGCGATCCAGTCCCATCGGGACGCCATTTCCATCGAGCCAGAGCTTGAGAACCGCTTCGGAACTTTTCATTGCCTTGCGGCCCTCTTCATTCAGCCGCAGATCGACCCGGATGACCAGGAGCCGCGCCGATTTCCCCTCGAAAGCGTCGGGTTTGTCTTCCTGCAGCAACGCATTCTCCAGCCAGCGCCGCAGTGGATCGGCCGCGTCCAGCAGGTTGAGCGCTTCGCCCGCGTCAAGCGCCGTCAACGTGGCGAGCTTGGACTTCGGGGCGTCGGGATTGGCGGTCTTTTCCCATGCCGCTTTGCGCGACTGTTTGATTTGTTCGGGGGACCAGCTCAGTTTCAGTCCCTGCGGACCGCTCTCCACGATCACCGAGCTTGTTCCCTCGGCCTGCTGCTTCTGCTTGTCACTCTCTCCCCCTAAATTGCGAGTTTTAATCTCCACCCGCGCCCGGAGCGGCTGATCGCTTTGCAATCTCAAGAGCGTGGCGCGGACGTCGGTCAGACCGTCGGCGCGTAGCAGTGGGGGCGAAAAGCAGGAGAAGAAGAAGTAATTTCACGAGCTCGCTCCGCAGGGTTAAACCTAAGCCGGAATCGAAGCTTCTCGATCCCAGAGTTGACGGACTACTTTCCCGTGACCTTCGCCCAGGTGTTAATCAGGAAAGAAATGCGGGCGGGATCTCCATAGATTTTGGCACCCTAATCCCCGGCCAATCCTGTGCTAATCGCAGCCGAGGGCAATCTGTGGACAAATCAGTCCCGCTACCACTTGCGCGTGTAGCTGATCTCCATCGTCTTCGCTTCCTGACCGCCGCGATCCTCATAGAACTCGAAGGTGTGATGCTTCGGATCAATGATCTTTACGACCTCGCGAACCTTGGACTTCGTTCCCGGCATCATCTCCATTTCCCCGGTGTAGGTGAACGTTTTGGTGGCCGGATCGTAGGTGCCTTCCGACGTCATGATGCCGGTGCCCATGTTGTCCGCCCAGGTGGAGACGAATTTCTGTTTTACGTTGTCGTAGCCCTCGATCGACGTGCCTTTGAATTCCATGTCCTTCTTTTTGCCGTCTGGGCCGGGCATCTGCATTTTGCCACTGACGTCCATGGTGAAGTAGCGACCATTCATGATCGGCTTCCTGACGGCCATGCCTTTCGATTCGCTGGGGGGAGCGCCGGGAGCCATCCACATCTTGACGGTGTAACCCCAAGTGCCGGCGAGGCTCGCGAGCAGCTTGTGATTCTCGTTCAGCTTGGACAGCTCCATCATTTTCGCCATCATCTCGGCTTCGTTCGGCTGGCCGGTGGCTGCGGTCGCTGAACCGCCGCTCGCGGCCGCCGGGCTGTTGGCTGGGGAGGTGTCAGCCGTTTGCGCGAACAACGGCGACACCATGGATGCGATCGCGAGAAGGATTGTCAGGAAGGAAGTCTTCATAAGGCCGATTCTTTCAGGACCTTCCACGGCGCGTCAAGCTTAGGAAGACGCGTTCTAAATCCGCTTACGCGGCGATCAACGGTCGTGGCAGCTATTTTAGTTTGCCGCAGCCTTGGCCAAAGTCCGCTGGACCCATTCAACACGGACAATCTTCATCTCGGCGCTGAGCGCCAATAATGGTGCAGCGACTCCTTTGTACTTTTTAACGATCCCTGTTACCGTCTTCTTGACCGCGCCCTGGTTAACGAGGCTCTGAAGCTTTTCATAAGCACGTAAACGCAGCATTTCCTCGCCTCCACTGGCAGCGTTGCGCTCCCGGAGGTTGAAGAAAATGATGTCGAAGAGTGCCTTGAACTCGTATGAGGCCTTGGAAGAAAGCACCGCTACGAGTTCTTCCGTGATGTTGTCGGGCGCACGACGTGTGAAGGAAGCACCAGATGGTTTAGCCATCGGTAACTATAGCCGAGATTCGGCAAATAGCGAGACTGAGTCTGCTCCTACGGCAGAGAAGCGATAATTCGGGCGACCAGAGGCGCGGGCCAAAGGCCAAGAAATAGCACCGCGACCGCGGGCACCGCTATTGAGATCCGCTGCAGGAAATCGAGGACGATTGAATTCAAGACGGGCTTCTGGGTTCCGGTTTCAGGAGAGTTCATGAAAATCGCCTGGAGCACGATTAAGTAATAATAAAGAGAGACAAGACTGCCCAAAAGGGCGAGCGCGACGAGCCAGAGGAGGCCGTGGCTGGCCCCGGCGCGGAACGCGGCGCTGAAGAGATAGAACTTTCCAAAAAATCCTGCGAGTGGCGGCAGGCCGGCCAGGGAAAGCATGAAGACCGCCATGCACCCGGCGAGCAATGGCGAACGCGCCGACAACGCTGAAAAATTCTTCAGATCGTCGCCGCCAGTTTCGCGTCGCACAAGCGCGACGACCCCGAACGCGCCCAGGAGCGTGATCGCGTAGATGGTGGTGTAGAACAAGGTCGCGCTGAATCCGTCCCGTCCGCCTGCGACGAGGCCGAGCAATGTGTAGCCGGCGTGGGCGACGGCGGAGTAGGCGAGCAACCGACGGACGTTGGACTGGACGAGCGCGACGAGATTGCCAACGACGATGGACAAAGCGGCCAGCGCTGCCAGCACCGGCATCCACCCGGCAACCATCGCGTGCCATGCGGCGCTGCCGTGGGCAGGCCCGAAGCCGACGAGCACGATTTTCCCAAGCACGACGAAGGAGGCGACCTTCGAACCCGAGGCGATGAACGCAGCGGTCGGGACAGGCGCGCCCTGGTAGGCGTCGGGCGCCCAAAGATGGAACGGCGCGGCGGCGATTTTAAAAGCGAAGCCGATGAGAGTCATGACGATGCCGGCGGCGAGGAGCGGTTGAACGGGGCCAGCGCTCAGTTTTTGCCCAATCGCGGCAAGCCCTGTCGTGCCCGACATGCCGTAGACAAAGCTCAAACCAAAAAGCGTGAACGCGCTGGCCGTGCTGCCGAAAAGGAAATACTTCAAGCCTGCTTCAGCGGAGCGCACATCAGTTTTGTCGAATCCGGTCATGACATAAAGCGAGAGGCCGGTCAGTTCGAGCCCGATGAAGATCATGAGCAACTCCTCGCTGCCGACGAGCAGCATGAGTCCGATCGTCGCGAGCAGAAGCATGGCGAGATACTCGCTTTGATTGCGTAAAGAATTGTTTCCGTGAGCGAGGAGCACGGTGAAAAATGCCAGTACCAGGCAGGTGATTTTGAAGAAAGAGGCGAGTGGCGTAATTACCAGCATGCCGTTGAAGAGAGCGGCTTGTTGCGGCAGCATGAGCACGGCGAAAGCGGCTCCCGCTAATCCGAAAGCAGCGACGGCCGAGCAGAGGGCACGCGTCCGTCTGCTCGCGAGTCCAAGTGCCAGAATCGCCAGTGCGGTAATGACCAGGATGGCTTCCGGCGAGGCAAGCTTCAGGAGCTCGAGGTAACTCATCAGGAGAACGCACGCATCACGCGTGCTGGCAATTTCGTCCTTGCAAGCGGGGACCTTGTCAGAAAAACGGAAGCCAAAGTTCGTTTTAGCGAGACGCCAAAACCAGCACGCGAGACGCGTGCGCTACCCAAACCGGAAGGCGCTCTCATCTCAAGAACCGCATCGCTTCAACTGCGGGTAGGATGCGATCGAGCAGGACCTTTGGGTAGATTCCAACGGCCAGGGTGCTAAAGATCAGCAAACCGGCACCGAGTTTCTCCGGCAGCGTGATCGGCTGATACTCGTTTAGCCGGTGGATCGTGCGCTCGGCACGCGATGTCAGGAATGTCGGCGCGCTCGCAACATTCGTTGGATCGCCCGGCGGAGCGGCCGATCCACCTGGCGCGTCATCGCCAAAGAAGCTCTTCTTCAGCGCACGCAGTGTGAACGCGGCGACGAGCACCATGCCTGCGCCGGTGATCCACACCGCGAGCGGGTAAGCCTTCCACGCGCCAATCAAGATCGTGATTTCGGCGGCGAATCCGCTGAATCCAGGAATGCCCATCGATGCAGCGGATGCGACGACGAACGAAAAAGCGGCGAAGGGAAGCGCACGGCTCAGTTCCATCGTCGCCAGAGCGTCGAGATCGCGTGTGTGAGTGCGGCGATAGACCATGCCGGCGATGGCGAAGAGCAACGCGCCGATGACGCCGTGCGAGAACATTTGCAGCACCGCTCCTCCGGCGCCGAGCGCATTGGCGGTGGCCAGCCCGAGCAAAACGAATCCCATGTGGCTGACGCTGGAGTAGCCGATGACAAATTTCAGATCACGTTGTCGGAGCGCCACGGCTGCGGCATAGACAATTCCGATAACGGCGAATACCGCGATCCAGTTACGCCAGACCGCGAAACCTTGCGGGAATAGATTCATCGCGACGCGGAGCGCGCCGTAGGCGCCGAGTTTCATTACGATTCCTGCGAGGAGCATCGAACCTGCAGTCGGCGCGGCGACGTGGCCGGTCGGCGCCCACGTATGGAGCGGCCAGATGCCGGCCAGCACAGCGAAGCCGAGGAACAATACTGGAAACGCCCACAACTGCAGCTGCGGCGTAAATTGGAACTGCGCGAGCTGCTGAAGGTCTAAGGAGCCTGCCGTGACGTAAGCAGCGAGAATTCCAATGAAGACAAGGGCGCCGCCGAAGAAGGAATAGAGCGTCAGCTTCATGGCGCTGTATTCCTTGTTGGTGGAACCCCAGATCGCGATGAGGAAATATTTTGGGACGATAACCAGCTCGTAAAAGACGAAGAGAAGAAAGAGATCTGCGCTCAAGAACACGCCGTAGGACCCGCCCACGACGAGAAGCAGCCAGAAAAAGAACTCGTTAGGCCGTTGTTCGACGTTCCACGAGAAGAGCACGGCGCTGACCGCCGTCAGGCCGGTAACAAGAGCGAGCGTAAGGCTAATGCCATCGACGGCGAGATGATATTCCATCCCCAGTATCGAAACCCACGGAATGCGTATGATGGTGGTAAATGGAGCGGAACGGATGTCGTCGCAGAAGAACGCGCCCAAGCTGATCGCGCATCCAGCCGCCGCCGTGGCAAGGGCGATCCCACGCGCGAACAAGCGCGGCATGAAGAGCAGCGCAAACGCTCCCGCAAACGTGATGTAGATCGTCCAGGCGATCATCGAAGCTTGCGTGTGCGATAGCGCGCAGCTTTCTCATGAACATGAAAGCCGATCTCTCGCTTTGGGCGCTCAGGCCTGGCGATCAACTGGCGAATCGCTTCGATGATTCCGGCGATCTGCTTGTCATGTCCGCCGACGCGCGCTTCGAGCTCTTCGAATTTCCGCGCCAGCTCGCGATTTGTCTCCAGCGCCTCACGCAGTCGAATGAAGGCACGCATGATCGCGATGTTCACCTTCACAGCGCGGTCGCTTTTTAGAACGCTTGATCGCATGGCGACGCCCTGTTCCGTAAAGGCGTAAGGGCGATATTTTAAATGCTCTCCACGCTTTAAGGTCACAACTTGTGACCTTAAAGATCGTGTTTCCTCGGCTGTGAGTTGGAACATGAAGTCATCGGGAAAACGTCCCGCATTCCGCTTCACTGCCTGGTTCAGAACCTTCGTAGCGACGCCGTAGAGCGCCGCGAGGTCATAATCGAGCATCACCTTCTGGCCGCGCAGCAGATAAATCGAGTATGCGATCTGCGCCGCGGCAATAACCCCCTGTTTCATTCCAGTCGGCTTAGGCAAACAGCTGCGTCATCCGAACCACAGTCGTATTAAAGATGTTGAGGAGGAACTGCGGCGTGACGCCGATCGCGAACATGAGGAGCGTGACCGGAACAATGACGATCTTTTCGCTGCGTAGAAGATCCGGAAACGCGCTGCAACTTTCGGCAAGAGAGCCGCTGAAGAGCGTTTGCATGGCGCGCATGAAAACGATGGCTGTGACCAGAAGGCCGATAACCGCCACAGAAGTGAAGGCTGCGGCGACCGCGAACGAACCCTTGAAGATCAGAAACTCGCCGATGAATCCGTTCAGCCCTGGCAGTCCGAGCGAAGAAAACATGGCCACACTCATCCAGGCACAAAGCAGTGGCGTGCGTTGCATCAGGCCGCCGAAATCGTCGAGGCCGCGCGTGCCGCGGCGTTGCTCGAGCAAGCCGACGTAGTAGAACAGCGCCGCGGCGGTCACGCCATGATTGAAAATTTGCAGGAAGACGCCGCTTAACGCTGCTTGCATCTCGCTCGGTGGGCGCACCGCGGTGGCAGTAATAGCAAAGAGACCGAGCATGCAGTAGCCGAGATGGGTAATTGAGAGATAGGCCACCATCCGTTTCAAATCTGACTGGGCCCACGCGGCCAAGGCAGAGAAGACGATTGAACAGACCGCGAGCCCAAGCAGCCAGGGGCCGAGCATCTTGATCTCGTAAGGGAAAAGCGGAAGCAGGAGACGGATGAACCCGTAAACGCCCATCTTGGAGAGCACGCCAGTCAGCACCATCGAAACACCGACGGGCGCGCTTTCGTAGGCGTCGGGCAGCCAGGTATGAAACGGAAAGAGCGGCACTTTCACCGCGAGCCCGAGAAAGATTCCGGCGAAGGCGAGCCACGCGAGGTCCCCACTGAGCAGCCCATTTTTCCCGAGGGCCGCGAGCGCGCCAAAGTCAAACGTGCCCTTTGCGAAATAGATTCCAAGGAACGACAGCAGCATCGCAACGCTGCCAAGAAATGTGTAAACGAAAAATTTGGTCGCGGCACGATCCCGGTTTTCGCCGCCCCAAATTTTGATGAGCAGGAACGCGGGCACCAAGCTCATCTCGTAAAACAAAAACCAGAGTACGAAATTCTGCGCGGTGAAGGTTCCGTAAAGTGCGGATTGCATGATCAGCAGCAAGGCACAGAGGCCTCGACTCACCCGCTGCGCGAGAAATGCGAATGGGAAGATGAGTGACGCCAGTAACACAAGCAGCAGACTTAAGCCGTCGACGCCGAGGAGATATTCGGCGCCAATCACGGGAATCCAGGCATGGCGTTCGACCATCTGCAGACCGGCTGCGCCCGCGTCGAAGTTTCGCCACAAGGCAAAGGCCAGAATTGCGGTGACCCCGTTGCATCCGAGAGCGACGGCGCGTGCGTGATTCTGCCGCGCGCCGCTCGCGAAAAGAGCACCCAGGAGCGGCATGAGAATGAGCAGTGTGATCATCCCAGCCATGCGTAAAGGAGCAGGAGCGCGAGCATGCCGACGCTAACGGCGCCCAAATACGTCTGGATCTGCCCGGAGTGAGCAGCCGACATGAAACGGCCCAGACCGCGGGTGCCGGTGACGCCTTCATCAATGCCGGCGTTGATACCGCGCTCGTCGAGATTCTTCGTCATGATCCCGAAGAGCTGCCCGATTCCGCCAAAGCCGCGCACGAGACCGTCCCACAAATACCGATCCAGCCAATCGGAGAGCAGCGCAGCTCTTTGGCCAAACGCGACGACCGTGCGCGCGTAAAATTCGTCCAGCAACATCTTATTCTCGAGAAATTGAAACAACGCCGGCTGCGCGCGTTGCAAGGGGTCGGTCTCGCAGGCCTTGCGATACAGCAGAACGCCCAGGCCCACACCGGTCGCGACCAGCGCAAGCGACACGAAAAGCATCGGCTGAATTAAGAGAGCGAGATCATAGTGAGGCGCGCGTCCGCTCAGGTAGTCGTAGAGCCAAGGCCACGCGGGCGTAACAACGACACTTAATAGAATTGTGCCGAGCGCGAGGAGAACGAGTGGCAGCGTCATGACGCGCGGACTCTCACTCGCCTGCTCAGAGGCTGCGCGCCGATTGCCGAAGAAGACGTAGATCATCTGCCGCGTCATGTAGAGCGCGGTCAGGACCACGCCAGCCATCATCAGGTAATGGGGCAGATGCGACTTCGGCCATTGTGACGTGGCGTGGAGGATTTCTTCTTTTGTCCACGCTCCGGAAAAAAAGAGCGGCACGCCGCTGAGAGCCATCATGCCGATCGCATAGGTGAGAAACGTCACCGGCATAAGCCCTCGCAGACCGCCCATTTTGCGGATGTCCTGCTCGTGGTGAGAGCTGTGAAGGACCGACCCAGCGCCCAGGAAAAGGAGCGCTTTGAAAAAACCGTGCGCAAGGAGATGCATGATTCCAGCCGCGACACCACCGACGCCGAGCGAGACCATCATCAGCCCCAGCTGCGACACAGTGGAATAGGCGAGGATGCGTTTGATATCGAACTGAGCGACCGCAATGAGCGACGCGATCAAAGCCGTGACGACTCCGATCCAGACCACGACTGTAAGCGAGGCCGTAACGCCGTTGGTTGCGCCTAACGAGAAGAGCGGATAGACGCGCGCGACAAGAAAAACACCGGCGGCCACCATCGTGGCGGCGTGAATCAACGCGCTAACGGGAGTCGGCCCTTCCATCGCGTCCGGCAACCAGACGTGGAGTGGGAATTGTCCCGATTTGCCGACGGCTCCGCAGAAAATGAGCAGCGCGACAAAGGTGGCGCTGGCACCAAGCGCAACGAGTCCCGCGTTTTCAAGACAACCATTTCCATTCTCGTAAAAGAGCAACGTCCCGCTACTGCGGTAGAGCCAAAGAAGGCCGAGAAAGAATCCGAGATCGCCGATGCGCGTGGTCAGAAAAGCCTTCCTCGCAGCCGCTGCGGCGCTCGGTCTGTGAATCCAGAATCCGATCAGCAGATAGGACGCGAGCCCAACCAGTTCCCAGCAGACGAAGAGCAGAAGCAGGCTGTTTGCAATGACGACGCCCAGCATCGCAGCGCTGAAGAAGGAGAGATACGCAAAGAAGCGCGTGAGATTCTCGTCTCCGGCCATGTAACCGACGCTGAAAACAAAGATGCAGAACGCGACGAGCGTGATCATGACCAGCATCGCAGCGCTCAGCGGATCGAGAACCCATCCGATGCGGAGCGATTGCTCGCCGAAAGTGAACCAGGTGAAATTGTGAAAGGCACGGAAGCCTGGCGTGCCGAGCGTAGGTAGAAATGCAGCTACCGAGAGCGCGAGGGCTACGATCTGACCGATGATCGCGAGCGCCGTCGCGCCTGTACGCCGCGATTTTCCCCAGCTCAGAATGAGGAGTGAACTCAACAGCGGCGCCGCCGGTATCAGCCAAAGGTGGGCGACGATCCAGGAAGTCATCCTTTTAGCTGATCGAGTTGATCGACGTTGGTCGTTCGGTAGTGGCGATAAACGGCGATGACGAGTGCGAGCCCGACGGCCGCTTCCGCGGCAGAGATCGCAATGGAGAAGATCGCGACCATCACACCGGTCGGTTGTTGGGGTTCTGGGCCAAAGCGCCAGAACGCGACGAAGTTCAGGTTCGCGGCAGCGAGCATCATCTCGATCCCAATCAGAATGAAGACCGCGTGACGCCGGCTGAGCGCGGCCAGAAGTCCGATGCAAAATAATGCTGCGGAAATGATGAGAACGAGCTGGAGGGTTGGTATCATCGCGGGGCGTCAATTGAATTGGGTAGCGCACCCGTCCCGCGTGCTGGTTTCGGCGTCTCGCCGAAACGAACTTGTTTCGCCTCCCCTTCCTCACCAGATGAAGAAAAAATCCGCGATCGCGAGGACGCAATCGGCAGCACGCGAGACGCGTGCGCTACCCGGAAGAGAAATCTCTGCATCAGCGTTTTTCCTCCATCACAAGCACAAGCGCGCCGATCAGTGCAGCCGTCAGCAACAGGCCCACGCATTGGAGCGGCCAAACGTAGTCCGTCATCAACACTTCTCCGATGCGTTTCACGGTCAGTGGATCGATTTGCGACGCGGCGAGGGAAAGCGACGGCGTGCGCAGGATCGACCAGAGCAGCCCACCGAAGACAGCGAGAGCAATGACGACGCCGCTCCAGTGAAAACCACCGGTATTTTCCTCATCGCGCCGCGTCAGCAGAATTGTGAAGACGATCAGGACCGCGACCGCGCCGACATAAACAAACACCTGCACCAGGCCGACGAACTCCGCGCCGAGCAGAACGTAAAACGCCGCGAGGCCGAGAAACGCGACGACCAGACTAAGCGCTGCGTGGATGAGCTTCGGCAGCGTGGCAGCTGCAAGCGCAGCCGTCATTGTCAGCACGGCGATAACGAGGAAGGCGGTGCTGCTCATTCCGCGAAGCGGTAGGTCCGGATGCTCAAATTTTTCCGCGTATCGAGCAGGCGCGATAGTCCGAGATAAGCAGCGGCGACGATGACCAACGACCAGAGCCAGCCGGCAAAACCGCGTGCCTGATAGTGCCAGACAGCGGCGGCGAGGATGCAGGTGAACGCCATCGGCAGCATGAACTTCCAGGCGAAATTCATAACGTGATCCACTCGCGTGCGCGGCAGCGTGCCGCGGATCCAAACGAAGACAAAAAGCAGCGCCGCAAGCTTTCCGAAAAACCAGAGGTAGGAGGGAATGAACTGGAGGCCTCTTATCGGTGCCTGCCACCCACCAAGAAAGAGCGTTACGGCCAGGCCGCTGACCGCGAACATTCCAAAGTATTCGGCCAGGAAAAAGGTGGCGTACTTGAACCCGGAGTATTCCGTCATGTGTCCCGCTACGATCTCCGATTCTCCCTCCGGCACGTCGAATGGAGTCCGATTGGATTCCACCAGCCCGGAGACAAAAAATAAAAGGAAGGCGGCAGCGCCCCACGGCGTCGCCACGAACCATTTTGGCACGATGCCGAAAGTGTACCCGCTTTGCGCCGCGACGATCGCGTCGGGCGAGAGCGAGCCGACGATCATCACAACGGGCAAAACCGTGATCAAAAGCGGCAGCTCATAGCTGACCATCTGCGCGATCGCGCGCATCGCCCCAAGCATGGAGAACTTGTTGTTGCTGCCCCAGCCGGCCATGAACACTGCAAGCTCCGTCGCAGAGCCGACGGCAAAGAAAAACAAGATGCCGCCATCGATCGCGAACGGCGTCATGTTTCTGCCGTACGGAATCACCCCGAGGGCGAGGAACGCGGGCACGACTTTGGCGATCGGCGCGAGGAAATGCACAACCTTGTCCGCGCGAATCGGCACGACGTCTTCCTTGATCAGCATCTTGATGCCGTCGGCAACGGGCTGGAGGAGTCCGAATGGGCCGACGCGGTTTGGGCCATAGCGGTTCTGGATGCGACCAAGAATTTTTCGTTCCAGCACCGACATCAGCGCGAATAGCGACATGAACACGCCGAGCAGCATCCCGATGCTGATGAGACTGGAGGCGAGCTGGGTCACCCAATCCGGCGCGTGGGCGAGGGGCGAGAGCAGAGCGGATTTCGCGCGAACGAAGATCTGATCGACAAAGCCGCCATCCATCGTGCAAGAAAAGCGGCCGCCAATTTACGAAGCAAGAAAAACTCAAGCTTCCAGCGCGTCGAGAGTTTTTTGTAAAACTCGCGATCTGCCTTTTCCGCTTCGGCAAAACTGCTGAATTGCTTTACCGTTCTTTGCACAATCGATTATAGCCGTGGCCGAAACCTTTCCGAGTAACTTCTCCCATATGGTATGACGCCTGCCCCCTATTTCTTTATCATCATCTTCTGCGGCGTCGCGGTCACGTTTCCCTTGATGCCGCTCGGTCTGGCGTGGCTTTGGAGGCGTTTTTTCCAACCGCCGAAACCGGGGGTGGAAAAGAACGCCACTTATGAATGCGGCGTCGAATCGATCGGGGAAGCGCAGGTGCAGTTCCGCTCGCAATACTATCTCTATGCCATCATTTTTTTAATCTTCGATGTTGAAGCGATTTTCCTGGTGCCCTTCGCGGTCGCATTCACAAGCCTGCCGGTGGGAGCATTTGTCGCCGTCCTCGTTTTCCTGCTCCTGCTGATCGAAGGGCTCGCTTGGGCCTGGGGCAAAGGGTGTCTGAATTGGGCGAAGTAGCGACGGAACGAGAGATGAGCGAAACGATTAATGAAGGGCTAAAAAGCGAGCTGCAGAAGCAGGGAATTTGGGTCACGTCCACGCAGGAGCTCTACAACTGGGGGCGCCGCAACTCCATCTGGCCGCTGCAGTTCGGTCTCGCCTGTTGCGCGATCGAAATGATCGCCACCGCAGCGTCACGCTACGATCTCGCGCGGTTTGGCGGAGAAGTTTTCCGACCTTCGCCGAGACAGGCCGACCTGATGATCGTCGCCGGGACGGTGACCAAGAAAATGGCGCCGCAAATCGTGCGCCTCTACAATCAGATGCCCGATCCGAAGTATGTCATTTCGATGGGCGCGTGCGCGATTTCCGGCGGGCCATTCAAGCAGGGTTACAATGTTCTTAAAGGGATCGACCGTTACATTCCGGTTGATGTTTATATTCCCGGATGCCCGCCGCGGCCCGAGGCGTTGCTGCACGCCTTCATGGAACTGCAGCGGAAGATCGACGGGCAGAAACTTACCGGCGATGACAAGGCCGCGCACTTGCGTTCCACGCAGGCAAGCGAATTCCCGGTGCCGGCGTTTGGTGAACACGATTTGCAGCCGCCCGCGAATCC
>JBDTYN010000008.1:0-19556 GCA_040005675.1 Chthoniobacterales bacterium
TTGCGGGGCCCGGTCCGCTCGTTGGACCTGTGCTCGCCGCGCAATTTGGATTTCTCCCCGGAACGCTTTGGATATTGATCGGCGCGACGCTCGGCGGCGGCGTGCACGATATGATCGTCCTCTTCAGCTCGGTGCGGCGGCGCGGGAAAACGCTGGGCCAAATGGTGAGGGAAGAGATCGGGCCGGGCGTTGGCGCACTCGCCTTAGTCAGTGTCCTTGCCATTATGACGATCCTGATTGCGGTGCTCGCGCTGGTTGTCGTGCAAGCCCTCGCGAAAAGCCCGTGGGGTGTCTTCACTATGGCGATGACGATTCCTGTCGCGCTCGTGATGGGGATTGGCCTGCGTACCCGAAAACTCAGCGTCGGCTGGATCACGGCTTTCGGGGTGGCGGGGCTGGTCTTCGCCGTCTGGGGCGGCCAGTTCCTCTCGCATTTTCCGCTCTTGGAAAACTGGTTCCGCCAGGACGAGAAGTGGCTCGCCTGGGCGATCATGGTTTACGGACTCGCCGCGTCAATCCTGCCCGTCTGGCTGCTTCTCACGCCGCGCGATTATCTGAGCACGTTTCTTAAACTGGGAACCGTGGCAGCCCTTGCTGTCGCTGTGGTCGCGTTCCATCCAACCCTGCTCATGCCCGCGGTCTCACGTTTTGTGGACGGTTCCGGACTTGTTTTCGCCGGCCCTGTGTTTCCTTTCGTTTTTATCACGATCGCTTGTGGCGCCGTCTCCGGATTTCACTCACTGATCGCTTCCGGCACCACGCCAAAAATGATCGGACGCGAGTCGCGCATTCGCGAGATCGGCTACGGCGCGATGGTCACCGAAATGATGGTTGCGCTCATGGCAATGATCGCCGCGTGCGTTCTGCAACCTGGGGAATATTTTGCGATCAACACCAAGGGCACGCCGACCGAAGTGGTGGCCAGGGTCAGCGCGGCTGGCTTTCCCGTGTCGGAAGCCGGCATGCAGCAGCTCGCTTCGAATTTGGGGGAGACCACGATGTTCGGCCGCGCCGGCGGCGCACCGACGTTCGCGGTGGGAATGGCGCGCATGTTTGCGCGCGTCTCGGCGAGCCCGACCGCCCTGGCGCTCTGGTATCACTTCGCGATCATGTTCGAGGCGCTCTTCATCCTCACGACAATAGACGCGGGCACGCGTGTCGGGCGCTTTCTCCTCCAGGACTTGTTAGGCAATATCTGGCGGCCGTTGGGCGACACGCGTTCGCTCCCGGCAAACGTTTTTGCCAGTGTGCTGCTGGTCGCCGCGTGGGGCTGGTTTTTGTATCAAGGCGTGCTCGACCCGCTGGGTGGGATCAACAGTCTTTGGCCGCTTTTCGGTCTCGCCAACCAGCTGCTCTCGGTTATTGCGCTCTGCCTCGGCACGACCATCCTGATCAAAATGCGTAAAACACGTTACGTGTTCGTGACTCTCGTCCCGCTCTGTTTCATGTGCGCGGTCACCTTCACCGCCGGCTGGATGAAATTGTTTTCGCCAGATCCGAAGATTGGATTCCTGAGCGGCGCGGACGCCTTCGCACACACTGCGCAAACTCTGGCCGATCCGGTGAAGGCTGCGCAGATGGTGCGTCAGGCCAATGTTTGGCGATTTGACGCGCTTGTCGCGCTCGCCTTTCTCGCCCTCGTTTTGCTGATTGTCGCCGGCTGTGCCTGGCAATGGTGGCGTCTCTTGCGCGGGATCGATCGAATTGTCCTGCACGAAAGCGAAGTCGTGCCGTTCGCGCAGCTGAAGCGCCGCGTCACCTAGGAATTTTGGGCAGGGCCGAACTTCTCCGCGTCGTTCGCGCACTCCTCGAGCGGCCGACGGCACCGTTCCATGAAGAGGCGGTGCGTGATGAAATTGTCGCGCAGTTGCATAGGTGCGCGCGCGTCACGCTGGACCAGGATCCATTCGGGAATCTGATCGCGCGATATCGAGGAGATGCGGATCGCCCCGCAAGCTGGGCTTTCGCTGCACATATGGATCATCCGGCATGGGTGCGCGGACCGGACGGAGAGTTCCAATTTCTCGGCTCGGTTGCGCAGATCTACCTCGAAGGCGCTGCGCGACGTGAATTCGGCGACTTCGCCATGTTCGATTTACCAGCCTTCGAATTGAAGGAGGAACGAATCCATTCCCGTGCCTGCGACGATCTGCTCGGCTGTGCAGGGATCATCTGCACGTTTTACGAGTTGGAGCGGAGAGAGGCTGACGTGAATTGCGTTGGAATTTTCACCCGCGCCGAAGAAGTGGGCTTCGCCGGCGCCATCGAGCTGGCCCGTACAGGAGCGCTGCCGGAGGCTTTAACGATTTTCTCGCTCGAGACAAGCACGCCGCGTGGTGGGGCAGAGATGGGACGCGGGCCGATCGTGCGGGTGGGCGACCGGCTCTCGATCTTCGATGATGCCGGCACGTCGCATTTGTTGGACGTCGCTAAGCGGACCGGTATCCCGGTGCAACGCTGTTTGCTTGATGGCGGCGCCTGCGAGGCGAGTGCTTATCAGCTCTACGGTTATCGATGCATCGCGGCGAGCCTCGCACTTGGCAACTATCACAACTGCGCGCCCGACGGGACAATCGCGTGCGAGTACGTCTCGATCGATGACTACAGCAATATGGTGCGGCTGTGCGTCGCCCTGGCGCGGAGCGGAATCGAATCAGGCAATACGTTGCCGGCCCGTCGACTCGAGCTAGAGAAAAAGGCGGATGCGTTCCGCTCGTTTTACAGGCCGCTCCATTGAGCTGCGCGACTATTTACGGCGGAGCGGGACCGGAATCTCCTCGTCCCGATTTCCTAAAATCACACGGCCATCTTCGATCCGCTTGACCGTGAGTTCCTGCGTTTGAGTGCCGATTTGCAGTCCGAACTGCTGTCCTTCCTGCATCGCTTTCCCGTTGATAATCGCAAAACGGCCCCCGGGATCGACGGTAATCGAGCTGACCAGGAAGGCGCTCGGCGAGATTGAGGGCCCGACGCTTGCACCCCCATTCGCCGCTTTCGCGACGGGCTTCCAGCCGATCGGCCAAAATGGGTTGCGACCGCTCGACTCCATTGTGAAAGAGGACTTTATCGCAAGTTCGATCGGCTCCGTTGGCGCAGCCGGGACCGCCGCCGCAATCGTGGAGGAAAAGCTCGCGAGGCAGAGCAACAGAGAAGCAGTAGAGGATTTCATCGTCTTACAATGACGGTCGAGACCGATAAGAGCGCCTGCTGATGCTGCGGATCTTCGGCCGATGCTTTGAGGCTCAAACGCGAAGTGGAAAGGAGCGGCTCCGTATTCTCCAGAGCGGCGACCGCTTTACCGAGGGCTGCAAAATCCGTCTGCGGCAGATCGATCTGCCATGCGTATTTCATCCAGTCGGCCAGCTCCGGCTGCTTGAACGCACTGCTGCTATCCAGCCGTGCCGTGGCTTTGTCGATCTCCTGAGCGGCAAAAAATGTTTTCATTCGCGGTGGGAACCAGGCGATAGGAGCTCCTTCGGGGCTCAACGCTTTCAACGCCGCGAATCGCGTCGTCGCGGTCTTGGCTTGTTCTTCCAGAACAGCGCCCTTCCGCATCTCGCCGTTGGAATCCCCAATCTTTTTCTGGAGACTGGCGATCGAACCGATCATCGAAGCGCGGCTCTTGTTGAGCGGTCCGAGGAAAAAAGTGAAATAAACATAGATGAGGATCGCGAAACCAATCGCGCTCAGGATCACTTTCTGCAGTTGGTCCTTGGTCAGTTTCACTCCGGTTTCTCCTTCGGCTTGCGGGCCGGAGCTGGTGACGCCGCCGCGCTCGCACCCGCGGCGGATGGATCAAAACTAACGACGAGAGCGTAGCGCGCGGTCGGCATGTTCGCTCCTCCGATGTTTACCACCGTGTCGAGATCTTCCAGAGATTTGAAGTCGACCTTCACGTCCTTGTGATCCTGCCCGATTTGTTCGGTTAGAAGCTGGCGCAATTCCTCGGCTGCGCCACGCGCTTCCCGGCCAGCGGCCACTCCCTCAATCACGACGTTGACGCTTTTGCTCTCCTCAGAGACCGTGCCCTCAACGCTCGTGAGTTGCACATTCGGCGCTACGCAGCGCGCGAGTTTTTCCAGGAATGGCGCCCAGTAGAACCGGCTCTCGATAATCCCATCGAGCACTTTGGTCGTGCTGATGATTGCGGTTAGTTCAGTTGCGCGCTTTTGCACCGCAGTCACCTTTGGTTCGACCTTCGCCCATTCGCGTTGCGTAGCGCTGAGCTGACTCTTGATCTCCAGGGTCTGATACGCATTCCACATGTAGTAGAAAAACATCAGCGCACCGAACGCTCCCATCACGATCAGACCAAGTTTAAGGGGATCGCGCTGACGCTGGCGCTGTTGCAGAATCTCCTCGTGGAGGAGGTTGAGATGCAGAGCCATGACGCGCCTAGTTTCTCAGGTATTCGAACGCTGCTCCGCACGCGACGTTGAGTGACACAAATTCTTTCGGCAGCGCCTGGCGTTTCGCCGGCGGCAATGCCACTTCACAAGTTTCGAGCGGGTCCCAGATTTCACATGGCAATCCCAGCTCGTCGCTCAGAGTTTGCAGGATTGTTTCCGTCCGCGCGAGCCCACCTGAGACGAAGATTCGATGGATGCTTTCTTCGTGTTGCCCTTCGAAGAAACCGATCGAGTTCCGCACTTCGGTGGCCAGCCGCATGAGCGATGTGCGGCATATTTCCGCCATGCCGGCGTCACCCTCGCGGATCATTAACTGCGCCGCTTCGGAATCGAGCGCGCCGTCCGCCGTCAGCGCCTGGTTCAGAGCCTTGCCGCCATACTCAATGCTCCGGACGAGTACGAGCTCTTTTTTATTGCCAATCAAAACCGTGCTTTGCAAATGACCGAGGTCGAGGAGCAGGAACGCTTCGTTCTCGAAAATAGCCGGATAGGCAAACTCGAAGGCGTTGAACGAGCAGACCGGCGCGAGCTGGAGAATTTCCGCGGTCATGCGGGTCTTGGTCATCACTTCGGAAATGTATTTCACCGTCGGCCGAAGCATTCCCCCGACGAGGTAGCGCGTCTTGGTCATAACGGCGGTGTCGGTCGCGGTTCCACCTCCACCGTTCGCGCCGTTCCCGTCTACGCTGTTGCCGCTGGCGCCGTTGGCGCAGACTGGAGCGCAGTCGAGCACGAAATCCTTGCACTCCTGGTTCAGAACGGCGAGACCGTTCAAGCGCAGTGCATTTCGCAACAGATCGATCGGCGTATGCGGTTGCTCGATGATCCGCAGAAGCGAACCGGGATCGGAAACCGCGACCGCGCATGCTTTCGAGCTGCCGCCCAGATCTTTAAGCAGAAGCTTTAGCTGATGTGCAAGGTCGTCAGCGCTTGTGAGCTCTTCCGGAACTTCGCGAGAGGCGTAGCTCGTCAGGACGTAACGCTCTTCACCTTTGCGTTGCAGCAACACCCCTTTGAGGACGCGCTTCCCGAGATCGATGCCAATAACAGAATTTCCGCGTCGCGCCATGGTGCCGAAAGACCATGTAGCGGAAACCGTGCCGACACTCGCCTTTTCTGGCTGGAGACGCCCTACGGGAGCGACAGGTTGCTGCCTGGGTCGGTCAAGCCGCTGCCGGCGAGCGGTAACCGAAAAACGACCGTTCCTTGATGATTCGGACCACTTCCGGCGGCACCATGTGCTCCCAGGCTGCGTCTCCCGATTGCATCTTCCGCAGCGCGTCCGGCGGATAAATCCGCAGGAAGTCCGGATTGTACTCCGTGATCTCGTGCACGTAGTTGTTGTCGATCAGGTAGCGAAAAAGCCAACGGAGATTAGGCGCCACCTTGAGCTTCGTCGCCGTAATCAGTTCGCCGCTCGCTGCATCGAACATCGGATACACATAGAGTTTCAAACCGCCCTTGAACATGCGTCCGAGCGCTTCGAGGATGCCGCCTTCCAGGTTCAAATAATATTTTTCGTCGAAGATTTCCATCAAACTGGGTAGTCCCATGACTAGCCCGATCATCATATTCGTGTAGCGCGCCAGATAGGCTGCGAGCCGATAATATTCGCCGAATTTGGAGATCAATACAGTCCGCCCAAGGGCGCCGAGGATATCCACGCGAGCCAGGAAATCGGCATGATTAAGTTGTCCCTCTGAAAGCAGATTTTCGAGAGTCATCTCCATGAGCACGATCAAGTCTGTTTCCGGCGCGCCTGACTGCTCGAGGAAGGCACGGCGCGCGCCGTTCAACATGTCGTTCGTCGCATGCGTGACTGGACGGAAACTTCCTCGCTCGACCAGGATCGCTTTTTTGTAGAAAATTTCCGCTGGTTGCACCGTTTCGCCGTCGGCGGTGAACATGACCGCATTCGTCAAAGCCTGGCTCACGAGCTGCAGACTCATGAGGCGATTATCGACGCCTGCATAAGCCGGTCCGGAGAACTTCACCATGTCGACCTCGAGCCGATCCGGCGCCAGGTTCTCGTGCAGCGACGCGATCAGCTTCTCCGACTGGTGATAGTAGAACGCGCCGTAGATGAGGTTGACACCGATGATCCCGAGCGCCTCTTGCTGGTCCACGTTCTCCTCATCGAGCATGCGCACGTGAATGATGATCTGGCTCGGCTCGCCACGTGTCTGGGCTTGAAAGCGAACACCGAGCCAGCCATGCGACTCATTGTGCTGCTTAAAACTTCGCGCCGCGACGGTATCGGCAAAAACGAAAAAGGTGCGTTCGGCGCCCAGCTTTGCGTCGAGGCGTTCGTGCAGGAGTTCGTACTCGTGACTCAGCATGGTGTGAAGACGTTTCCGGCTCACGTACCGGTCGGTCGACCCGTAAATCGCGTCGCTGAACGTCATGTCGTAAGCGGACATGGTTTTCGCCACCGTCCCCGACGCGCCGCCCACGTGAAAAAAGCGGCGCGCAACTTCCTGCCCGGCGCCGATCTCCGCAAAGGTGCCGTACTTCTTTGCGTCGAGATTAATTTGGAACGCCTTTTTGTTCGTCCCCACATCCATCTCCGCGTTCATACGGATTCAAGATGTGGACAAACGGTGGCTTCTCAACCGGCGTTTCTGCTGGAGCGCATTGCCGCGGCCTCCAACGCGTTCTCTTCCACCAGGATGGTTCTGCTTTCATCCGGAATGTGGCGCAGGGCGGGCAGCCCGAAGCGCACGGCCACCGCGGGAGCGTAGCGCTGCAAATCGCGGCGTAGCCGGAGAAGAGCGAGGTCCTTCGATTTCGCCTCCAGCATGACATCGAACTCTGCACCCTCCAGCGCGCGCATCAGGGTGATAAATTCAAACGGATGGCAAAAATCGGCGTGACCGGTCCAGACCGGCGGCTGGAGCACGAGGGTACTTTTTCGCGTCTTCCGGTCCCGTCGTTTTAACTCTCGCAGTTCTGTGCGGGGGGAAGAGAAATGAATTTTCGGCCGCACTTTCGCCGGCCAGGAGCCCATAAATTTTCGCACCGTCGGGCCCAGGTCCAGCCCCTGCGGGTTGTAGCAAAGAAAATGCTGATGATCGAAAATCAGCGGCACGCCGGTCGCGTCATGAATTTTCAGCACGTCCGCGGCGCTGTAGCGCGAGTCGTCATTCTCGAGCACAAGGCGCCGCCGGATTTTTGGCGACAGCGTGCGGTAGGTTTTGATCCAGCGATTGCATCCTTCATCCACGTCCCCATAGGTCCCGCCGGCGTGCACGACGACGACAGCTTCCGACCCCAATTCCATGCGATCCAGCATTTCCGCCTGCGCGGCAAGGTCGGCAATGCTCTTTTGCACCAGCACCGGATCTGGGCTGTTTAGGACGATGAATTGGGACGGGTGAAACGAGAGCCGCAGCTTTCCTTTGCGCGCGCGGCGGCCCAGCGCGCGAAGTTCATCGCGGCATTCTTCGATCTGCCCGTGGAATTGCGTGAAATCCGGGTGCGTTATATATGGCGCGATGTCCGACGACATGCGGTACATTCGAATATCGTTCGCGGCGAGGTAATCAAAGATGCGCTCGAGATAGCCGAGCGACACGCGCAAGTGTGGGTTTTGACGCCAGCGCCTGCTGTCGTTGCTTTTGAGATTCTGCCTTCCCAGAATCTTCACCGCAAAGCCAAGTCGCAGCGGTTCTGTAGTTTCAACGTTGCCGCGAACAGCTTTCCTGCCTTCCGCGAGGGGCGGTTCTTTGCGCCGGTTTCGTGATTTTTTGGGTTTAAACACCGCCGTCAGATTCGCGCGGCGGCACGCTGCGAATGCTACTGCCACGGGCCGGCGGCCCTACAGCCGGACGAACTCGGCCGCGCTGGCTGGGACCCAACCGCGAAAATCGTTCGGGAGTGTGGCGTAAATCCAGTCGCCACGTCTGCTGACCACTTCGATTTCACTTCCGGGCGGCAAGGGGAGGACGGTGCTGGCATTATCCGCCGTGGCGGAGCGCGCCTCAGCGTTCTTCGCCGTAATGATCGCGAGCGCACCCCCCTTGCTGCCGGTCTCGAGCAGGCGAACCGCATAACTCGCCGCGGCGAAAACGAGAATCGCGACGGCAATCAGAACGACGAGTCCCTTTCGCCGTCGCTGGTGAAAAGAATTGATTGCGCCGCAAGAAGCCGCGATCCAAAAAGTGAACGCAGCGACGACAGCATAGACGTCAACGGAAGCGAACCCGGCATATCGCTCGATGCCACCCGGCCGCAGCTCAAGAGCACGAGACTGCTCGCGTGCGAGCCGGAGATTCGCCTCCGCTTCCGGAAGATGCGGGCTGAGCTGCAGGGCTCGCTCGTAACTCAAAATGGAATTCCCGAAATCTCCGACGCGGAAGAAAGCGTTCCCCAGATTGTAGAACAATGGCCCACTCCATTCGTGCGAGCGGACCGCGTTTTCGTACTGCTCGATCGCTTCGCCGAATTCCCCGCGCGCATATTCTGCGCTGCCTTTCGCGAAAGCTGTTTCGCCGGATTCTCCTGCCAAGACAGGACTCGCAAGAATCACCGCAGCGCAAGCAGCGAGGCAACGGGCGCGTCTGATCATGTGTGCAAGGTTTCGACCAATTCGAGCAACTCGCGCCGGTTGTCGTCCGAAAGCTGGCCCGCTCCATTGCCTGCGCTGCCGCTGTAACGCAGCTCATCTCTCTGCTGAAACAGCCGTTCGAGTCGCGAGCGGGTAAAGTTGTCAGCACCGAAAACGTTCGTAGCTGTGGCGGGGTCGACGGCGTCCGGCTGCACGTTCGCGGCGAGCGCTGTTTTCAATTGTATCGCGCGCGTGGCATCGGCCACGTATTGATCTGGTGGCAAATCATCCCGGCGCAATTTTCGTTGTAACTCTGCGATTTGTTCGCGCAATGATGCAGCGCGCTGCGCGGCATGATCGGCCAGTCTCACCTTTCGAACCTTCCACGCGACGTATCCTCCGAGACCAAGCAGCGGCAGGAGCTGGGTGAGCCAGAAAGAAGAACGACGGTAGAGCGGTGCGAACGTGCTGATGGTGCTCGCTGGCTCGCTCAGCGGGCCAAGAATGTCGTTCTGTTTTGCTGCGAACGGGGGAGAGGCTGCACTGGCGCCGGCGCGTGGCGCAGCGGCCAGAGCTGGAGCAGGGGTTGCCGCGGGCGCGGCGGCGTTTCCTTCCACGCGCACCTGCAACGGATCGCTGCGGAGAGTGACGTAGCTTTCCTTCACCGGATCAAAATAGCTGAATATCAAAGGCGGGACATTGTGCTTTGGCTCGTTCGCGCTCAGCACCGTCTCAAATATTTTCGTTCCGCTTATCCCAACGTCATCGTCCTTCGTGAAATTTGCGGCGGGCGGATATTTGTGCCAGCCGCGATCGTCTTCGAATTCCGGTGCGGTCACACGATCGAAGTTGCCGCGTCCGCTGACCGTCGCGGTCGTCGTGATCGGATCGCCGACTTGCGCCGATTTCGGCTTCGCCTCCGCCTTCAAGGTAAAGTTTCCGATCGCTCCGGCAAAATTCGGCGGCGCATTCGGTGGGAGCGGCTTCACTTCAATCGTGTGGGGCTGACTCTTTATCGTTACCTCCTGCCGAATCGATGGCTGAAACGCAGGGT
The DNA here is from genome assembly GCA_040005675.1 of Chthoniobacterales bacterium. GTDB lineage: Bacteria > Verrucomicrobiota > Verrucomicrobiia > Chthoniobacterales > UBA10450 > JACCXL01. The sequence goes on from JBDTYN010000008.1 coordinate 10,010, forward strand.
CGTTGAAGAAGCTGTTAAAAAACGGATCGTCCATGTCGAACACGTCTTTGGGCAAGGCTTGGCGGCGCGGATCCGGACGGGCGATGCGCACCAGGGGCGTGATCTCGGCCGGACCAATTTCGATCTTTCCGGGGCGCGCTGGAGAGATCGCGGTCTTCAACGTGAAAACGTGATAGGACTGACCGTCGATCTCTTCGATGGATTCCTTGGGTTCCGATGAATTTCGCGTAAACCCCTGGCCCGCAATTTGGATTCCCTGACCCAAACTTTCGATCGGCACCCGCGCGTTGATCAGAATGCGAACCACCGCCGGGATTATCTCGCCAGCGTAGGCCGTGGATTTGGGCAGAATCAGCTCGGCGAAACCGATTTTGTTCGGGTCAACAGTGTCGGAACGACGATTAGTGCGCGCGGACCTTCCGGTCGAAGCAGCGACGTTCAGCGTTAATGCTGGAGTCTGGAGCGAACTTCCCCCCACGCGGACGCTCTGAGGCGGGATTGTGAACGTGCCGGCCTTGAGCGGCATGACGGTGTAGTTGTAAACGGAGCTGTAGCTGAATTGGAAATTGCGGCCTTCGACCAGCTGTGACTGACCACTGTAGCGAATGTCGAGACCGTCGACCGCGATCATTCCGGGCGGCGTCGCGCCGGTCGCGCCGCTGACTTTAATCCCGAGTTGCACCGGCTGGCCGACGAATGTTTCGGAATTGTCCAGAATCGCGGTGACACTCGGTGCGGCCGCGGACGTGCCCGTCGCAAAGAGAAAAACCGCCAGCGCGGCCAATGTTGCGCGGCCCCCCAGATGGATATGGCCTTTTTGTCGGCTGAATACTGCGGCGGGAAAAGTCATTCGGTGCGGCAACATCACCAGTCGTTATAGACACGGCGCGCTGCCCTGCGTTCATCAAGCTGGACGCGCGCTTCTTCGTCCTTCATCGACCGGAGAAGTTGCTCAGCCTGCTGGGGACTCATTTGACCCTCTCGGTTCGCTTCTGCTTCAGCTGCGGCGCGCGCATCTTCATTGTTTTTTTCTGATTTTTCGCTGTTGGCGCCTTTCACGTCGCCCGAAAGTTTTTTATCCGGCGATCCTGCTGGCGTCGCGCTGGATCCTGCTCCCTCGGCCCCGTCTTCATTTCCCCCGCCGGGCGAGGGTGAAGATCTCTGCGCTTCATTTCCCTCACCGGGCGAGGGCGAAGGACTTTCGCCTCCGGCTGTGCCGGGGGAAGGAGATCGACCTGCCGCTTCGCCGCCTGGCGTAGGACTCTGCTTCCCTTGCTCACTTCCGGAAGGCGAAGGCGCAGGAGAAGAAGCGTCACCTGCTCCCTGCGGACTCGCAGAGGATGAAGGCGACGGGCTTTGGCCGCTCCCCGGGGTTTCCTTCTTCTGCCCATCCGAACTGCCCGAGCCATCACTCGATTGCGATTTATCGTGACCCTTCTCCGGTTTTTGATTGTCGCCCTGACCCGATTGATCCTGCTGGCTCTGCTGTTTGTCTTGCGGAGAACCCTCACCTTTCTGTGGCTGGTCTTTGTCGCCTTTTTGGTCCTGAGACTTTTGTTGTTTTTTATCGTCCTTCTTCGGCGAGGGCGAAGGGGTCGGAGTAGGGGTAGGCTGCTCTGGTTTCTTCCTCTTTAGCTCGTCAATTTTCCGCTTCACAAAATCGAGGTTTTCTTTCGCTTCCGTGTTTGCGGGGTTGAGCTTCAGCGCCTGCTCATAGTGCTGGACAGCATTTTTCCACTCGCCTTCCTTCTTCTCATCGGTTTTCTGTGCTTCGCCTCGCCGGTAGAGTGTATTGCCAAGGTTGTAGTGGCTCTGTTCCTGGAGCTTCTGATTCGGAGAGAGCAACGCCTGGCTGAAGGAATCGAGCGCTTTACCGTAGTCGTTCTTTTTGTAGGCGGCTGCGCCGGAATCGAACTGAAGCTTGTCCTTCGCGAGCGTGTCGGGATGTTCGCGGAGCGTTTCCTGAAACTGCTGATAGGCCTCGTCAAATTTCTGCTCCCGGTACGCGTTCAATCCCGGCGCCGCTGCTCGCAGCATCGGAGCCGCCAGGAAAAACGACGCGGCGATCGCGGCAGTCTGTCGGATTCGAGTCGTGCGTGCGGTCCGACCGGTCCGCTTCGTTTCTCTCATCAGGATCGAGCCCGTCAGGGCGAGCAAGGACGCGCCGAGCGGCCAATGATAACGTTCGATTGGCCGTCGCGACATGCGTTCGTCAATCTGGCCTGCCTGCATTTTACTCAGACCCTCCGTGAAAAGTTGCTGCATCGCGCGCTGACCATTCCCGAGTGGGAGATACAAACCGTGAGTCTGTTGCGCAATCTCGCTCAGCCGTTTTTCGTCCAGTTTCGACTTCACGACCTGCCCCCGGCTATCTTTGACAAATGCGCTGCCCCCATTTTCGCCACCGACCGGGATGAGCGAGCCTTCAGGAGTTCCAACTCCGACGGCGAAGACGCGAACTCCGGCGTCGGCCGCAACCCTCGCGGCTTTCGCAGCATCGCCGCTCAACTCTTCACCGTCGGTGAAAACAATGAGCGCGCGGTTTCCAACCGCTGATTTGCCGTAGGTGGTCGTGGCGAGAGTAATTGCTTCGGAAATGTTCGTGCCGCCTTCCGGAATCGTCTTTGTGTCGAGATCGTTGATCGCCTCGATCGCGGCGCTGTAGTCAATAGTCAGCGGCGCCTGAAGAAAAGCGCGACCGGCGAACGCGATTACCCCTACGCGATCGCCCTGCAATTGATCGACGAGATCCTGCGCCGCGAGTTTAACGCGCTGCAACCGATTCGGAGGAACGTCGTTGGAAAGCATGCTCCGCGAAGTGTCGATCGCGAAAATCAAGTCGAGCCCTTTGCGTTTCACTTCTTCGTAGGTAAAGCCCCAGCGCGGCTGCGCGAGGCTGACTAGGGCGAAGCCGAGGCCGAGAAGCAGCAGCGCCATTTTCACTGCACGTCGGAAGCGATCAACCGCGCCCGACAGTTGCGGGAGCAACCGCGCCGAAACAAACTCCTGCAGGCGCGCGGCGCTACGATGTTCCGCGCGAAAGAAAAGCCATCCCAAGATCGGCAGAACGAGCAAAGCCCAGAGCCACTGCGAGACGCCGAAACTCATACGTGGGGCAGGCTTTCAACTCGCCGGCTGCTAAAACCGCGAGGTGGAAAGTTGTGGCGCGAAATCGTCTTTCTCATGGCAGTTTTTTCCAGACGGTTTGCGACAGAATGATCTGCGCGACCAGCAACCCGCACCCGGCCATGATGCAAGCTGGAAAAAGTTCTCGGTACTGCTGATATTTTTTTACCGCAACGGTCGACTTTTCTAGCTTATCGATGTCGCGGTAAATTTGTTCGAGCGATTTCGTATCGGTGGCCCGAAAGAAACGGCCATCGGCGATGCGGGCCACTTCCCTTAATCCCGCCTCGTTGAACTCGACTGGTCCATCGCGATAAAGCACGTTTCCCAGAACGTCGGTGATCGGTTTGCCGGAACGGGGGTCGATCACCGGTTGGGGAGCAATCCCATTGGTGCCGGCGCCGATTGCGTAGAGATGAATCTTCAACGCCTTGATTGCTTCGGCCGCGGTGTTCGGTGGAATTTTACCGGCATTGTTATCGCCATCCGTCAGGAGGACGATCGCGCGACTCTTGGCCTGCTTGTCATTCAGACGGTTCGCAGCCGCCGCCATGGCAGATCCAATTGCCGTGCTGTTTTCCACCAAACCAATCCGCACCCGGTCGAGATTTGTCATGAGCCAGTCGTGATCGAGCGTGATTGGACTCACAACATAAGGCTGCCCGCCGAAAGCAATCATGCCAATTCGGTCGTTCGGGCGCGCCTCGATGAATTTCCGCGTCACCTCGCGAATGGCATCGAGCCGCGTGGCGGACTCTCCACCCACGGTGAAATCCTTGGTCAACATCGAGCCGGAAACGTCGAGCACCACAATGATGTCGATGCCGCTGGCTTCCACCTGAGCGAGAGTCTTGCCAAGCCGGGGTTGCGCAAGGGCGACGATCAGAATTGCGAGACTGAGATAAAGCACACTCCGCAACAGCTTGCCCGCGCGCGCGGCACTTGATTTGCCGAGATTCGTCAGCGTTCGAGTTGAAGAAAAAACTAACGCGGCCGCCGGGCCGGACCGGCCGCGCAGGTAGGCGAGCAGCGGAACCGCGAGCAGCAGCAGCAAAAGCCACGGCCACGCAAACGTGAGGCCCGTGCCGGAAAGAGGCCAGTCAGGCAGCTTCAAGTTGACCTCCACGAACGAAACGCGTCGCTTCTTCCAGCAGCCGTCGGCTGTCTTCTGTCGTCGCTTCGTAGCGCGCGAATTTGATCAGGTCGCAGCGCTGAAGGAATTCCTCGAGGAGCCACTTATCAGCCTCCGTGAATGAGGAACTCTGCTTCAATGAACCAAGAAACTCCACCGATGTTTGTCGCGTCGAAGGAAGCTGAAACTGCTCCTGGACGTATCCGCGCAGAACATCGGAGACGCGGATGCTGAAAGTATACGGAGTGAGAGCGTCAATCTCGGCCGCGGCATGTTGCAATTGGGAAAGGGCGCGAGCGCAAGCCGAATCCGCCGGGACCGATCTTCGCCTCCGGCGAACCATCCACCACGCGATCAGTCCGAGCAGCGCGAGAACGACACAAGAGCCGCCGAAGATCAGTCCGGGCGGTAGCAGCGAGTAATCAACCGGCGGCGCGATGTCATGGAGGTCTTCGACGAGAAGGAGACACATGGTCGAGGGCATTCATCGAATCGCCAGGCGGCGCTCCCGTTGTTTAAAAAATGCACGCAATGCCGGCAGATAATCATCACCGGTGCGCAGTGAAACGGCATCAATGTTGTTCCGCCGCAGAGTTCTGTTCAATTCCGCACGTTGTTGCGCGGCCAATTCCGTAAACCGCGCGCGCGTTGTCCGGTCGGCCGTGTTGATTTCGATCTGCTCGCCAGTCTCCGCGTCCTCTAGCGTAATAATTCCGACATTCGGCAGCGCCTCCTCGCGCTGATCCTGTATGTGTATCGCGATGAAATCATGCCGGCGGCCGCTGACCGCCAGCTCGCGCGAAAAATCCCTTGTTTGGAAATCAGAAATGAAAAAGACAACTGCGCGCCGCGTCACAATTTTGTTCAGGTAATCAAGCGCGAGAGCCGCGTCGGTGCGCCGGCCCTGCGGGTGAAAAAATAAAATCTCGCGAATGAGTCGAAGCGTGTGTGCACGACCTTTCTTCGGAGGAATGAACAGCTCGACGCGATCGGTGAAAAGAATGAGTCCGACCTTATCGTTGTTGCGGATCGCACTGAACGCGAGCAGGCAGGCCACTTCCGCCGCCAGCTCGCGTTTCGATTGCGCCACACTGCCGAAATCTCCCGACGCGCTCACGTCCACCACGAGCATTACTGTCAGCTCGCGTTCTTCGGTGAATTTCTTTACGAAGGCGCTGCCGAGGCGAGCTGTGACGTTCCAGTCAATCGCGCGGATTTCGTCCCCGGGCTGATATTCGCGCACTTCGTCGAAGTTCATGCCGCGGCCTTTGAAGACACTGTGGTAATCGCCCGCGAACGCGGTCTGGACCAAGCCTTTGGTCTTGAGCTCGAGTGCGCGAATTTTTTTCAGTATTTCCGCGGGTGTTTTGTCCGCCGTCTCGCCGTTCGCAGGACGACGGCCGTTCCCTCCATTATCCCGCGCGGAGCGTAGCGCAGTCGAGGGATCCCGTGGCATCACCGGGAACCTCCAATCGCGCAAGTGGCATTCATCTCCGTCATCAAATCACGCCAGCACGGATTCGACCGCGCGATGAATGCCTCTTTTTTCGACCGGCTCCAGTTTTTCAACTGCTTTTCGTGCGCAATGGCACTCGCGGAGTTCGGATAGGCCTCGAAGTAAATGAGTTTATGTGCGTCGTCCTGACGCGCGAACTGGCTGCGGTAGCCTAACGAGCGCTCGCTGCCGCGGCGTTCGAGGTCCTTTGTCACACCAAGGTAGACGACGGTATGCCGGTCATCGTTCGTCAGCATGTACACGAAGTGTTTTTGATGTGCCATCGGTAGCTCCTCGGTTTCACCACGGGATTTGTAGCCTCTGCCCCACTAACTGAAAATCCAGTCTCGGCTTCGCTTGGGATGACGGCGCGTAGTTCACGGAGTGTCGTCCATGGAGCGTCGATCTACGGTGTTGCTTTCTGTCGTCTCACGGCACCGGCAATCCGCCGAAAATCCGCTCGACGATTGTTTCGCTCGTGATCGATTCCGCTTCGGCTTCGTAGCTAACAATCACGCGATGGCGCAGCACATCCATCCCGACGCTCTTGATATCCTGTGGCGTGACGTAGCCGCGGCCGTTCAGGAAAGCATGAGCACGTGCCGCCAGCGCCAGGTAGATCGTGGCGCGCGGCGACGCCCCGTATCGAACCAAGCCGTCCAGTTTGAGATGGTAGGAAGCGGGCTCGCGAGTCGCCCAGACGACATCGACAATGTAATCTTTGACCCGATCATCAATGTAGATGCTGTTCACAACCGAGCGCGCCGCGATAATCTGCTGCGGATCAATCACGGGCGTGACGGCCAGGTTCGGCGCGGAGGTCGCCATCAAATCGAGGATTTGTCGCTCCTCTGATTTCTGTGGGTAACCGACGTTCAGCTTCAACATGAAACGATCGAGCTGCGCCTCTGGCAGCTGATAGGTGCCTTCCTGTTCGAGCGGATTCTGCGTCGCGAGCACGAGAAAGGGGTCCGCCAAAGGATAAGTCTGATCTCCTATCGTAACCTGGCGCTCTTGCATCGCTTCGAGCAGCGCGCTTTGCACTTTCGCGGGAGCGCGATTGATTTCATCAGCCAGGATCAGGTTCGAGAAAAGCGGACCGAATTTGGTCGTGAACTCGCCGGTGCGCGGGTTGTAAATCAATGTGCCGAGCAAATCGGCGGGTAGCAGATCGGGAGTGAATTGCAGTCGTTGGAAGCCGGTTTGAATGCACGCTGCCATCGTTTTTACGGTCAGCGTTTTGGCCAGCCCCGGTACGCCTTCGAGCAGGACGTGGCCGTTTGCGAGCAGGCCGAGGAGCAGGCGATCGACCAGGTATTTCTGACCAATGACGACGCGGCCAACCTCTTCGCGCAGGGATGGAATCCAGCGGCCAAGCTCCTGCACTTCATGGGTGATTTCCTGCGTCGATTTCATACGGAGTGGTGAGACACGGGTGACGGGAGAATGTTCGATCAAACTCTAACCTGCACAATTACTTCGCGACGGTGCTCTTCCGTCACTTCTCGCGCGGTCCGCTGCGAGCGCGGCAGGTGAGAAGCACCGGTAAACCGGGATACGGTTCCGCCTCGCGAATGCGTCCTTCGAGATAGCGCGCGTAAGGTTCGGTCAGGAGATTGGGTTGGTTGACGAAGAGCACGAACTTGGGCGGATCAATGGCGCGCTCCGGCTCGCCTTGCGCCTGCGCCGCATAGAATAATTTCAGGCGCTTGTTGCCCACCGTCGGCGGTGGCGTTTCGGCGAAGGCCGCGCGCAGGAGGCGATTGAGCACGCCCGTCCCGAGCCGCTTTCGCGCGCTCCGCGTGATTTTGTCGATCAACCCGAAGAGCCGCTCGACATTTTCGCCGGTCAGTGCGGACGCGATCAGAATGGGCGCATAGGGAAGAAAGAAAAGCTGCGCGCGCATCTCGGCGCTGATTTGGGCAAGGGCCGACTTCGCGCCGCGATCCGGTTTCAGCAGGTCCCATTTGTTCAAGAGCACGAGACAAGGTTTGCGTGCTGCCTGGATTGATCCGGCGATTTTCTTGTCCTGCGTCGTCAGGCCGCCCGTCACGTCGATCACAAGCACGCATAAATCGGCGCGCCGAATCGTGCGTTCCGCGCGTGCCACGCTAAAGACTTCGACCGAACTCGAATGCCGGCTCCGATGCCGGATCCCCGCGGTGTCGATAAGCGTGAAGTGTTCGCCGTTTCGCTCGTAGCGGATGTCGACCGCGTCTCGCGTGGTGCCGGCGAGATTGCTCACGATCGTCCGTTGATCGCGCAAAACCGAATTAATGAGCGAAGATTTGCCGACGTTGGGGCGGCCCACAATAGCGAGGGCGATCGGCTTTTCTCCCTGCGCTTCTTCATTTTTCAACGGCTCGGGAAGCTTTTTTTCAATCGCTTCCAGAAGGTCACCAATGCCGCGACCATGCGCGGCGCTGATCGACACAGTTTCAGCGAAATTTAGTCGCGCAAAATCGAGGTCGAAGATGTCGTGCTTCGGATGATCCATCTTATTGACGACAAGGATCAGCGGCTTGCGTGATCGCCGCAGAAGCTGCGCCAGGTCAGCATCGATCGGCGTGATCCCCTGTTGCGCGTCGACCACGAACAGAATCAGGTCGCTCTCTTTCATGGCCGCCTCCGCCGCGCCGCGAACTTCCTGCCGCAGATGCATCTCACCTGCGCCTCCGATACCGCCGGTGTCCCAGACGGCAAACGGTCGCGCCCCACGCGTGCACAAGGCCGACAACCGATCGCGCGTGATGCCAGGCTGATCATGCACGATCGCAATCATGCGGCCGACGAGCCGGTTAAAGAGGGCCGACTTACCGACGTTGGGCCGGCCAACAATTGCGACGGTGCCGGTGCTGGCTAATGCCGGTGTCCCCTTCATCTGCTCGAGCCGGCCCTTCTGGGATCAATCGATTTTCGCGTTCGCGTGTCCCTGCACCTGTAACTGGCGCACCCCGTCCATCACATAAATTATGCCCGAGACAAGCGTGAAGAATCCCGCGGCGCCGACCACGTAGACGACCGGAAAGAAATGAAATTGCAGCATGACCCATGCGATCGCCGCCATCTGCAGCACCGTCGCCACCTTTCCCGTCCAGCTCGGTCGCACCTGCACCCGCCCATTGAGAAGATGAAGGACAGCGCTTCCGACGAGGATCACGGCGTCGCGCGTGATGACGAGCACGGGGAACCAGGCTGGGAACCTGCCATAATCCGGATCGACCTGGCTCCAGTTGCTGATGCTCAAAGTGATAATGCCGCTCAAAAGCAGTCCCTTATCGGCAATCGGATCGAGAATGATGCCCAGGGCGCTCCGTTGGTTGTAGCGGCGCGCGACGTAGCCGTCGAGACCGTCGCTAACCGCGGCGACGAGAAAGATAACTATCGCCGCAAAGCGCTGCCACTCGAGCGGTTCGCCGCGCTGAATACTCTGACCATAGTAGATCGCCATCGTCACGAACGCGGGGATCATGAGGATCCGCACGATGGTAATTTTGTTCGCGGTCGTCATTCCGGTAGGATGATGATGGATTTCAGTTTGCTCAATGCGCAAGGGAATTTGGTAGTGGTACAGTTTGCAAACTGTACTACTACCGGGAATTTGGGGCGGCCGCGCGGAACTTCGAGGGCCCGCCGAGCGCGACCCTCATCCTCTCATCGCAGGAAGCCGAATTTCGTCGGGCGACAAGTATCGAATCAGCTTGGTGCACGCCCAGAGGTGCGTAAAATGCAAGCCGCACGCCGATGTGGCGAAATGGCAGACGCAACGGACTTAAAATCCGTTTCCGGTAATT
>JBDTYN010000009.1:0-3546 GCA_040005675.1 Chthoniobacterales bacterium
GCCTCAGATTTTGGGATCATGGAAAGCGACGCCAACCGGCGCATTGTTCGCTTTGTCGAAAAACCGAAGGAGCCTGCCATTCTCGACGAACTGAAGATGAACCCAGAGCTTCTCGCTTCCATCGGTTCGGGGACGGCCGAGGAACTGTTCCAAGCCTCGATGGGCATCTACGTCTTCAACCGCGATGTGCTCGTCGCCGCGCTAGATAACGAGCTGGTCGATTTTGGCAAACACATCATTCCTCAGTCGATCAAAGACCAGCACGTCAACGCTTACATTTTCAACGGTTACTGGGAGGACATCGGCACGATCCGCGCCTTTTATGAAGCGAATCTCGATCTGACCGATTTGCTGCCGCAGTATAGTTTCTTTGACGCGTCGGCTCCCATCTACACACATCCTCGCTTCCTCCCGGGAAGCAAAATCAACGGGGCGACGCTGCGCCAGGCGATCATCGCGGACGGCTGCATCATCTCAGATGCGCATCTCGAACGGTCGGTCATAGGCATTCGCAGCATCATACAAACGGGCGCCACGATTCGTAACAGCGTGATCATGGGTGCCGATTATTACGAAACAGATCCTTTCACCGCTGTGCCCGGCGTGCCCCCGATTGGGATCGGACGTAATTGCGTCGTCGATCGCGCAATCATCGACAAAAACGCCCGCATCGCCGACGGAGTCGTCATCACGCCCGAAGGAAAGCCGGAGAATTTCGACGGCGATAACTACTTCATCCGCGACGGGCTGGTCGTAGTGCCGAAAAACGCGGTGATTCCCGCCGGCTTTTGGATTTGAAAGGAAAGAGCTAGTGCGGTCGGTCCGTGAGGCCGGGGACGCCTGCCTGTTCCCATTTTTCCTGCTTGTTCCACGGAAGCGTCGATTCACGGCCGCCGCCAGTCGGATCGGCCACAAGCGGAGCTGCCTCCTTGGTGGCGCAGGAGGTCAAAGCACCTGCTGCGCACACCACGAGGGCGAAAGAGATCGCCCGGGTATGGAAGTCAGGAATTTGAGCCAGCATAGATGACGGTATCTCCGGGTTGAACCTGAACTCCACGGGCCAGGCTTGTGCTGATGATATCGCCGATGGCAGTTGAAGGTTCAACTGAGGAGACTCGAATTTTGCCAATTAAGGCGCCTCCGCGCAGCACGAGCATTTCAGAATTCGCTTCCACCCCCTGGCGGCCCCCGAGATTTAAAACGACGAAATTATAGGCTTGGTTCACGGCAAGAACCGTTCCTCGGATCCCCGGATTGCCGCTACCCGCGACACGCGATTTTCTTTCCTGCTCGAGCTGAACCGACCGGTCCTGCGCCACGCGAACCTTGTCGGAGAGCAGAGCCTTTTCGCGTTCCGCAGTATCCAGCTGTCTTTTCGTCTCTCGCAGTTGGGCGTGTAATTCCGCTGCTTCGGGCGCGGCTGGTCCACCCGCCGAGGCGTTCGGCGCGCTCTGCTCCACGCGTTTCTGCAGCTCCGCGATCCGCGCTTCGTTGGCTCGAACTTTCGCCTGAAGTTCGGCCTTCTCAGTCTGCGATTTTATGATTTCTGCTTCCGCGTTTGCCACTTTCAAATCGGGTGCGTTAGAAGTCGTATTGACACTCGCGACCTTCGTCGCATTAATCTCCTTCTCGCGCGCGACGCGTTGTCTCACCGCTTCCTGGCGGGCGGCCTCGCTTGTCGCCGCCGCGTCGCGTAATCTACGCGCCTTGTTTGCGTTCAAAACGCCCAATACCGTGGCGAGGACGAGGAACACCAGGGACAAGCCAACGAGCTTTTTTGACATAACGAGTGGTCCCGTGCGCGAGGGGAGATCTTTCCTATCGTAGGAGGGCGCCGGTGTGCAATCTCGTTTTCGGCAGACCGAGAGGTTATCTTCCGATTTTCACATTGCGCCGCCTGCGCTCCCGTCCTATAGGATGCGGCCATGGGCCAGCAACATCGAGTGACGACAAAACGACGCCGGCGCAAGGCCTACGTGGCGCGAAAAAAAGCGGCTGCCGCGAACGCTGCCCCAGCACGAACAGGCCCACCTCTAAAAACGAAATCCAAAAAGGCATCTGCGGCGAAGTAGTCGCTCCCCATCCACGACCGATTCCACTGGCAGGACTGTGGCCGCAGTGCGTTTTTAGGGTGTGCGGCCCGATTATTTAATCGTCGACGGCCACAGCGTGATCTTTGCCTGGCCCGAACTGCGAGCTCTCCACCAAAAACGCACTTCTCTCGCGCGCGAGGCGCTGGTGAAGCGATTACGCGATTATCAAGATTGGACGGGCGTCCACGCGGTCGTTGTCTTCGACGGGAAAGGCGACGATATCACCGTGACCGCGCAGCCGTGGGAGGTGCAGGTTTTTTATTCCCGCGCCGGCCAAACGGCAGACTCCATTATCGAGCGTCTCGCCGGAAAATACGCATCAAATTTTAAGTTGCTCGTCGCGACCAGCGATCGTTTGGAAGAGGAAACAGCGGTCGCGTGCGGAGCGGAATGCATTTCCGCCGAGGGATTGCGCGACCTGCTGGACAGAAGTGACGGACGCTGACCCGGCCGGCTCCTTAAGCCGCGCCCACCAGAGCCGGCTGCTGCGTCGAGGAGGCGCCCTCCTTGCGAGCGCGTTGCTGACATGTTGCCAGGACGCGGGCGAGAACGCAGTAGAGTTGTTCGATTGGCAGATTTTTGCTCACGTAACCGTTTGCTCCGGCGCGTAAAGCAGCGTGCATTCGCTCTTCATCATAGCCCACGCCGGTAAACACGACCACCGGCAGGCGGTGATCAATTTCCCGAATGAAAGAGATGAGCGAAATTCCGTCCACCTTGGGCATGTTGAGGTCGACAACCACGACATCGCAGGTCTTTTCATGGAGCCAGCTCGCCGTCTGAAATCCATCTGTCAAGGATTCGCAGGTGTGACCTTTCTGCTTGAGATAGGTGATGAGGAATTTTGCGATCGATGGGTCGTCATCGATGATGAGGAACTCGGCGGTGACGCGAGGAAGTAGCTTCGTGCTTGCCATATAATTACTATAGCCAGCATAGCACTTATCTTGCCAACCACTCACCCAGTCTCGCTGGGTTTCCCCTGTTGAACCTGGCCCCGCTGAGCGCACGCTCGTCACACGCAGTGGTCCAGGTAGATCCTGCCACTGTGCCGGGACGATGCCGGTGAATGATGAGCGCACTTCTGCCTGCCGAAGGCCGACCTCAATTGCGCCGGGGCGCCGCCGGCGCTGAGATAGCTCTCAGCGAAAGGCCCTTTAGCGGGCCACTACCTCTAAGACGAGACCACGCGTGCCAGCGCATTCCGCAGCGCAGCCCGCGAGACCGGCTTTTCTACGACAAAATCGACGCTTTCGGGTTTATCCGGGCCCGCTGTGCCCTCGACAAACCCGGTGAGCAATATTACCGGCACGTCACGCCGGAGCTTCTTTAACTCCGTTGCGAGCCTCGACCCGTTGATGTGTGCCATGACCTGATCGGTAACGACGACATCGAAATTCCCGGAGGCAAATTTTGCCAGCGCCTCCGCCCCGCTCGCTGTCTCCGCCGTGTG
>JBDTYN010000010.1:0-5565 GCA_040005675.1 Chthoniobacterales bacterium
TTTCGATGCAGGTGGGACACATCGAACCGATTCGTGGGGCGCGTGCGCTCGGCATTTTCGGCGACTCGGTGACGACTGACCACATCTCCCCGGCCGGCGCCATCAAGGAGACATCGCCGGCGGGAAAGTATCTGGTGTCGCGCGGGATCAAGGCGACCGATTTCAACAGCTACGGCAGCCGCCGCGGGAATGATCTCGTGATGACACGGGGCACATTCGCCAATGTGCGGATCAAGAACCTGATGGTTCCCGGCGTGGAAGGGGGCGTGACCAAGTTTTACGGTAGTGCGAATGCCTCGCTCGCGACCCCTAGCAGTCCAGATGCTGCTCTTGGAGAGACGATGTCGATTTTTGACGCGGCGATGCGTTACCAGGCAGAACGGCTGCCGCTCGTGATCCTCGCTGGCCATGAATACGGAACGGGGTCGTCGCGAGACTGGGCGGCCAAAGGGACGCGCCTCCTCGGAGTGAAAGCCGTTATCGCGGCCAGTTTCGAGCGCATTCACCGCTCGAACCTTGTCGGCATGGGAGTCCTGCCGCTCCAATTTGCTGATGGAACGAGCGCACAAAGCCTCGGCCTCGATGGAACGGAGATCTACAGTTTGCCCGACCTGGCGGATGCAATCGAGCCGGGGCAAATGATGACGCTCGAGATCACGCGCCGAGACAACGAAAGCGAATCAGTCCCCGTGAAGTTGCGGATTGATACGCCGATCGAGGTCGACTACTACCGCCATGGCGGCATTCTACCATTCGTTTTGCGCGAACTAATGGCGCGCAGCTGAGCGCACCGCAATTCGCCTCGACGTCCTATCGTTGTCATCCTGAGTCGCGGCGACGGCGAAGGACCTCCCATTTGTCCCTGACAGCCACGAGTCGAGGGCGTGGCACACAGCTAGCGGACGGGGTCCTTCGGCGCGCTCCGCCAGCCTCAGGATGACAGAAGAAATCCGCGTACCTAACGAATCGCCGACAGCTAATGACATGCGCCTCTCCCCGAGCCGGCAGCCGGTCAAGGACCTCGCGAATTTCCCGCTCCGCTACTATTCACTCGCGAACTCGCTCGCTCGCCGTCGCACTTCCACGTGCGATCCCTCCGCTATAAACGCGGAAGCTGGAGCGGCAGCGAGAGTCTCGACAAACTGCGCGCCGTAGAGTGCCGCCACGTCGGCATCGAAGCTTGCGGAAGTTGCTGGCCACAGCTTCCACCGCGGATGTTCGACACGATATTCGCTCATACGGGACGGGAGCGCGGTGTAGCCCCAGTAGCGCTCGGTGATGAATTCCTCGCGCGAGCCAGCTGGCGTTGCCTGCGGCTCGCCTGTGCTTTCCACGGCGATTCGCTCCCATTTTTTTCGACGACGCCACTCGTATTTCACCTGCAACTGACCGTCGCGGTGGACGATGTCGTGGCGCATCGGCAATGCGGCAGACGGTTCGCCATAAAATGCCCGTGCAACGATCGCGATCGCCTGCCGCGGAACCAACTCCCGAACGAAAGCAACCCCTCGCCTCCATTCCCCGGCGACTTTGCGCCGCACGTAGAAACGCAGATTTACTTCCTCAAAATCGCGGTAGAACGGAATGGGTAAGCCCAGCAGCCGCGTATCGAGAAAGAGGAACCCTACGATGCTCAGGAACGTCTGCCGGTTGTAAAAGTCGAGCTCAGTCCCGGGCGGGACCAGCGGCTCGAGAATCTTTGGCTCGACCACGAAATTCATCATGGCGAGATAGCGCCAGTCAGCGGTGAGGAATGATTTCACCGTCGCCGCGCGCGCCGCGAATCAATGGATCAGCTTTTCGAGCGAAGCATCTGGCTGCGCGCCGAGCGAAGTCGCTTTCGCATAGTGCCGCTTTGCCAGTTCTTTTGACGGCGGGTTCGCAGTCGCGTAAATTACCGCCAGATTGAAATGCGCATCCGCGTAATCCGGATTGGCCGCAATTGCATCGAGCATCTCTTTCTCGGCTGCTTCCTGCCAGCCCTTCTGGCTCGCGGTGATACCGAGGTAATTGTGCGCGGTCGCGCTTTTCGGATTGATCGCGAGCGCCTTCGTCAGTTCATTCAGCGCGTCGTCGAATTTGCTTTGGCGATAGAACACGATGCCGAGCGTGGTGTGAGAAAACTCATCTTTGGGCGAAAGCGTGATCGCTTTTTTTAAAGTGAGCTCCGCAGCTTTCAACTTGCCCGTGCGGAAGTAGACAACACCGAGGTTCGAGAGCGAATAGAGATTGTTTGGACTCTTGGCCAGAATGTCCTGATAGCTCTTTTCCGCGGCGTGGAACTTCCCGTGATCAAAATTCTGTTTCGCCTCGCGTGCCAGGGAAGCGAGGTCGTCCGGCACCGCCGATTTGACTTGCATGTTCGGCGCCGGCGTTGTTCCGGAACCGCCTGGTGGATTGGAGCCGCTCGCATCGCTGATCGGGCTGCTTTTCGGCACGGATCGAGGCTCGTTTTTTGCCATCGTAAAGCTCGCCGTCACCGCCGCCGGGTTGTCGTCGGAAATCGCAACAACGGGCTGCCGGAGTAGCGCCAGCTCTTCGTCCGTCAACTTCGCCACCGGCTGGGCCAGCAGTTCGATCTGCTGGTTCAACGTCTCCGATTTAATCTGCAATTTGTCGAACTCGGCAAGCATGAGCTTCTTCGCCTGGTCGCGGCGCGCCTCTTCCTGCCGTTCCCGCACGACAATCCCGCGCAAGAGTTCATTCTCTTTCGTCAGACGTGTGGTTTCTTGCGAGCTCGCACCGGTGAGCTTCGCCTTATCGAGCTGCGCGCTCGCGTCGTCGAGCTGTCCGCGAAGCTCTGCCACGGTGGTCTCGAAATCTTTGTTTTGTTTTTGACTCGCGGCGAGTTGCTGACGCAACTGCTCGACCTGGCGTCGGACGTCGGCGATCTCCTGTTCCTTCTTCGGCTTGTCTTCGCTAATCGCGTGCACGGTTTTCTCCGCATCGGCCAGCTTCTGTTTCAGGTCGGTGTTTTCGCTTACCAGCACTTGCACGCGCTCCTGTGCATCCTTTGCATTTTTGAGTTCCGCCAGTAGCTGGTCGCGTTCCGTTTTCACGCTCGCGACTTCCTTGTTCGCCTCTGTCAGTTGGGCGCTCGTCGCCTCTTTTTCTTTTTCAGCCGTGGCGCGGCCTTCCTCGGCCGAGGCAAGCGCTTTTTGCAGCTGCCCAATCTCCGCTCGTAACGCCTCCTGCGCTTTTTTGTCGCCACCAGTGCCCTGGATTTTCTGCAGCGACTCCTGCGCTTGTGCCAATTGATCACGCACCTGCTTTTCCGCCCCTCTTGTTTTCTGAAGCTCCGTCTGCGCCTGCCCGAGCTTTCCGCTGGTCTCCTCTAATTGCCCCTTTAGGGTCTCTTTCTCTTTCTGCACCGCGCTATATTCTTTGCGCGATGTTTGCAGATCCGTTTGCAACTGATCGACTTTTTCGCGCAGCCGTTTGGTAGCCTCTTCGATCGCTGCATCGTTCACGGGTATGGCCGCAAGCGGGGCAGAAGACACCCCGCCCGGAACCTTCATCCGCGCATCGCCCGCACGCGGCGTGACGATTTCCACGCTCGGCTCCGGCGCTCCCGCGTTGTCGGGCAAAATGGGCGTGCGCGATGTAGTCGCAGGCGCGGGTGGGGCCGGCGCAACCGTCTGCGTGGCGGCAGAAAGATCTCGCTGTGTGCTTGCTTTGCCCTGCACGCGCAGGATGCTTTCGCTGATCTTGCGCGCGCGATATTCCACGATGGCCGGCTGCCAGTCGGCGTGGGTCTTGCGCACTTGTTCGAGGAGACTGCCGGCAAAGCGGAACTTCGCGAGCGCGGCGTCCCATTGATTCTCGTGTTCGAGTTTCTCGCCCTGTTGCGAAGTCATGTAGGCTTTGAGAAAAACCTCGCTTGGATCTTCGGATTGCGCCCGCAGAATGGGAGCCGGGAGGAGAAGCAAAAGACCGGCGAGCAAAACCAGACCGATTGTCTTCATGCTTAGGAGAGGGCGATCATACGTGCGAAGCAGGCAGTTGCAATACCAGCTCCCTCGCGAACCTTCGGAAGCGACCGCCGTGCCACCGCAAATCCTTTGCCTTTGCAATCCGAGATCGCAAACCTAAAATCAACCACGCGAGCGAACAGTCGGTGGCCATAGCTCAATGGTAGAGCTCCAGATTGTGATTCTGGCTGTTGCGGGTTCGAGTCCCGTTGGCCACCCCACCTGCGCCTCATGGCTGCGAAGCGCCGCCCAGCTTCAATGTGACACTTGCGTGAGAGGGGTGGCGTGCACGCGTTTTACCTCGTGCTGGCGGTATTCAGGCATGCAGCATTGGAGCCCTGACGCCACGGACGAAAACCCGTGAATCCATTCGCTGAGTTTCTGGAAATTATAGCGATGGCCTGTTACGTGCTACCCCAACAGATACGCTTTAGCGTCGATCCGCAGAGAGCGCAAAAGCGCGAGTTTGAATATGTGTCTGGCCCTTTATATCGCTTCCGCAAAACCCCTCGCCCTTATCCCATGGGAGGAAGCGAATCCCGCGTTTTTCGTGACCAATCTCCCGGATTACGCACAGCGGGTGCGCAAACACTTTCAGAAAGAGAACGTTTATTACGTCGGCTCTTACCAGGGTTGCTCGTGTGCCTTCAACTACGAACACGAATACGATTCCATCGCGCGTCTTTACAACTTCCTGCGCGAGGCCGTCTCTCGCACCGGCGAGCTCGAAGCATTTGCTTGTCAAACCGGGAATGAGGGAAAGGAGGCCAAGCATTCCTTGATTGCATCGCCAAGATGGCTGGCGCTGCCCGAGTTTAGCTTTAAAGATCGTCAGTTTATCCAAATCCGTTCCGGGGGGCGGGCCAGTCCGTTTCCGGAGTTGCAAGCCTTGGAGAGTGCATCGCCTCCAGCGAAACGAAGCAGTTCGGCCGGCACGAAACGCGCTAGAAAGGGTCGCACCGCGAAAGTCGCTGGCACTCGCCGCAAACGTAACGCTTCTGGCAAAACGAAATTGGAGCGTGGCGACCAGCGATCGTCGGCCAATCGCGGCAACCACGCGGCAACCCGGTAGGACTAGAGCTCCACGCCGTTGTTACGGCATCGCTCGCATACAAGCCATTCGGGTATTGCTGAACCGAAGCTTGGATAGCGCGTCCATCCCGTTACTGCACGATTTGTGGCGCCCCGGCAAGCCATTGGTTGCGATCTTCTTCGTCATCTCGCTCAAATTGCTCACGCCTTGTGGGCACTGACGACGACTTGATGTTCCTAGAGGCCCTCACCCTTTGGGGAGAGGGCGTGGTATTGGATTGTAAGGACTTGCTAAACCCGGCGGCACTGCGAAGCCGCGCTGTTCGTTGTTAGGAATGAGGAGGAGGAGGCGTACTGCCGGGGATCCCAAATCCGTGGCCGTTATTCCCTACGCCATGATTGCCATTATCCCCGTGGTTCCCATCACCGTGGTTGCCATTATTCCCCTGGCCGTGATTCCCATTGTCGCCATGGTTGCCGTCGTGTCCGTCGCCGGTCGGTGTAGCGGTCGGTGTCCCTGTGTCCGTCGGTGTCCCTGTGGTGGTTCCATCTGTGCCACCTG
>JBDTYN010000011.1:0-4469 GCA_040005675.1 Chthoniobacterales bacterium
CGGAGGACCTGGATTCCTCCCAGGCCCGGCATGTGAAGATCCAGGACGATCAGGTCGGGCTGGAATTCCTGATAAGTGGAAACCGCCAGCAGTGGATCGGAAATTCCCCTGGCGTTGGGATAACCGTTCTGTTCGAAAAGATAGATAAGAAACTCAACTTGCACTCTCTCGTCGTCGATGATCAGGATTTTGGCCTGACGCAGAGGAGTCTCGAGCCTGGTTAAGGCACCGGCGTGCCTCTGTCTCGGCGTCTTTGTGGAAGGCCGAAGAAGGGCTCCCGAGCGAGAAGCATTCGCTTGCGGCTTAAGTGTCCTTATCATTAACGATGAGCTGGAACTTGACTGCAAAGCCTGGGGCAGGCAGCCCGATCAGGCACCCGTGCCAGCGATGCAGGATTTATTCCCGCGGGCAGACTAATTCGAGAGGCAGCGGCCCAGAAAAGCGTCATCGAGCACGCCAAGAAGGCCACGCACATCGAAAGGCTTCGTGACATAGGCACATGCACCCAGTCTCGCGAGATGATCGAGTTCCGCTCCCATGACGACAGCACTAATCATGATTACGGGGATATGCGCGGTGCGGGGATCGCCGCGCAACCTCGTCAGGACTTCGCCGCCCAGCATGTCGGGCAGCTGCAAATCGAGCAGAATCAAATCGGGCAAATGCTCAAGGGCCAGCTCGAGGCCAATCTGCCCCTGCTCAGCGGCGAGCATTTTTACCTGCGGACGATGTCGCATGATCTGTTCGACAAGCCGGAGATTGGAAAGATTGTCCTCGATATAAAGTAGTGTTTTCGAACTGGAATATTTAGCAGCCCGGTCCGTCGAAAATTCTGACGAGACCAGCGCTCCGCTCGCGGGTCGATTGAGCGGAAGCTCAATCCAAAAGACACTTCCAGAGCACAATTCACTCTCGACGCCTTGGATCTCGCCAAACCAGGTAGCGCGACCAATTACCTGGCACGTAGATTTGGCGGCCGATCAGCGGCGCCTTTGCGCGGCGGCCAATGCAGCTGTAGCGACGGTTCATCCGCCACCAATCCGTTTGTGCTATTCCAAATTGCAACCACCTCGTGACGGAGACTACACTGAGGATCAGGGGCGGATTCGGTTGGCCGCCAGTCCTGTTTGCAACCTCAAACTGCCTCTTTCGTCGGCTATTTCGCGACACCGAGGGCAGCGAGAGTGGGCTTGAGTAGATCCATTTCTGTCTCAAGCGCCGTGTAGGCCTGATGCGCGTGTGCGAGATCACCCTCGCGGCCGAGCGATTCCAATCGCCGCGCGGCGTCGCGGGCAGCGTCTGCGCCAAAAATGCCAACCGCGCCTTTGAGTGTATGGGCGCCGTTTCTGAACGCTGTTGCGTCACCGCGAGCAACGGCTTCGCGGATTTCCGGCATCAGCTTCGAGGATTCGTCGAGGAATATATTTGCGAGTTCCTGCAGACCCTCGACATCACCGCCGACGCTCTCCAATGCCGCACTCTGCATAAGGTCGCTATTCGCTTGCATGGTTGCAGCGGGGGCCTGGGGCAACGGCGATACGGCAGGAAGCAGCGTCTCGATTGCCTGCCACAGCTCCTCTGGCCGAATCGGTTTCGTGATGTAACCATCCATGCCCGCCTGAAGGCAGCGCTCGCGGTCTCCTTTCAAGGCATGGGCGGTCAGCGCGATGATCGGGAGATGTTGCCCGCTCGACATTTCCTGCGCCCGGATGGCTTGGGTTGCCTCGATCCCGTCCATTTCGGGCATCTGCACGTCCATGAGCACGAGGTCGAACGCCTGCTGCTCGAGGGCTGCGAGCGCTGATATCCCGTTCGGCGCAATGTGCACGGAGTGCCCGCGCTCTTCGAGCAGAATCGTCGCGAGGCGCTGATTGACGAGCGTGTCCTCAGCAACCAGAACCCGCAAAGTCTTGCCCTTTTCAGCCGGCGCGGGGATCGCCGCAGCCGACTTGATCACGGGGGCTTCGGCACGGCCAAAGCGAGCGGTGAAATGAAAAGTGCTCCCCTCGCCGGGCTCGCTTTGGACCCAGATGCGGCCGCCCATCAACCCGGCGAGGCGCGCTGAGATCGCCAGCCCCAGGCCGGTGCCGCCGTATTCGCGCGTCGTGGACGTGTCCGCCTGGGCGAAGGCCTCGAAGATGATTTCTTTTTTTTCTGCTGGGATTCCAATGCCGGTATCGCTGACGGAAAAGTGCAGTTGGAGATCATTCAGGTATGGAGGGCCGAGTTGCTGCGAACCGGATTCTCCCAGGCTCGCGGCAATTGGCCCCTCCAGCTCGACCTTTACGACGACCTCGCCGCGTTCGGTGAATTTGATCGCATTGCCGACGAGGTTCACAACGATCTGGCGCAGCCGGCCAGCGTCGCCGACGAGGACATCGGGCACATCAGGATGAAACCGACAGGCCAGCTCGAGGTTCTTTTCCGCCGCTCGGTTAGCGAGTGACTTTATCGTGTCACCAAGGCTCTGTCGCAGACCGAAATCGATGTGTTCGAAATCAAGTTTGCCGGCTTCAATCTTGGAGAAATCTAGAATGTCGTTAATCACCGTCAGCAGCCGATCGGCAGAGGATTTGGCCAGAGTGAGGTATTCGCGCTGCTCGGCTGTGAGGTCGGTATTGAGCGCCACGCCGGTCATGCCGATGATGCCGTTCATTGGCGTGCGGATCTCGTGGCTCATCTGGGCGAGAAAGTCGCTTTTGGCGCGGCTCGCATGCTCGGCTTCCGTCTTCGCCTGCTGGAGCGCCTGTTGGGTGCGCTCGCGCTCCGCGATTTCCGAGCGCAATACTTCGTTCCCTTCAGCCAGTTCGCGATTTTTCTCCTGCAACGCTTGTTCGAAACGCTTTCGCTCGGCGTTCGCGCGACGGGCTTCTTCCGCCTCCTTGCGCTCGGTCACATCACTCGCGGTGCCGAACCACTCGACGATTTCACCCTTCGCATCCAGGAGTGGGATCGCACGTGAGAACGTCCAGCCCAGGGTGCCGTCCGCGCGCCGGACCCGGTGTTCCAGCTCGAAGATGCTCTTGGTTCGGATGGCTTCTTCGATTGCCGCTGTCACGCGCGGCCGATCGTCCGGGGGAATGTATTCCTGAAACCAGGTGCGGCTTGGCTTTTCCGTGTCGGCGAGAAAATTTCCGCCATGGAGTGGACTCATCTCGCTCCAATCCGGGCTCATGCGATACAACACATCCGAACTGGCCGTCACGAGGGCGCGGAAGCGCTCCTCGCTCTCACGCAGCGCTTCCTCGGCCTGCTTGCGCTCGGTGATGTCGCGCGAGACGGCCAGCAGCCGCGCGGGTTCGCCCGACGAATCGACGATGGGCGTCACCACCACGCTCCACCACTTGGGCGTCCCCTTGATGGTGACGCAAAAGCCCTCGAATGCACCGACGCCGCCCGCCCGCGCCGTCGCCACCGCTTGGCTGGCCGCGTCGCAGCCAGCGCCCTTCCAAAAGTCCGGCCACGGCGCATTCAGGACTGAATTCAGGTCGTCGATTTCCAACAGGCATTGGCCGGTGCGATTCATCGAGAGGAATCGTCCCTCCAGATCCAGTTCCTTGATGCAATCGTGGCTGCTTTCAACCATGCCTCGAAATTTTTCTTCGCTCACCCGCAACGCTGCCTCCACCTGCTTGCGCCCGGTGATGTCCACAAAGCAATTGATTGCTCCGGTGATTTCCCCGCGTTCGTCCTTCAGCGGACGAATATTGACGATGACGGTGACCCATGAGCCGTCGGGACGCTCAATCCGCACTTCCATGTCGCGCGCCTCCGAGATTTTACCGGACAGCACCTCGGCCATGGGACATTGGTCGTGGGGCATGAACGTGCCGTCGGGACGATACAATTTGAACGAGCCGCAGAAGCGCTCGTCGGTATCCCCCGGCTTGGGTTGGCGGCCCCACAATTCCACAGCGGTGCGGTTGAAATCCCGGATCTCACCGGAGACAGCACAGGAATAAACCGCGACGGGGACCAGGTTGAACAAGGTGCGGAAACGCATTTCGCTTTCGAGCAAATCTGCTCCCGCCAACTTGCGCTCGGCCATTTCGGCGTGCAGTTGCGCGTTCAGCTTCTCTGCCACTTCCGTGAGTTCATGCTGGCGCAAGCCGGCGATCAGCAACGCCTCGCTGATCGCGGTGGCTTCTTGCAAATCAAAGGCGGTCTTCGTCAATTGAATGATAACTCTCACCGGACGTTTGTTCGCATCCAGCGCCGGCCACATTGTATAGAACCAGGATCCGGGATTGGATTCGCCCCCGTCCTTTTGCGCGTGGATTACGGCCTCTCCCGTTTCATACACCTTGTCCAGAACCGACACGCATTCGCTTCCTCCCGGAACGATTTCAGCGATCGGGTTTCCGATTAGTTCCGATCTAGTTTTCCCCAGCAGGCTGCAAAAGGCGGAGTTGACGTAGGACACAATGTGCGCGCTTCCCTGCACCTCGACGATGGGCAGGGGCGCGCGC
>JBDTYN010000012.1:0-16437 GCA_040005675.1 Chthoniobacterales bacterium
GAGTTACCTTTGACTAACTCGTCAACCATCTTATTGTGCAACCCGTGAAACAGACTGGCTGGCGAACCCGATTGCTCGAAACCACGCGAGGGCGAATTCTCGAGTCGTTGCGGTCGAAGGAAGGCACGGTCAACGAGCTGGCAGCGGCCTTGCGGCTGACCGACAACGCGATTCGTGCTCATCTCCTGAGTCTGGAACGCGATGGGCTGATAGAGCAAACCGGCAAGCAGGCCGGGGTGCGAAAACCGCACGCCATGTATGCTCTGACACCGGCTGCGGAGCAGATTTTCCCGAAAGCATACGGCCCTCTTCTCGACCTGGTGATGACCGTGATTTCACGGAAGCTGAGCTCGAGGGAACTGCGCGCCGCGATGCGTGAAGTGGGCAGAGAGATGGCGGCGCGCCATCGCACGAACGACATTGGAAACACTCGCGAACAACGGATTGAAGAAGCTCTGCGGATTCTGAACGAGCTGGGTGGCGCAGCGAGCTTTGAGAAGAGCAACGGACAAGATGTGATTCGTGGGCGCGGTTGTCCGCTTTCAGCGGCCACAAGTCACCATCCTGAAGCATGTCTAATTGCCGAATCACTCCTCGCGGAAGTCATCGGCACTCAGGTGAAGCAGCGGTGTCTGCGTGGGGAAGCGCCGTCGTGCTGCTTTCAGCTCGCCTGATTTTCGGGCTGACTTTGTGTTTCATTTAGTCAAAATATTTGTTGACTATTCTCTGTGAGGCGGCAGACTGCGAGCCAAACCATGAATATCACCTCTCAACAATCGGACGCATTCCCACAGCAGATACCTGCTGGCGAGGACGGTGTTACCTCCCCCGCCTATCAGGCGTTTCGTATCCTGCACTTCGGTTTTGTCGCCGCGCCGGTTCTGGCCGGGCTCGACAAATTCTTCCATTTGTTAGTCAACTGGGACCAATACATGCCCTCCATCGTCGGCCGGCTGTCACCGATCGGCGCGCACAATCTCATGCTCATTGCGGGCGTGATTGAGATCGTCGCCGGGATCGGCGTCGCCTTAAAGCCACGCATCTTCGCCTACGTGGTAGCGGGTTGGCTGGCGCTGATCATCGTGAATCTGCTGCTCATTCCCGGCTACTTTGACGTCGCACTCCGTGATTTCGGTTTATTCCTCGCGGCTTTGGCGCTGGCCCGGCTCAGCCAGCAATTCTCTCGCGCCTGATGCCTGAAGGCAGCGTTGCCCGGAGCGAAAATGGCTTCAGCTAACGAAAGTAACCTGCCGCAGTGATCTGATGACTCGTAACGCATCGCGACCATGGGATCGACCTTCATGGCGCGAAGTGCCGGAATGTAGCTGGCCAGCAGCGCGACGGTAACCCGCTCCCTCGCCGAGAAAGACGTGGCTAGTTCGTCTCGTCATCCGGTCTAGGCCAAGGTTGGGTTGATGACTCGCGCGCCAATTCAACTCCCTGTCTGTTACCCGGGCCGCGCGAGCATTCCGGAGTCGCTCGCGCGGCTCGCATTGGACAGATTTTTTCTTGAAACAGGTCTGCGTGACTTCGCGAGCAAGGCTTCAGCCGAATGGAATATCGTCCATTACTCGTCCATGCTGCCATGTGTAGCTTCCAGAGATGCGCCATGTCACCATCACTCCCAGCCGGGAACACTTCCGCGCCCGCGTCAGGCAGGGAAACGTCGTCCCCATTTATGCGGAGCTCGTGGCGGACAATGAGACGCCGGTCTCCGCCTTTCAGAAGTTGGATGACGGCGGTTACTCCTTTCTCTTTGAGTCGGCTGAACAGAATGAGCAGTTTGGCCGATTTTCCTTCCTCGGCTTTGATGCCCGGGTGGTATTGCAGAGCGTAGGAGAGACGTTCTCCATCACGCAATCCGGACGAACCCGCACCTTCGAGCCGAGGGGCGATCCGCTCGCCGAACTCGAAACCGTGATGCGGACGTTTCAGTTTGTGCAAAGCGCGGATCTCCCACGCTTCGCCGGAGGCGCCGTCGGCTACATCGGCTACGACGCCATCCGGAGCTTCGAGCCGAGCATTCCGCCGGCACCGCGCGATCCCCTAGGATTGCCGGAAATGATCTTCATGATCATGGGGAAGCTGATCATTTTCGATCATCGGTTCCGGCGCGTGAAGCTCGTGGTCAACTGCATTCTCGAAGCCGCGACGAAAAGCGACGCTGCATACGACGGCGCCGTCGCCGAACTCGAGCACATGCTGGATCGGCTCTCGACACCGGCCCGACTCGATCTCATCGATGTGCAGGCGCCCCTGGGGCCTCAGCGAATCGAGAGCGACGTCACGCAGCAGCAGTTTGAGGCCGCCGTGCGCGTGGCCAAGGATCACATTACCGCCGGTGACGCGTTCCAAATCGTACTTTCGCAGCGATTTGAAACCGATTTCGCGGGCGACCCTCTTGAGCTGTATCGCTGCCTGCGCCTGGTGAATCCGTCGCCCTACATGTTCTGCCTCAAATTCGGCGGATCCTTCGCGCTTGTCGGTAGCTCGCCCGAATTGCACGCGCGCGTCACGGGCGACGTGGTCGAAGTACGGCCGATCGCCGGCACGAGAAGGCGCGGCGCGACTCCCGACGAAGACGCGCGAAATGCGGCGGAATTACTGGCGGACCCGAAAGAATGCGCAGAGCACGTGATGCTGATTGATCTGGCGCGGAACGACGTTGGGCGGGTGGCGGATTTCGGCAGCGTCCGCGTCACGCAACAAATGGTGGTCGAACGCTACAGCCATGTGATGCATTTGGTTTCACACGTGGTTGGTCGGCTGCGTGCCGACAAAACGGCTTTCGACGTCATGCGCGCGACCTTTCCGGCCGGGACGGTTTCAGGTGCGCCAAAAATTCGCGCGATGCAGATCATCAACGAGCTCGAGAGAGCAAAGCGCGGATGCTACGCTGGTGCGGTAGGCTATTTCGGTTTCGATGGCGCGCTTGATTGCTGCATCGCGTTGCGCTCCGTCGTTTTGAAAAACGGCCGCGCCTTTGTGCAAGCGGGCGCGGGAATCGTGGCAGATTCCGAGCCTGCGGCCGAATACCGCGAGACCGTCAGCAAGGCGAGCGCAATGATGGAGGCAATCGCGCGAGCGCGCCGCGGTGCAGCAAACGGGAAATGATCCTCGTCATCGATAATTACGATTCGTTCACCTACAATCTCGTCCAATATTTCGGCGAGCTTGGTTGCGATGTTCTCGTGCAACGGAACGACCAGTTGTCCGTCGATGAAATCGCCGCGCTCGGGCCGGAACGCATCTGCATTTCGCCCGGTCCCGGAACCCCGGCCGACGCGGGCGTGAGCAACGCCGTCATTGCGCAGCTGGGCGCGCGCATCCCGATTCTCGGAGTCTGTCTCGGGCATCAATGTGTCGGCGTGGTTTTCGGCGCCGAAATCGTCCGGGCCGATCGTCTGATGCACGGCAAGACTTCTCCGGTGACGCATGGCGGCGATGGAGTTTTCGCTGACCTGCCCAATCCTCTGACGGCGACTCGTTATCACTCGCTCATCGTCCGGCGCGAAACGCTTCCGGCAACGTTGGCCGTGACAGCGGAAACGCGCGAAGGCGAGATCATGGGTTTGCGGCACCGCGATTTTCCGGTTCACGGCGTGCAGTTTCATCCTGAATCGATCCTGACGCAGGATGGATCGAAATTGCTTGCCAACTTTCTTCGCCTTTAATTGCGATGCCCAGCGAGCGTCCGACGATGAAGAGAATACTTGTTCTTTTACACAAGCACGACGCCGCCTTCACCTCTGTCGACTACCTGGTAAAACTAATGATGAGAGAGTGGGAGGAGATTGGCTTTATCGTCACAGTGGCCCGGGGCATCGATTCCTTTGTGCCTGCTGACATCGTTATTCCCCACATTGACTTAACCGTTACACCGAATGCTTATGACGCCTTTCTCAGCCAATACTCTCTGGCCATTAACAGAAGTGTCATCGATATCTCGAAATCCAGGATCAGCGCTAATCTCGTTGAAGAAGGTGATTCTTACACTGGACCAGTGATCATTAAGACCAATCGTAACCACGGAGGTTTACCCGAACGACGTCTCTCGCGCGGGCGCAGGATTCCTTCGATCGTCAGGAACCTTCTGGGCCGGATAATGTCTCGAGTACGACAAAAACGTAATGGGCATGTAGCTTGGCAGTATGTCCGATATTTAGCGCCGGGCACCTATCCGGTATTTTCGTCATTACAGGAGGTTCCGGAGAAGATCTTTGCGAATGAGAACCTCGTCGTGGAGAAATTCTTACCGGAGATTGAACAAGGTAATTACTGCCTGCGGTCCCACTTTTTTTTGGGGGATCGAGAGGTGAATACCGTACTTAGATCCAAGCAACCAGTGGTCAAGCTTGCGAACTCAGTCCAAGTCGAAGAAGGATCAACTCCACCCGAGGTCTACTCATTCCGGCAGCGACTGGGGATTGACTATGGAAAAATCGATTACGTCCTGCGGGACGGTAAAGCAGTTGTGTTTGATTTCAATCGGACTCCAACGATTGAAGCAAGCGAACTCGGTAGGAAAGCAGCTCGCCACTTGGCCCAGGGGATCTGGTCAAAGCTAAATGAGGTTAAAGCAACCTAGCTCAGCGCTGTCTGGCTGATCACGTCGTGAATCGCGCGAATCTCGCGTACCATCTGGTTATACTGCTCGAGCGTCAGCGCCTGCGCGGCATCGCAAAGCGCGGCCGCCGGATTGTCGTGCACTTCGATCATGACACCGTCCGCCCCGGCTGCGACAGCCGCCCGTGCCAGCGGCGTGACCATGTAGTTTTTGCCGGTGCCATGCGAGGCATCCACGACCACCGGCAAATGTGAGATGCGGCGAACCGCAGGCACCGCCGCGAGGTCGAGAGTGTTGCGCGTGTGTTGCGCAAACGTGCGCACGCCGCGCTCGCACAGGACGACCTGATAATTTCCCTCCGCCATGATGTATTCGGCGGCCAGCAGCCACTCGTCGAGCGTCGCGGCCAGCCCTCGCTTGAGGAGAACCGGAAGTCGCGACCGCCCGGCCCGGCGCAGGAGCGTGGAATTCTGCATGTTGCGCGCGCCGATCTGGATGACGTCGCCATATTTTTCCACGAGATCGACGCCAGCTTCATCAAGAGCTTCCGTGACAATTTTCAAACCAAATGCTTCCCGAACCTCCGCAAGAATCTTCAGCCCCTCTTCGCCGAGACCTGGAAAATCGTAGGGCGAGGTTCGCGGCTTAAAAGCCCCGCCTCGAAGAAAACGCGCACCGCTCCGGCAGACCGCTTCGGCGACAGCAAAGGTTTGCGCGCGACTCTCTACCGCACATGGCCCGGCGATGATCGCCAGCTCCTGCCCACCGATCTCTGCACTGCCCACACGCACGACGGTTTTGTCCGGCTGCAAATCGAGCGTGATCAGCTTGTAAGGCTTACTGACGCGAATCGCTTCCGAGACGCCGGGGAGGTTCTCGAATCGTGAAGGATCGACCGTGCCCTGATTGCCGGTAATGCCGACTGCAGTGCGCGTCGCGCCCGGCATCACATGCGCACGAAAACCGAGCGTGTCGATAAGCCGGACGACATCATCGATCTCGCGCGCAGTCGCGCCTGCTTTCATCACAATCAGCATTACCCGTTACCTTACGTGCTCACCGAGGCGCGCCAGCCACTCGCGCGCGCTTTGCAAATCCGACTGAATCAGCTCGTGCCCCGCGCCTTGAAAGTTGAGTGTGACCGCCGCGCCGGCATCGCGTAGCAGCGTCGTCAGCGTCTGTGCCTGATCTCGCGAAACGATCGGGTCCCGTTCACCTTCGGAGATAAAGAGCGCTCTACCGCTCAGCTTCGGCAACCGCTCAGGGACGAGGGGCACCATGGCGCGGAAGAGGATCGCGCTGGAGAACGTCGCAACCCCAAGCAGCAACATGGCGCCCGCGATGTTTGCGCCATTAGAATATCCAACGGCGGTGACCGAGCCGTCGGAGAAGCCGTATTCAAGCGCCGCCGCCTTCACGAACTCAGCCAGCTCTTTTGCGCGACGCACAACATCTTCCTCATCGAAGACCCCTTCCGCCAATCGGCGAAAAAATCGCGGATTGCCATTCTCGAGTACTTTGCCACGCACGCTGAGGAGCGCCGCCGCAGGGTCGAGCGCGCGCCCGAGCGGGAGGAGATCGTTTTCATCGCCCCCTGTGCCAGGCAGCAGGAGAAGCACGCGCAACACTCCGGTTTCGTGGGCGCCCTCGTCGAAGCGGTGAATAAAATCGAGTTGGCTCATTTTCGGTTCGGGTCGAACAAAGTTACGCATGACGAGGCGACCGCAAAACTACCTTTGGCGCAAAAGAGTAAGGAACGACTGGCTCGGGCAACACGAAAATCGGTTGCGCGAAGCGACACGGAACCGCGTTGTCTTGATTGAGCGACCCAGCCTGCAAAGCGCGCTGGCCGAAAGCTTTTGCGCGACCGGACGTGAGGCAAAACAACTCGTTAAACAATTCGGCGGAACGCGCAAGGCATTGCCGCGCGGGTGGCAACGAAAATTTCTCGATCATTCAAGGCACAAACCGCTCAAGATCGGCCAGCGGCTTCTCATTGTGAGCGAGAGAGGAGACGTCGCCCACCATAACCATCGGCACGTTCTCGCCATCCCGGCAGCTGCAGCGTTTGGCACCGGGGAGCATGCGACCACCGCAATGTGCCTGCGTATGTTGGAGAGAATTTCACGCAGTCGCGCTCTGTCCTGGAGCCTCCTCGATCTCGGGACCGGCAGTGGAATTCTCGCGCTGGCGGCGCGAAGATTCGGAGCGAGACGCGTCGTCGCAATCGATAACGATTCGGTCGCGATCTCGACGGCCAGGCAAAACACCCGCTTAAATAGGATTGAGGGCGTGAAATTCGTCGCAGGCGATGCTTCGAAACTGAAAGCGCTCGGCGCGTTCGATGTGATTACTGCAAACTTGTACAGCGAGCTGCTCATTCACCTGATGCCGCAGCTTGCCGGGCACCTGAACGCGGAAGGTTACCTCGTCCTCTCCGGCATCCTGCGCGAGCAGGAAGCCGCCGTGCAGCACGCGCTCCGTCGCTCCGATTTTCGCTCGGTCGAAGCGCGGCGACGGGGGAAGTGGATCGCGCTACTCGCAGCCCGCTCGGGGGGAAAAAGACAGTTGAACGACGGAAAGCCGTAGCTAACTTCCCCACCCTGAGCGGACTTCGATTTCCTGCATCCCGCGGTTGATCTGTTGAGCCGCGGGAGATTCATGCCGGCCGAAGAACTTTCCTACGTCCTCGTGACGCCCTATTCGATGCGCAAATCGCGCACCGGCGGCATCATCTCGCGGCTAATCTCCCGCACCGGGCTCGATCTGGTAAGCGCGCGCATGTTCGCACCGAGCGACGAACTTGTGCAGCGTTACGCCGCCACGATCGTAACCGAAATCGAAACCCGTCATCGCGCGACGCAGCAATTGATTCGCGAGTACGTGCTCAGGAATTTCACCGGACAGGTCAACGGCCAGCGTTCCCGCGTGATGCTGCTTGTTTTTCGCGGTCCCGACGCGGTGGCCAGGGTTCGCGACACGGCCGGCCACATCGTGAACGAGCGGACGAGCGGTGAAACGATTCGCGATACGTTTGGGGATTACATTACAAATCCCGCGGGCCAGGTGACCTATTTTGAACCGGCTGTGCTGACGGCTTTTGACGCCGCCGAGGTCGAGCGAGATTTGCAGCTTTGGTCCGAATTTTCTGCGCGCGACGGCGGTATTCTCGACGAGGTCATCACCTACCCGAAGGGCGCAAACGTGGAGAAGACGCTGGTGCTAATCAAGCCCGACAATTTCAAATTCCCGAACGCGCGACCCGGTGGCGTGATCGATGTTTTCTCCCGCTCGGGTCTCTATATTATTGGGTTCAAGGTGCATCGGATGAGCGTCGCCCAGGCGGAAGAATTTTATCGGCCGGTGCTGGAGGTGCTGCAGGATAAATTAAGGGAGCCGACTGGCAAAAAAGCGCGGGCGGCGGTCGAACGCGAGCTCGACATGCAGCTGACCGACGAGACCGAGAAACAGCTCGGCGAGCTCCTCGGCCCCATCAATGGTCGCGAAAACTGGGAAGATATCGTTGCCTTCATGGCAGGCGCCCGTCCGAGCGCGTGCGTACCGAGTCAGCGAAGCGCGCCCGGTTCGGAAAAATGCATCGCGATCGTTTATCAGGGGATCGATGCGGTGCGTAAAATCCGCGACGTCCTCGGTCCCACCGATCCGAAAAAGGCGCCGCCGGGGTCGATCCGCAAGGAGTTCGGCCAGACCATCATGATCAACGCCGCGCATGCGTCAGATTCGGCAGAAAACGCGAAGCGCGAGATGGCAATCGTGCAGGTCGACGAAGACAATTTTAAACCTTTGATTGAAACTTTCTACAAGCGCCGATAGCTTGCGCTCCGCTTTGCAAACTCTCGACTCAACCACCACGTCCATGGAAATTTCTGCGCGCGCAGCCCGGCTCACCCCATCCCTCACCCTTTCGATCGACAGCAAGGCCAAGGCAATGAAAGCCGAAGGGCTCGACGTCTGTGGATTCGGCGCTGGAGAGCCGGATTTCGACACGCCGGATCACATCAAACAAGCTGCGATTCAGGCGTTGGAGGCTGGGTTCACCAAATACACGCCGAGCGCCGGCTTGCCGGAGCTGCGTCAGGCGATCGCGGAGAAGCTGGCCGCGGATAATCAACTGAGCTATAAGCCCAGTCAGATTGTCGTCAGCAACGGCGCAAAACACTCCTGCTACAACGCCATCCTCGCCACCTGCCAGGAAGACGACGAGGTGGTGATCCCGGCTCCCTATTGGGTCAGCTACCCCGACATGGTGCGGCTCGCCGGCGCCGACCCGGTGATCGTTCCGACAACCGAGCGCAACGGCTGGAAACTGCGCGCCCAGGATTTCGAGAATGCGATGACGCCGCGCACGAAGATGCTGATTCTCAATACGCCGGGAAATCCATCCGGAGCGGTCTATACCCGCGAAGAACTCGCCGCCATTGTCGAAATCGCAGCGCAGGAAGACATCTACATTCTCTCGGACGAGATTTACGAGAAACTGGTTTACGATGAAACGAAGCACGTCAGCGTTGCTTCGATTTCGAAAGAGGCCTACGACCTGACCATCACGGTCAATGGCTTCAGCAAGGCGTATGCAATGACCGGGTGGCGTCTCGGTTACATGGCCGCGCCGGAAGCGATCGCGAAAGCGGCGGAGTCAATTCAGAGCCACAGTACCTCGCACCCGGTTTCGTTCGCGCAGCGCGGCGCGCTTGCGGCCTTGAAAGGCGATCAGCAACCACTGGCCGATATGCGCGATGAGTTCAGCATGCGTCGCAGCTATATGTTCGACCGCATCACCAAGATCCCAAATATCACGGCGGTGAAGCCAGAAGGCGCTTTCTACATTTTGGTCAACATCAGCCAACTCGGACTTTCCTCGCAGAACTTCGCCGACCGCTTGCTAAGCAAAGCGAACGTGGCGGTGATCCCGGGCGCGGCGTTTGGCGATGATCGAACCGTTCGCCTCAGTTACGCGACGAGTATCGATGTAATCAAAAAAGGTCTCGATCGGTTCCAGGATTTCTGCCGGACATTGTAGAGACCGCGCGACCGGTGAGCGGCCGGTTTGAACTGAAGCGTGCGCCAGCGAGGGTGTATCGCAGCTGAAATGGGCTCAGCGTCTCGCCCCGCCGGCGGCTATCTCGCCCTGATTCTGCACGCGCACCTGCCCTTCGTCAGGCATCCCGAATACGAAGAGGCGCTGGAGGAAGAGTGGTTCTTCGAAGCCATCACCGAAAGCTACATCCCGCTCATCGCGGTGATGCAGCGGCTCCGCGACGATCGGGTGCCGTTCCAGCTCACGATGACGGTGACACCGACGCTTTGTGCAATGCTAAACGATCCTCTTTTGCGCGAGCGCTACGTCCGCTATGTCGAGCGCGGGATCGATCTCGCGGCGCGTGAGATCGCGCATAACCGGCACGACGATCAGATGCGCGGACTGGCAGAATTTTACCTGCGGATGTTCAACGAATGCCGCCGCCGCTTCGTGGATGAGTGGAGATACGACCTGCTGGCCGTGTTGCGAGAGCTGCGCGAGAGCGGTTCGCTGGAGATTATCGCGTCCGCGGCGACGCATGCCATGCTGCCATTACTGCAGGAAACGCCGAAGGCCGCGCGAGCGCAGGTTTTGATCGGCCGCGATATCTACGAGGCGAACTTCCACGGCGAAGCGGCCGGCTTCTGGTTGCCGGAATGCGCGTTCGCGCCGGGTCTGGACGCAATTCTGCAGGAAGCGAATCTGCGCTGGTTCGTCGTCGACGCGCATGGCCTGCTCTTCGGCCATCCACGTCCGCGGCGCGCCATCTACGCGCCGTGTTACACGCCGGCTGGCCCGGCCGCCTACGCTCGCGACCGCACGTCCAGCCGACAGGTTTGGAGCGCGACCGAAGGGTATCCCGGCGACCCCTCTTATCGAGAGTTTTACCACGATATTGGATTTCAGCGTCCAGCGTCTTATCTCTGGCCGGGAGCGAACGAACAGACCGTGCCGAGATTCACGGGGCTAAAATATCATCGCGTTACCGGCGGCGATTTGGAGAAACAATTTTACGATCCAGCCGTCGCGCGTCGTACGGCAGACGCTCATGCGAGGCATTTCCTGGAGGCGCGCCGCAGCCAGATCAAGGAACTGCGGACTTATCACCGACCGCCGATTGTCGTAACGCCGTTTGATGCGGAGCTGTTTGGTCACTGGTGGTTTGAAGGCCCGCACTTTTTGGAAATGCTGATTCGGAAGGCCGCGTATGATCAAAGCGATTTTGAAATGACGACACCGAGCCGTTTTCTGGCCGAGCATTCGAGCCAGCAAATCATCTCACCCGCAGCTTCAACCTGGGGTGAGAATGGGCAGTTCGCGGTCTGGATCGACCAGAGCAACTCATGGATCTATCCACATCTGCACGCGTCTGCGCGCCGGATGAGCGAAGCAGCGCGCGCGCACGCCCAGGAGGCCTCGCCGCTCGCAACCCGCACACTGAAACAGATGGTGCGTGAACTTTTACTTATGCAAGCGAGCGACTGGGCGTTCCTGATGAAGACCGGAACAGCGAAAGAGTACGCCACGAAACGCACGACGGAGCACGTGCTGCGCTTCAACAAGCTGTATGATCAGTTGAGTGAAGGTCAGCTTGACGAGAATTTCCTCGGCACTTGTGAGGCACGGGATAACCTGTTCCCGGACGTGAATTGGCGGTATTACATTTGAAGCGACTCGTCTGATGCGGCTTCTTCTCCATCTTGTCTTCGCCGGAGTGTTCTGTCTTTCCCTTAGCGATGCGGGGAGTGCAGAAGAGCCGGGAGCAACCCCGGCGCGAAACATCCGGATCAGTTTTCTGCCGCCGCCGCTCGAGGGAACGATCAGCCTCGGCATCTACGACGCGAACGGAACACTGGTGCGGGTCTTGTTTCGCGAGGCTGAGCTGGAGGCGTTCACCGTGGGCGCCGATGCGCTGCACACCACGTGGGACGGAAAGGATGATGCGGGAGCAATGTTGCCGCCGGGTAAATACAGCGCTCGCGGCTTTGTTGTGGCCGATCTGAAAGTTGAGGACGTGCCGGGGCAAACCACGGAACCGATGCCGCCAGTTGAAAGTGTAAAGGCAAGGCTGGTCGCAAACCCACTGAACAGTGATCAGAAAAGCACAGTTGATCTCAGCGCCGGTTACGACGAAGACGCCAGTTTCCTCGAGACGGCTGACGGTTTGCCGCTCTACACCGTCGATGAAATGCCGGGGATAACGCGCGTCACACTCGCGCAAAGGCCGGACAAATCGCTCGACTTCTTCGAAGACGACGGCGATTCGGTCGCTCAATTCCACATCAGCGGTGTTTCGAAAATGATGGCCTTCGATTGCGGCGATTTTGAATTGAAATAGCGATCGCGCCTGGGCCACATTCGCGGCGATGCCGCGCGACATCATCTATTTCGATCTCGAAACCCAACGCACCGCCAACGATGCCGGCGGTTGGCAGCGGAAATGTGACATGCGGATGTCGGTCGGCGTGATCTTCAGCACCGCCACGGGACGTTACGAGGTTTACCGCGAAGAACGGGTCAACGAACTCGTCGATCGGCTTCGCCGCGCCGATCTCGTTGTTGGATTCAATGTTCTCAACTTCGACTATCACGTGCTGATGGGTTACACGATCCTAGATCTGGCCGCTGAATTACCGACCGCCGACTTGATGGTCGACGTTGAGAAACGGCTGGGGCATCGCCTCGGGCTGGACGCAATCGCGCAAGCCACGCTCGGCGTGCAAAAAACCGCGGCCAGCCTGGATGCAATTCGCTGGTGGCGCGAAGGACGCGTCCTTGAGATTGCAGAATACTGCTGCTTTGACGTCAAAGTGACGCGGCTCCTGCACGAACACGGTTGCCGCAATAAAGAGCTCTATTTTCACGACCGCTTCGCGCAGCGCCAGCGAGTCGACGTCGACTGGTGTCATCTGGACGAAGCGTAGCCGCCGCCGCCGCCCGGGAGGCAGAATCCAGGACGCGTGAGCGTGGGCCTCTGCCGGATTGAACCATCCCTCGCCACGAGGCCGAATCTTTGTTAGTTAGGCGGTCATGTCGTCCGCGCCAGAGCTCCAGCACACCTTAGGCAAATCAGCCGGATTCACCGGCACCTCCCTCCACACGGGCGAAAAGGTCACGCTGAAGCTGCACGCCGCGCCGCTTGATCACGGGATTAAGTTCAAACGCAAGGACTTGCAGGATGAACCGACGATCGACGCGAAAATCGAAAACCTGAA
Source organism: Chthoniobacterales bacterium (assembly GCA_040005675.1). GTDB lineage: Bacteria > Verrucomicrobiota > Verrucomicrobiia > Chthoniobacterales > UBA10450 > JACCXL01. Next base: position 12,824 of record JBDTYN010000012.1, read on the forward strand.
GACCGTCGAACGCGCCACCACGATCGGGGAAGGCTCGGTCCGCGTGCACACGGTAGAGCATGTTCTTTCCGCGCTGGTCGCGATGGGCGTCGATAACGCCATCGTGGAGATGGACGCAAACGAGCCGCCGATTGGCGACGGCAGCGCGCAGCCTTACGTGGAGGTGATCAAGAAGGCAGGCGTGGTCCCGCAGGAATCCGCGCGGCGCTTTTTCGAGGTGCGAGAGCCAATTCACATCGAAACGAAAACTGGTTCGCTTCTCGTGGTGCTGCCCGACGACAAATTCCGCATCTCCTGCACCCAGGTCGGACCCCAAGGACGCTTCGCCCAGTTTTTTTCCGCCGAGATCACACCGGCGATCTTCGAGCGTGAGATAGCGGCCGCTCGCACCTTCGTTTTCTACGAAGACGTGCAGCCATTGATGGAGAAAAATCTAATCAAAGGTGGTAGCCTGGAAAACGCGATCGTCGTGCGCGGTGAAGCCGTCCTGAGCAAGGAACCGCTTCGTTTCACGGATGAATTCGTCCGTCACAAGATCCTCGATATCATCGGAGATCTGGCACTTTTCGGGCAGCGCATTCGCGGGCATGTCGTCGCGGTAAAACCGGGGCACGGTCCCAATGCCGAGCTGGCGCGAGCACTTGTGCGGGAGCACGCGAAGACCATGCCGGTGCTGCAACGGCGGGCCTTTCCCGCCGGAGAAGGCGGCCTCGATATAAATCAGGTCATGGAAATTTTGCCGCATCGTTACCCGTTTTTGATGGTCGATCGGATTGCCGGTTTCGAAGGCGAAACAAAGATCATCGGAGTCAAGTCGGTCACGATCAACGAACCGTTTTTTGCGGGTCATTTCCCGGGACATCCGGTCATGCCCGGCGTTTTGCAGATCGAAGCCATGGCTCAGGTCGCCAGCATCCTGATGATGAAGCTGACGAAGAGTGCCAGCCGCCTTGGTTATTTCATCAGCGCGGACAGCGTGAAATTTCGAAAGCCGGTCATGCCGGGCGACACGCTGTTCATTCACGCGGAGCTGACGAAAACGCGCAGCAATCGGCTGGCGCGCGCCAAGTGCTATTGCGCCGTAAACGAGGCCGTCGTCTCCGAGGGCGAGCTGATGTTTACCTTCCTCGATAAATGACGGGCGTGCAGATCCATCCCAGCGCGATAATCGATTCGCGCGCGGAGATCGGCGCAGGCACAGTAATTGGTCCGTATTGCGTCGTCGAGGCGGGCGTGGTGCTGGGGCCTGAATGTTACCTGCAACATCATGTGACGCTTTGCGGGCCGACTCGCGCGGGCGCACGCAACAAGTTTTACGCCTACTGTTCGATCGGTCAGCAGACGCAGGATTTAAAGTATGCCGGCGAACCGACTTATCTCGAGATCGGAGATGACAATACTTTCCGGGAATTCGTCACCGTAAATCGGAGCACAAAGGCCGACGGAAAGACGGTCATCGGGAATTGCGGGAATTTTCTCGCTTACAGCCACATTGGGCACGATTGCACCGTCGGCAATGCGGTCGTTTTTTCCAATAACGGCACGCTGGCCGGCCACGTGCAGATCGGCGACCACGCGGTCATGGGTGGACTGACCGCTGTTCATCAATTTTGCCGGGTTGGCGCATTCGCTATTACAGGCGGCTGTTCGAAAATTGTGCAGGATGTTCCGCCCTTCATGATTGCCGACGGTAACCCCGCCGAGGTGCGCGGAATCAATCTGGTCGGACTCGAGCGCAAAGGCTATCCCCCGGAAAGCGTCAGGTGGATCAAAGAGGCCTTTCGCCTGATTTACCGCTCGAAATACAACACGCGTCAGGCGGTCGAAGCGATTCGGCAGGAACTGCCCGCCAATGAGGAAATCACGCTGATTCTCGATTTCATCGAGAAAAGCGAGCGCGGCATTATTCGTTAGGCTGGTCTCCACGTGCGCACGCGAGCTGCAATGCTGTCATCCTGAGCGGAGCGAAGGACCTCCCACTGGCACCTTTGAGCATGCCTGGAATGTAAGATGTCGCCTGGCCCGGTGCGAGGTCCTTCGCCGTCTGCGCGGCTCAGGATGACAGCATGGAAACCAGCTCCCTAATGGAACGAAGCCACGCCGGCGAAAGGCCAACTGTCACGTCGAGCGAAGACATTCCGGTCCAGCACCAGCATAGGAGCACAGGAGTCCTCGACTTCGCTGCGCTCGCTCGGAATGACGTGCTTTAGAACTTTCTTGGTGGAGAGCCGCAAGTCGAAAACGAGTGAAGTTGACGCACTCATTAAACTCTTCCTGCTTTCCTGATTCCAGTTTCCTGGTTTCGTGGATTCCAGATTCGCTCTTCAGCGCGCGTCTTACAATTAAGGACGACGCGTCCCCGGAGTTGCGCCTGCAAGCGCGGATTTCGCCTGTGTTTCGATCTTCTTCAGGAGCGGCGCGGACGGCGCATCAGCCACGATTCGGTTCACCCCGCGCAGCAGATCAAGGGCGCGCTTCGTTCTCCCCTGCTTGATCCAGGCGTTGGCTTCTTCAAGCACGACGCGGAGAATATCGTCTCGCGTAGAGTAGAGCGTTCGCGCTTCACCAAAGCAGCTCGTGGCCTTGGAAAAATTGCCATCGCGCGCTTCGGCCAGTCCGAGATCTTCGAGCATAGGCGCATTGCGGCCACGCCAGGCGATCTGCCGGGCCGCGGCACGGAATTCCGGCACTGCGCGGCCCGCATCTTTCACCGCAAACTCGTGATACATTTTCCAATCTGAGGAGAGGCGCGCCGCCTCGGGAGTTCGCTCGAGTTGCAGCCATGAGGCGTAAGGACGGTACAGCGGATCCCCCACAATGACCGTCATCCAGGACACCGCCTGCGTCGCCATGTAAGCGCTCTCGGCCAGAGTGAAACCATGAAGAAGGCGATCGTTCAGGATGTCTAAATGTGTCGTGAGCTGCAGATACGGCTCGTAAACGTTGCCAACCGATGCGGCTGCGCCTCTTGTGAGAAGCGGTCCGACCCAGTGGGCGTCAGGATCTCGCAGGGTGGCTGCGCTGTAAGAGTGAATGTGCACCGCCACCGCGCCGGGCCGAAAGCGGAATGTCGGACTCGCAAAGGCCCCGTTTACATTAGGAGAATACCAACCGTAATAGAGCGCGCAGTCAGTGATCGGGTATCCATCCGGGAAAGTCTCGGGCGCATCATCGTAGATCACCGGCACACCGGTCTTGTGCAATTGCGCCGTGATCTCTGCCAGCCAATGATCGCCGATCTCGAGCCCGCCTGACTTATTCTGCGCCGCATCGACGAACGCCCGGCCCCACAAACCATTTCGCTCCGTCTCGACCGAATCGGTAATCATTCTCCGGACGGTCGCGGCACTGGGGGCGTCCAATCGGCAGACGAGCAGCGTGGCGGCATTGTCGAAGTTCAGGATTGGACGGTAACTCTGGAAGTAGGTGGCTGGCACAGCTCCGGAGATTTGCGGCGAAAAGAGCCCGAGCACCGCCAGCTCGGAATCGACGGATGCTTCGGTGCGCGTGCTGACCGGACCGGCGGACGGCACATCGCCGGGATACGGGGCACTAACCGCTCGAATTTTGAGCGGTATGCCTTTCATCAACGCGACAAATCGAATCGAAGTTGC
>JBDTYN010000013.1:0-3882 GCA_040005675.1 Chthoniobacterales bacterium
ACGCAGAAGAAGGCTGTCCCATCTTTCCCGGCCCGGCCACTCGCTTGCATTGGCCGTTTGATGATCCTTCAAAGTTTACCGGCAGTCACGCGGAACGGCTGGCCCAAACGCGACGTGTGCGCGACGAGATCGAGGCCAGGATCGAAAAGTGGTGCGCTGAATGTTGTGGCGCAAAAGCGACTGCTCGATCGAAGTGAGTCAAATCCGATCTGCGACCCGCGCATTGCGCTTGCCGCGAACGAAGTGCTCGCTCCATTGATCGCGGAATGAGCCCATTGCGCCTCGGCGTTAACATCGATCACGTCGCGACTCTGCGGCAGGCGCGTTACGCCACGATGCCGGACTCGAAGAACGCGGAGCCTGATCCGGTCGCGATCGCGGGCATCTGCGAGCGCACCGGCGCGCATGGGATCACCGCGCATTTGCGCGAGGATCGCCGGCATATTCAGGATCGCGATATCCAGCGGCTCCGTGAGACGATTGTCACGAAGCTCAACCTTGAAATGGGGAACACGCCCGAAATCGTGAATTTCGCGCTCCGCGTCCAGCCCGATGAAGTCTGTCTGGTGCCGGAGACGCGCGAGGAGATTACGACCGAGGGTGGTCTCGATCTGCTGGAACAGGGCAGTCAGCTTGGTCCGACCGTCAAACGTCTCCACGCCGTGGGCATTCGCGTCAGCGTGTTCATCGATCCGTTGCCCGAACAGGTCGATGCCGCGCGCGGGTTGGGCGTCGAGATTGTGGAGCTGCACACCGGTAAACTGGCAAATGCCTTTACTCCGAGTGTCGAGAAGCAGGAGCTACAACGATTATGCGAGGCGGCTGCGCAGGCCCACAAATTCCAGCTGCAAGTAAACGCCGGCCACGGAATCAACTACCGCAATATCGCGTCCGTTGGGAAAATTCCTCATCTGACGGAGTTGAACATCGGCCACTCGATTGTCGCTCGCGCGATGCTGGTCGGTTTTGAAACCGCCGTACGAGAAATGCTCGCTGCGATGCGAAACTCCGCCCGATGAGTGTGCTCGGGATTGGCGTCGACTTGGTCGAGAACGCGCGCATCGAGCATTCGCTGGAACGGTTCGGAGAGCGTTTTATCCACCGCGTTTTTACTGCGGGTGAAATCGAGTATTGCCAATCGATGAAATATCCGTCGCGTCATTTTGCAGCCCGTTTCGCAGCGAAGGAAGCGCTCTCAAAAGCCTTTGGGACCGGTATCGGACGAGCCATGGGATGGCGCGATATTGATGTGCGGCGTCAGCCCAGCGGTCAGCCATTCGTTGTCCTGGAAGGCGGCGCAAAAACTCTGGCCGAGCAGCGTGGCGCCAGTGCGATTTGGATCAGCCTCGCGCATACTGATCATCACGCCATCGCGACGATCGTATTGGAGGACAGCGCCTAGCACCGCAAGCCTCCGGCTGCCCCTTTCTCTGGTCGCAAGCTGGAAGCGTACGCTACCTTCTTCAAATCGGTACGCCGTTCGGGGCGGTGAATTTATCGTCGACTACTTCGCCGGTGTTTCGGGTCGCCGCTGGCTCGAAGATCAGGACTTCCGCCTCCTCGTGCGCGAGCGTCCGGTGCTCAACACCCCGCGGGACAACGAGGAATTCACCGGGGTTGAGATCGATAACGCGATCGCGGAATTCGATGCGCATCCGTCCACGCCAGACCAGAAACATTTCGTCCTCGCGCACATGTTGGTGCCAGACAAACTCGCCTTTGAATTTTACCAGCTTCACTTCCTGGGCATTCAACTCGGCCACAACCTTTGGCCGCCAGTGTTCGGTGAATGAGGCGAATTTTGCTTCGAGAGTTACCTTCTCCATAGTCTGCTGCAATCAACCTACCGCTGCGCCGACGAGCGTTGGAGTTCGCAATGGGCGTTCCTCCCTCAGCGGGACACCATCGTCCGGGATGAAGAACATGAAACCCATACAGTCAAACATAGCACGGCGCGCTTCCGCCTTTCTGCCCAGTTCCTCCGAGTCTTGCGCGGTAATTACTGCCTCGCGGTAAGACGTCCAGAGGAAGGCAGTCATCTGGCGCCGATCGCCCCTCGCACACGTTAAATTTGAACATCCGCTTGTCTCGAGCGACTAATTATGGCCGTGAATCTGCTCACCAACCGCATTGTGCGCGTGCCAATCGTTGCGGTCAGCTTCGCCGCCTGGCTCGCGATTTCGAACCATTGCGCGTTGGCCGCCTTTGATGGCGCGGCGAAATTGCCGACGGCGAGTTGCCACGACACGAAGCCGGCGAACCATTCACCAGCCAAGCAGAATCCCGAGAGTGGAGTTGAATGTTGCAAGGTCTTGCGAGCCACCTTGCTCACGCTGTCAAAGAGTATCGCGGCGTGCGACGCATTGACCTTTGCTGCGCACGAATACGTCACCGGCCTGATCCCGATCAGAGATGAGTCGCAGCTGAGGCGGGTTTTCGAGTGGGATACCGGCCCGCCGGGCGCCGACTCGTTTGCTGAATCTGTTTTGCAGCGGAGCATTCTCGCTCACGCTCCGCCCGTTTTAGCCTGACGGCTCGCATCCTGCGTCGCAGGAATCGCCGGGACCGTTAGCTCGCTCGCACCGCGAGCGGCGTTATGCGCCGCTGCGCGTTCCCGTCTGTCTTACCGCACCGGTCCGGCAGGAGAAATCCAAGATCCAACAAAGAAACCAACATTATGAAATATAAAAAAAAACATCATGGCACTCATCACTGTGTGCCTTTTTAGTCTCCTCGCGCTCACCGCTCCGGCGCGGGCAGCCGTCACCGACGGCGACAAACAATTCCTCGCTGCTTACGAGAAAGCCCGGGCCTGTTTGGCGGCAGACGATCTTGCATCCGCAAAGAAAGCGGGAAGAGAGCTCGGCGATTCCGGCGCTGCTCTTGCCAAATCCGACACACTCCAGACCGCGCGCGCAGAGTTCGGCAAACTGAGCGACCGCGCCCTGACGGTGGCGAAAGACCAGGCGGGCTACCACGTCCTGCATTGCCCGATGCTGAAGAAAGATTGGGTGCAGACTTCGAAGGAAGTTTCCAATCCGTATGGCGGAAAAGGATGGCGAAAGCGCCGGGTCGACGGAGCAAATGCCCGGGATGGAAAAGATGATGAAGGAGATGGAAGACTTGAAGAAGCCAAGGACGCTGACTTCGACAAAAAGTTTCTCGTGATGATGAGCGAGCATCACCAGGGAGCCGTCGCGATGTCGAAGTTAGTCGCAGACCGAACCGACCGCGCTGACCTCCAGCAGTTGGCGAACAAGATCATAAAGGATCAGACGAAAGAGATCGAGCAGATGAAGGGCTGGGAGAAATCCTGGTTCGACTCCGCTCATTAACACCCAAAACACAGTTTAATTGCCCACGCGAATTTGGCGCGAACCGCCATTCCGCGCAGCTCGCCGGTCAAATTGAATACGTTCCTTCAACATCTAAACGAGCCCGAGTACATGCACGTGCTCATCAACCCGATGCCCGTGTACGGTCTGAGCATGGGCGTCGTGGCGATGATCGTCGCGCTCGCCTATCGCCGACGTCCTGCAATTGTGGCTGCTTTTATCTTGCTGTTCTTGGCCGGGCTTTCCGCGTGGCCAACCTACCATTACGGGCAAGCTGCCTATGACCGGGTGAAGTCCATGTCGGACACAGTCGGAGGCCAATGGCTCGATGAGCACATGGCGCGCGCTGAGAAATTGATCTACGCCTTTTATGTTCTGGCGGGTGTGGCGGCGGCTGGTCTTCTTGCGCCGCTGAAATGGCCGCGAACGTCGACACCCCTGGCGAGCGGCGCCCTCGTTCTGGCGATGGTAACGCTTGGGATTGGCGGGTGGATTTCATATCCCGCCGGCCACGTGCGACACAAGGAATTTCGCTTCGAGCCCCCGC
>JBDTYN010000014.1:0-3850 GCA_040005675.1 Chthoniobacterales bacterium
GGCTACGTCGCTTATTACGCCGGCGGCTGCGTCCGCGATTTGTTAGGCGGACAAACTCCGAAGGACATCGACATCGCAACGGATGCGCGACCCGAAGAGGTGCAGAAACTTTTTCCGCGGACTTACGCAGTCGGTGCGCACTTCGGGGTGATCGTGGTGCTGGAAAACGGCATGCAATTCGAGGTAGCCACCTTCCGTTCCGACGGTGCGTATCTTGATGGCCGGCGGCCGGCGGAGGTACATTTCTCCTCGGCCGAGGAGGACGCGAAACGGCGCGACTTCACCATCAACGGGATGTTCTTCGATCCCGAATCCGACACGGTGATCGACTACGTCAGCGGCCGAGCCGATTTCGAGGCGCGTGTCATTCGAGCAATCGGCGATCCGCACCAGCGTTTCGCCGAGGATCGCCTCCGGCTGCTGCGCGCGGTACGATTCGCGACGGTGCTGGAATTTCAGATCGAAGAGGAAACCTGGCGGGCTGTGCAGACGCATGCACCTTCGATCGCGGAGATCAGTGCGGAGAGAATCCGGGAAGAGCTGGTCCGCATTTTTCTTGCGCGGCAGCGGGCCCGCGGCTGGGACTTGCTCGACGCGAGCGGTTTAATGGAAACAATTCTACCCGAGCTCACTGCGATGAAAGGTTGCGAGCAGCCTCCTCAGTTCCATCCCGAAGGCGATGTGTTCCAGCACACGCGGATCATGCTCGAACTGCTGCCGGAGCATGTTTCGCTCCCGCTGGTTTTCAGTGTGCTTTTTCACGACATCGGCAAACCGCGGACTGCGAGCGTTGACGAAACCGGTCGTATCCGCTTCAACGGCCACGACCGCGTCGGCGCGGAAATGACTGAGGCGGTGATGGAGCGGTTGCGCTTCTCGCGCGCGGAGATCGACGCCACGGTGGAGGCAGTGCGGCAGCATATGGTGTTCAAAGATGTCCCGAGGATGAGGGTTGCGAAGCTGAAACGTTTCATGGCCCGGCCGACTTTCGCAGATGAGCTCGAGCTGCATCGCGTCGATTGCGCGAGCAGCCATGGGCTGCTGGATAATTTCGATTTCCTTGTGCAGAAGAGTGAAGAATTCGCGAACGAGCCGATCATTCCTCCGCCGCTCGTGCGCGGTGATGATCTGATCGCTTTGGGCATGAGGCCCGGTCCGCGCTTCGCCGAGATTTTAGAGGCAGTCGAGACACGACAGCTCGAGGGATCTCTCCGGACGCGCGAAGAGGCGCTGGAGTGGGTGGAGCGCGAATATCCGTTAGAATCGTGATCGTATGAGAATCCTCATGATCAGCGCGGAAGGTCCGCCGCTCGCGCGGGCGACGGCGCTCGTCGACGTGCTCGAAGCCCTGCCGGGAGAGCTGCGCGCACGCGGTCACGAAGTTGGGCTGGTATTGCCGTTCTACCGCGAGATCCGTGAGAACATGTTGGTCGAAGCGCGCAACGCTGGCGTAACGGCGGATGTTCAGGTGGGAACCAAAACGTACGTTGTCGAGTTCCTAGAGGGACGAACGGCCGGTGGCGTCCAGTTGTTCTTCGTGCGTTGCGATGAGTTTTTCGACCGCACCGGTGTGTACGGCGAAGGAGGCAAACTCTACGAGGACAATGCCGCGCGTTTCATCCTTTTCAGCAAAGCCGCTGTGGAGCTGGCGCGCCGGTTAAATCCCTCACCGCAGGTACTGCACGTGCACGACTGGGCTGCGGCACTCGTGCCGGTGCTGGTCCACGAAAACCGGCTGCCGTTCAAAACGGTATTAACGATTCATCACGTTGCCGAGCAGGGCAGTTTTTGGGGGCTCGATTTCAGTCTGACGAATCTGCCCGAACGTTATTTCACGCCCAGCAGCCTGGAGTTTTTCGGGCGCATGAATCTTTTGAAAGGCGGGATTGTCTTTGCGGATGCGCTCATCACCGTGAGCCAGCACTACAAGCACGAGATTCTGACCACGGCGGCGGGCGGCGGCCTGGAGGTCGTGCTGCGTGAACACGCCCACCGGCTTTCAGTGATCGGCAACGGCGCCGATTACAGACGCTGGGATCCGGCGAACGATAAGTTTTTGCCGATGACATACGCGGCCGATAGGCTGCTCGGCAAAGACGTTTGTCGCGACCTGCTCGTCCGCGCACTAAACCTCGCTCCCGCCCCTCGCGGGCCGGTCTTCGGCATGGTGACGCGGCTCGTGCCGGAGAAAGGCTTCGACGACTTGATTCCGATTCTGGACCGCCTTTTATCGGAAGACGTTCGGCTCATCATCCTTGGCGAAGGCGATCCCGCTTACGCAACCGCACTGTCGATGGCGGACCGGAAACATGCGAACCGCTTCGCCTATTCGCCCGCTTACGACGAGAGCCTCGCTCATCTGATAGAGGCTGGCGCGGACGTGACGCTGATTCCATCACGCGTCGAACCGAGCGGGCTGAGCGCGATGTACAGTTTGAAATACGGAGCGCTGCCCGTGGCACGGGCGATCGGTGGAATTCAGGAAATCATCGAAGACTACGATCCGAGCGCCGACACCGGCCACGGTTTCCTTTATTATGAACGTTCATCGGAGGCGCTTTGGGACGCAGTGAAACGAGCACTCGAAGTATTCGAGGATCGCCCGGTCTGGAATCGGCTGGTGGAACGCGCGATGGCGCAGGACTTTTCCTGGTCAACCGCGGCGAAGCATTACGAGCAGATTTACGGCAGCCTGCTCCCAATGGCGCAGCAGATCGCCTGATCCATGGGCTGGCGGGCGCCAAAGCGATGAGGGCGACACGATTGAGGGGTGAGGCAAGAGATCACGGGGACTGACGGGTCAGACTCGCTCATCAGTGACGGGAGCGTCGATAAGCGCGCAGGATGCGAATGAAATTTCGCCGAGAGAAGCCGCAAACCGCACCGAATTTTCATCACAACGTCTACGTGATTCTTTTAGATTCGACGGCCGCGATACACCGTTCCATCCTCCGAAACAATCCGAAGCGCGATCCGCTCAAACCGTGCGTGTATGTGGGTATGACGGGACTACCGCCGGAGCACCGATTCGAAAATCATAAGCACGGCTACCAGGCCGCGTGGGTCGTGGCAAAGTATGGCGTCCGTTTGCTTCCGGAATTGTATGAACATCTCAATCCGATGCCGTACGACGCAGCGTTGCAGATGGAGGCCGATTTGGCGGAAGACCTGCGAAACGCCGGCTACACGGTGACTGGTGGCCACTGAGGCGGAATACGATCCAAGCACGTAGGAGTAATGGGTAGGGCGAGACTCGTCGAGCCTTCACCGGTTGCATTTTGAGCGCTCGTCAGGCTCGACAGAGTCTCGCCCTACCGAATGACGCATCGCACGGTGTGTTTAAGATTCTAGGAGGCTTACCGCTTCGTCTTCGCTTCCTCGGCGCCCTTCTCGACCAGCTCGACGGCACGTCCAGGACCGAACCGGCCGAGCGGCTTGAACTTCTTTCCTTTCGCGTCGTTGTAGGAAACGAAAAAGTGCTCGATCTCGTCCACGAGCTTCGTGTTGAGGTCTGCAAGCGTCGCGAGATGGCCGTGATTGTGCGAGTTGGCGGCGACCGCAATCAATCGGTCATTGCGTTGCTTGTCGCCGGCCCGTTCGGTTTGTTCCGCCTCAATGACCCCAAGCAGCCGCGCTGTCACCAGACAGCCAGCGAATGCCGGCTTATCCATGAGCACGAGAACGTCGAGCGCATCACCGTCTTCGCCGCGCGTTTGGGACAAATCCGAAATCGTAGGGGAAAATGGCGCCCGCGGGCAGAACGCCGCTGAGCTCGAACAACCCCGCTTTTCATCCCAGCTGAACTTATTTCAGCTGCCCTTTGGCGTGTCGACAATGACGTGCAGATGCC
>JBDTYN010000015.1:0-1721 GCA_040005675.1 Chthoniobacterales bacterium
TTCAGTTGCTCCGCCAGCCCGCGGGTACCGGGTCGCGCGGCGGGCTCGACTGCCAGCATCGATTTGAGGAGCGAAATCAATCGGCCAGGTACCCCCGCGGCTTTTAGCTGCTGGATGGGGAGGCGGCCGCTTAGTTGCTCGGCCTGGATTTCTTCGATGCTCTGACCGGGGAAAGGCGTCCTGCCTGTTAGCGCAAACCAGAGGGTAGCGCCTAACGAGAAAACATCAGACCGGACATCGACTCGCGCTTTGGCAAATTGCTCGGGACTGGCGAACGCCGGAGAGCCGACGAAACCATCGCGAGTCATGACCATGAGATCCCCTTCATCTGTCACAGCTTTGGCCAAACCGAAGTCGATCACTTTTACCTCGGGCGCTCCACCTTCTTTTGACGCGAGCATGACGTTGCCCGGTTTAAGATCGCGATGAATAAGGCCGCGCTTCTCCGCCGCAGTAAGCGCCGCGACCACTTGCCGGGCTATGCGTAAAACCGTTTGGGAATCAATCGGCCCAGTGCGCCGAACCCGCTCTTCCAGCGTTTCGCCTTCCACCAATTCCATGGCGTAAAAGTATTGGCCGGTGGCTTCATGAATCCCGAAGTGATGAATGGTGGCGATATTCGGATGGTCCAGGCCGGCCGCCGCGCGCGCTTCGCGCATGAAGCGTTCACGAACGCGATCGCTCCCGTGCTGGCTTGGATCGATAATTTTCAATGCGACCGGACGATTGAGCGTGCGATCAATCGCGCGAAAGGTAATGCCCATCGATCCACGCCCGAGCTCGTCCGGTATGCCATCGGCCCGTTGCGCGACGATGTACGAGCCAAATTGATGCGCGCTCTCGTGCTCGATTTCCGGAAGCTCGCTCAGCCCAGTCCGAAAAAGGCACACCGGACAACCCAGATCGCCTAACGAAGAATCAAGCGTGCTGTCGCAGACCTGACAATTGGCTTGAGCTTGAGCCGGCACGGGATCACCTAACGAGCCATGACCGCGCACAAGTGACGCAATTCGGCATCCACTTCATTCTCGCTCGCCACCGTCTGGCGAACTTCTTCGCGTAAAATCGACCGGTAACGCTGACGAAAACGCGAAACATCTTTTCGCAGCGCGACGACGGAGCGGGACAATTGCCTGGAAATTTCCTCGTAAGGCAAAACGTCAATTCCCTCCGCTCCCAGGTAACCCTTTAACGCATGGAAGAGCTGATTCTTCCCCGCCAGACGACATTCCTCATCCAGCAGGGTGATTGCGCGTCGAAGCACAACAACGGCCCACTCCCGTTCGTAGCTCTCTTCGGCATTCCAGCGATAGTAGCGCGCTACCATTTCATTTACTTCCTGCTCGCTGACTTCGGTCAGCGGCACGAAATTGACGTCGCGCCCACGCTTTTGCGCGTGCTCGTAATCTTTTCTATTGGCCAGAAAGTTTTTCAATGCACCGAGAAGAAAGGAACGAAATCGTCCCTTGTCGGGATCAGCGTGGATATGGAACCGCGTCTCGATAAGATCGACGAGGAAACCTTGCGTGAGATCCTCGGCATCATGCCAATTGTAGTCCCGCCGCCGAAGGAACAGATAAACAGGTCGCCAGTAGATCGAACAGAGCTGCGTCAGGGCATCGCGAGTCTGGTCGGAACTTTCAGTGCCGCCCGCCTCGAGGATAAGCGTCCAACTCGTAGACGCGAACCCCGCCGACGTGCCTCTGCCGCGGCGCAGCCTC
>JBDTYN010000016.1:0-4879 GCA_040005675.1 Chthoniobacterales bacterium
ACCCATCTCAGACGGCAGAGTGAATCAACTCTTTGCGCGAGGCCCTTCGCCGTCTTCGCGGCTCAGGATGACTCGTTGTAGTCGACGACATATTCTTTCCAATCCCGAGCGTCTCGCGCAAAAATGGCGCCGTGCGACTGATGCGATTTTTTGCTACTTCTTCAGGTGTCCCGCTCGCGACGATTTCTCCGCCCGCCGCGCCCGCCTCCGGCCCGATATCGACGACGTAATCCGCCTCCGCGATAACGCAGAGATTGTGCTCGATCACGATGACGGTGTTGCCTTCATCGACCAGTCGATGCAGCACTTTCACGAGCAATTCGACGTCGGCCATATGCAGGCCGATCGTCGGTTCCTCGAGCAGGTAGAGCGTCGACCGTGGTTTGCGCATTTTTCGCAAGCGCTCGTTTTGCGCCCGGCCGATGCCGCGCGTGAGTTGCGTCACGAGCTTAAGCCGTTGCGCTTCGCCGCCGCTCAAAGTCGGACTGGCCTGCCCAAGCTTCAAATACCCGAGCCCCGTGTCGACAAGTAACCAAAGCGGCCGCGCGATTTTGTTGTTCGCGGCGAAGAATTCCGCCGCCTGCTCGACTGTCATTTCCATGACGGCGCCGATGCTCTTCTCGTTATAGAGAACTTCGAGGGTCTGCGCGTTGTATCGCCGGCCGGCGCAGTCTGCACAGGGGACATAGCTGCTCGGCAAGAAGCTCATCTCGAGCTTGATCACACCCTGGCCTTTACAGCTTTCGCAGCGACCGCCTTCCGCGTTGAACGAAAACCGGCTCGAAATATAACCACGGACACGTGAGACGGGCAGCTGCGCATAGAGATTCCGGATCTCGTCAAAGACCTTGATGTAAGTGGCGGGAGTCGAGCGTGACGTTTTGCCAATCGGCGACTGGTCGACTTCATAGACGGCCTCGAATGCGTCAGCACCGGTGATGGACGGAGGGACACGCTCTGTCGTGTCCATCTTCTGATTACTGCGGCTGGACGCGACAGAGCGTGTCCCTCCGAGCTGATTGCGTACTGCCGGCAGCAGAACTTCGCGCATCAAGGTCGATTTTCCCGACCCGGAAATCCCGGTGATCACCGAGAGCCGGCCAACCGGAAACCGCACGTCGATGTTCTTCAAATTATTTGCCTGCGCGCCGCGGGCTTCAATCCATTGCTCCACCTCTCCTAACGACCGTCGCTCGTTCCGGGTCGGATGGCACAAAGGTGTCTTTAAGCAGCGCCCCGTTTCCGAACGAGCACTGTTGCGGATTTGTTCCAGCGTGCCCTGTGCAACGATTTCGCCGCCGTGAGTCCCGGCGCCGGGACCAAGATCGATGATGTGGTCCGCGTGCCGCATCGTCTCTTCGTCGTGCTCCACGATCACGAGCGAATTTCCCTTTTCCCGCAGCGCGGTCAGCGTCTCGAGCAGGCGTAGATTGTCGCGCGGATGCAAGCCGATCGTTGGCTCGTCCAGTACGTAAAGGACGCCGCGCAAGTTCGAACCGAGCTGCGCCGCCAGACGAATACGCTGCGACTCGCCGCCGCTCAGCGTCTTCGCCGAACGCCCCAACGCCAGATAGCCGAGACCGACGTCCTCCATAAAACGGAGTCGCTGCTCGATTTCCGGAATGAGATCGTCGGCAACCGCTTTTTGTGTGCCGCGAAATCGTAGCTTGCCACCGAGCGCGCGGGCGTCGCCCGCCGAGAGCGCAGTGAATTCATCGATTGTGTGGCCTTGCACACGCACATGCCGGGCAATCGCATTCAAACGTGAACCGTGACAAGCCGGACACAACCCCGCCTGACCCTCCTCGACCTCCTCGAAAGCTCGATCGGCGGCCAGTTCGCTCTCGAGCACAGACTCACCGCTGTCGTCGGACTCTAATTTCGCACCCGGCCAGATCTCGCCGAAGCCACGGCATTCCTCGCAGGCGCCATGCGGCGAGTTGAACGAAAAGATTCGCGGATCAAGCTCCTCGAAGGCGCGCCCGCAACCCGGACAACTCATCTCCGTACTCATAACGGTAACGCGATGTTTCGCGTCGAGCAGATGCGCGGTGCCCCGGCCGATCTCGAGGGCACGCTGAACGAGGTTGCGCGCCTTTAGAATGCGCTTCGCATCAATCACGCCGACCACTACGTCGATCGTGTGTTCCTTGAAGCGCTCGAGCTTCCGAAACCGGTCGATAGGCACCAGCTCACCGTCCACGAACATGGTGTCGAATCCCTGGCGCTCCGCCCAGCGGCCGACATCAGTGTGAAAACCTTTGCGCGCCTTGACCAAGGGCGCCAGGACCTTAAGTGGCCCACGTTTCGCGGCCGCTTCTACCTGCTTCACGATTGCAGCGAGACTTTGCTTCTCGACCGGCAAATCACATTCGGGACAGAACTGTGTTCCCGTCTTCGCGAAGAGCAGCCGCAGGAAATGGTACACTTCCGTAACCGTCGCGACGGTCGATTTCCCACCCCCGCGGGTGACGCGTTGTTCAATCGCCACACTTGGCGGCACGCCTTCCACCAAATCGACGTCCGGTTTTTCGAGTTGCTCCACGAACTGTCGCGCGTAGGGCGACATGCTGTCGAGAAAACGTCGCTGCCCTTCCGAAAACAGGATGTCGAACGCGAGCGTCGATTTCCCGGAACCGCTCAGGCCCGTAATGATGACCATCTTGTCGCGCGGGATTTCGACGGAGAGATTTTTAAGATTATGCTCGCGCGCGCCTCGGATGGCGATTGCGGCGGCTCTGCCATTCGCTCGATAAACGGACGGGGTTTCCGCGGCCCGGGCGAGCTCGACGCTGTCATCCCGAGCGGAAGCGAGGGACCTCTCATTATCCGGTGAACCGTTGCGAGATCCTTCACCGTCGTCGCGGCTCAGGATGACGGAACGATTGTGCTCGCGGAAGCGATTGAGCACATCTTTGAGAAATCTTCCGGTGTGACTAGCTTCGATTTTCGCCACCTGCTCCGGCGTTCCGACCGCCACGACTTCGCCACCTTCACTCCCGGCTTCTGGACCAAGATCGATGATCCAATCCGCGCTTTTGATCACTTCAAGGTTGTGCTCGATCACGACGACGCTGTTCCCCGCCGCGACCAACCGCTGAAAAACTTTCAAGAGCAACGCAACGTCGTCGAAGTGCAGGCCGGTCGTCGGTTCGTCGAAGATCAGCAGCTTGCCATGCGGCGATTCCCCATTTTGTCTGGGATCATCGCCAAGGTGCGCGACAAGCTTCAGTCGCTGCGATTCGCCGCCCGAAAGCGTGTTCAGCGGTTGCCCCAGACGCAAATAACCGAGGCCGACTTCGTCTAAAACGTCGAGTCGATCGCCGAGCCTGGCCGATTCGCCAAGCTGCGCGAAAAACTGAATCGCCTCGCAGACCGTCATCTCGAGCAGGTCGTGAATCGAACGGCCGTGTAGTTTCACCTTCAGGACGTGTGGCTGAAAACGGCGGCCCTCGCATTCCGCACATCGCACATAAAGGTCGCTCAGAAACTGCATCTCGATCTTCTCGAAGCCGGTGCCAGAGCAGCGCTCACATCGCCCGCTTCCCGAGTTGAATGAGAAGGCGCTGGCGGTCAGGCCCTGCGCCTGTGCCTCCGGCAGGGCCGCAAACAATTCGCGCACACGATCGTAAAGACCGAGGTAAAGGATCGGCGTGGATCGCGGGGTGCGCGCTAACTGTGTCTGGTCGACCATCACCACTTCGCCGATCCGATGAACCCCGGTTACGGATTTGCATGCCCCAGGTTCCTGTTCTGTCGCCTGGCCCTTTGCGCGCATCAGATTGCGATGCAGGACGTCATGGATGAGCGTCGATTTGCCGGAACCGGAAACGCCCGTGACACAGGTGAAAACGCCGAGCGGGATTTCGACATCGATGTTGCGCAGATTATGCGCGCGCGCGCCCGTGATCTTTACCACAGATGCAAATTTCCGGCGCGATTTCGGCAGCGGAATTGATTTGCGACCGCTGAGGTAATCGCGCGTCAGAGATTTGGGAGCGCACGCCACTGGCGTGCTGTTCGCGGCGGCTCGCCGCAAAACGTCGGGAGTCGGAGAGCCTCTGACTCTGGCACGCGGGCCACGTGCGCTCCCCAGCATCTCCGCGAGCCCGCCCGTGAAAACAAGCTCGCCGCCGCGCTCCCCCCGCCCGGGACCGAGGTCGATCAGGTTGTCTGCCGCGCGTATGATCGACTCCTCGTGCTCGACGACGAGGAGCGTGTTGCCTTTATCGCGCAGATTTTCCATTACGCGAATGAGCCGTCCGATGTCGCGCGGGTGCAGACCGACACTTGGTTCGTCCATCACAAAGAGGGTGTTCACAAGCGACGCGCCCAGACAGGTCGTCAGGTTCACGCGCTGCACTTCGCCACCGCTGAGAGTGCGGGTCGAACGGTCGAGCGTCAGGTAGCCGAGCCCGACCTCGCAAAGATAGCGAAGCCGCGCGACGATTTCATTCCGCAACATTTCCGCCGTAGAGTCGTTAGGCGGGATCGTGACGGTGGCGAGGAGAGAGAGCGCGTCGGAGATCGAGAGAGCTTGGAATGCAGGGAGTGTCAGGGTTGCGCAGCGTTCCGGGTGGCGTGCCTTGGAATGCGCGAGTTGGAAACTTGCGTCACAGATCCGGTAGTTCAGCGTCTCTGGTTGGAATCTGCCGCCGTGACAGCTCGGGCAGGTTGTGTAAGCGCGGTAGCGACTGAGCAATACCCGCACGTGCATTTTGTATGTCTTGCTCTCGAGCCATTTGAAAAAGCCGCGCACGCCGTACCAGCGGTCGCCCTCGTCATCATCTTCATACTCGCCGCCGGAGCGCTTCTCGCCTTCAATGACAAACGTCTGGTCCGACTGCGGAAGCTCCTCGAAGGGGAGATGGACATCGAT
>JBDTYN010000017.1:0-4821 GCA_040005675.1 Chthoniobacterales bacterium
ATCGATGATCTGCTCGATCTAACCCGCATCAGCAAAGGCAAGGTGCAGCTCAGTCTTGAGCTCGTCGATGCGCACATCCTCCTGCGCAATGCGCTGGAAATTTGCCAGTCCGAATTAGCGCACAAAAAGCTCGCGCTTCAGCTCGATCTCACTGCGCCCAAAGTAAACCTTTTCGCCGATCCGGCGCGTTTGCAGCAGATCTTCTGGAACCTGATCAAAAACTCCGTGAAGTTCACGCCGGAAGGCGGACAACTGCGCGTCCGAACCGCGAACGACGGCGATAGGGAGTTGCGTGTCATGATCAGCGATAACGGAGTCGGGATTGACGCAGATTCGTTGCCGAAAATTTTCAAGGCCTTCGAACAGGGCGAACGGGCACGGCTCGGAGGCCTTGGTCTCGGCCTCGCCATCAGCAAGGCATTGGTCGAAACGCACAACGGCCGCATCACCGCGGAAAGCGAGGGCAGGGGAAAAGGTGCGACATTCACCGTCGTTTTCCCCCTCGCCGAAGGGGCCACGACGCCAAACACCGTCCACAAACCACTGGCGAACGGCCAGCGGAAATCGATGCGCATCCTGCTGGTCGAAGATCATGAAGACACGAACCGCTCGCTCACGAATCTTTTGCGCCGTCGCGGCTACCACGTCCAGCCGGCGAACAGTCTCCGCACTGCGCTGACCTGCGCCGCGCAGGAGCAGTTTGACGTGTTGGTCAGCGACATTGGGTTGCCGGACGGAACTGGTCTTGACCTGATGCAGCAGCTCGGGGCGAGCCAGCCGCTGATCGGAATAGCGCTGACCGGTTTCGGAATGGAAGATGATATCCAACGGAGTCACGAGGTCGGTTTTCACCAGCACCTGATCAAACCGGTGGATCTCAACAAGCTCGACGCGCTCATCCAGGAAGTCGCGAGCGGGCTCTAGGCGCCGCGCAGCGTCTGGCGCTCGCGGATCAGTTGATCGCGACGACTGTGCCTACTGGAATTCCTGCGAATAATTTCTGAGCTGCTTCCAACGGCAGCCGGACGCACCCGTGCGAGGCGTGCGGGTTCGCGACCACGCCTGCGTGCATGCCGAAATCGCGGCAGTTCAGGCGCATGAAGAACGGCATCGTCACTTTGTAAATCGTGGAGCGGTGATCGCGATCCTTGTCGGTGATAACGTAGTAACCGGCAGGGGTGGAATGTCCATCGCGGCCGGTGGAGCAGGCGGTTCGGAAGATGGTTTGGCCGTTCTTAATCACGGCCGCGGTTTGACCAGCAAGCGAGATCTCGATTCGCAATTCCTCTGGCGCCGGCCCGCGGCCGAGAAGCATTTGCGTTCCTTGCCAGGTTTTACTGCGCGTCGCGAAATAGAGCGCCAGCATTTTATCATGCGCGGTGCTGCGGTTGCGGTCTGCGCCGCAATCGAGCAGCGCGCGAACAAACTCAGCTTTGCCGAGACCGGCAGCGAGCATCAGAACGCTGATGCCGGAGTCTGTCTCGACGTACTGGCGAAGGTAGTTCGATGAGATCTCTTCCAACAGTCTCTTATCGGGCGGCGTCGGCAACGTCGTATTCGGGTCGGCCCCGGCTTTCAGAAGCATTTGGAAAACAGGGGCGTCGCCGGTGACGATCGCGTGGGCAAGGAGCGGAACTGTGCGGTTTTGCAGGGGCGGCGGTTGGAGTTCACGGCTGAGCAAGAGGCGCAGGTGTGCCACGTCACCGTCCCGCAGCGTCCTTTGCAAAACGCGTAGCGCAGGATCGGTCCATTCAAGGGCTGGAGAGACATCCTCAAGCACAGGTTGAAGGACCTGCCAATTTCCCGTTTCAAACGTTACGTCGAGCAGGTCTCTTTCACTCCACGGCCGCAGCTCGCTCCCCGACGTTCGGGTCAAAAGCAGCTTCACTGCGGAGAGGTGACCGCCGATAATGGCCCGATGCAGCGCCGTGCGGCCGGAACGATCCGTCACATCGAGAGGCGCACCGGCACCGAGTAGCGCCTGAATTGCCTCGACGCTACCATGGGCGGCCGCGACCATGAGAGGCGTTAAACCAGCGTCATCCGCGGCCGTCGCCGCCGCTCCAGCTTTCAAAAGATCGTTCATTTGGCGCCAACTCTGCGTCAGCGTCGCGATTAGAAGAGGCGCGCGCCCGTGTGCCGTCGCTGAAGTCGGATCGAACTCCGTCACGAAACAGCCGCGGATCATGGAGGAACTTCGTGCTGCGCCTGATCTCGCGTAGGCGATGCCTTCGGCGGGAGTTGTTTTAACAGGGGGAACAAAATTCCGCGGAGCGATTGCTTCTGCACGGTGCAATGTCGAGATCGAACGCGAAAGGACGGCGACGATTGCCAGGAGCGCCCCCACGGCGAGGAAAAGTCGAACTGTAAAAAGGCGGAGGACAATCACCGCAGAAAATTGTACGCGACGCGCTCAGAAATTGACAGCATCAAAGCGCGCCGGATCAGTGAATTTGCGAGAGAAACACCACCGCGAATGGGATCCCTCACTCCGCGCGATCCCAAGGCCGCTACCGGGAAGTTCGGCGCTTCTGAGGGCGCAGCGGTTGACGCGCTTCGGGCCAACCCCTAACATCCGCGCGTGCAACCGGAGTTGGAGCGATTGCTCGTCCTGCAAAATCGAGAGCAAAAGATCCGGCAGATTCAGTCTGAGATGCGCAACCTGCCGTTGCAACGACAGCAGCTCGATGCGCAGCTTGCGGCGACAATCGCGAAATTGGAGGCGCTGAAATTGCGGGCGCGTCACCTGGAAGTGGATCGCAAAAAGCTCGAGCTCGATGTCGGCACGCGCAACGGCAGCATTGCCCGCCTGCGAACGCAGCAATACGAGACGCGCAAGAATGACGAGTTCGCCGCGCTCGGACACGAGATCGAGCGCTATCAAAAAGAGATCACCGCGATCGAGGACCAGGAACTCGAGCTCATGGAACAGGGTGACCGGGTGAAGGGTGAGGTAGTCGTGGAAGAAAAAAGCGCCGGTGCGGCCAGAGCTTCGATCGGTCGGCAGGTGACCGGTCTCGACGAGAAGGCGACAGCGCTGCAAACGCAATTGGAAGACTTGAAAAAAGAGCGAACAGAGATTGCGAAGGAGGTCGACGAGGATCTACTCGACCGGTTCGAGCGTCTGTTCGCGAGTAAGGGCGACGCGGCGGTCGTCGCGCTCGAACACGAAGTTTGCACCGGCTGTCACATGAAGATCACCGCGCAGACCGCCGTCCGCGTGAAAGGCGGAAAAGAAATCGTCAGCTGCGAGCAGTGCGGCCGGATTCTCTACTTCTCGGAATAGAGAGCTGAGAAGTCTGGCGGTGCGATTGGTCGCAACCGATGTCGTCGTGACCTTTAGGGCGCGGGTCCAATTCTGTCATCCTGAGGCTGGCGGAGCGCGCCGAAGGAGCTCGCTACTTGATCCGTGTCACACTGCTGGTATGCGGTGATCCAGGCCCCCAATGAGAGGTCCTTCGCCGTGGGAGCCCGCCCTGAGCGAATCAATGAGTCGAACGGGCGGCTCAGGATGACAGCGGTTTCCGTTCACACATTAAACCGAAACTCCACCACGTCCCCATCGCGCACGACATATTCCTTCCCTTCAATCCTCAGCTTCCCCGCTTCGCGCGCCTTCGCGAACGACCCCAGCGCGACCAGATCGTCGAAATGGACCGTCTCGGCTGCGATGAAGCCGCGCTCGAAGTCGGAATGAATCACGCCCGCGGCCGCCGGCGCCTTGTCACCCTCATGGATCGTCCATGCGCGTGTCTCCTTCTCGCCAGTCGTCAGGTAGGTGCGTAGTCCGAGGAGATGATAAACCGCGCGAATCAACGCGCTGACGCCGCTGCTCGAAACACCCAGATCACGCAGATATTCTCCCGCCTCGGAATCGCTCAGATCGACCAGTTCGCTTTCGATCTGCGCGCTAATCACGACCGCTTCCGTCGCGAAATGATGACGCGCATATTCCTGCACGGCCGCGACGTGCCGACTGGCCGCATTTGCGTCGTCGCTCTGCGAAATGGCCGCCAGATCGGATTCGCCGACGTTGCAGGCGAAGAGCGTAGGCTTTGAAGTCAGGAGAAAAAAATCGCGGGCGATCGTCTTCTCGTCATCGCTCAACGTCGCCGTGATCGCTGGTTTACCGGCGTCGAGGTGCGGGAGGAGCTTCTCGATGATTGCAGCTTCCGCTTTCGCGGCCTTCGATCCGGCGCGGACCTCCTTCTGTGATCGCTCTTTGCGTTTCTGAAGCGACGCCAGATCGGCCAGAGCCAGCTCTGTGTTGATCACCTCGATATCGCGGATCGGATCAATCGTCGCGCTGACATGATGGATATCGGCGTTCTCGAAACAACGCACGACCTGCACGATCGCGTCTACCTCGCGGATGTGACTGAGAAATTGGTTGCCGAGCCCTTCACCGGCGCTCGCGCCTTTCACCAGACCCGCGATGTCAACGAACTCGACCGCCGCGGGAATGATTTTCTGTGAATGCGAAAGCTTCGAGAGCACCTCGAGACGCGAATCCGGCACGATCACAACGCCTAGGTTTGGGTCAATCGTGCAGAAGGGATAATTCGCAGCCTGAGCTTTTCGCGTGCGGGTGACCGCGTTGAAAAGGGTGGATTTTCCAACGTTCGGCAGGCCGACAATTCCAGCGCTCAGCATAAGCGCGAAGGTTAATGCAGACTGTAGCGACGGTCTACGACCGCCGAATAGAATCGACTGCAGAGGGTCGGCGGTCATAGACCGCCGCTGCAGGAATCGGGCCGGCGGGATTTGAACCCGCGACCTCTTGAACCCCATTCAAGCGCACTACCAAGCTGTGCTACGGCC
>JBDTYN010000018.1:0-18162 GCA_040005675.1 Chthoniobacterales bacterium
TTCCATCAGCAAAGGCAAATTCGCCGATATTATCGCGGTAAAAGGCGATGTTCTTCGCTACATCGATCTCCTCCAGCGCGTCGATTTCATCATGAAACACGGCCGGCGCTACAAATAAGAATCAGGTCGCGGGGTTCAAGGCGATGTCATCCTGAGCCGCGCAGACGGCGATGGACCCCGCAAAATCACGAACGCTAGCGTGTACGAGATCGCGCGGAGCAGAGCGATGGCTGGTAATTCATCGTAAACGCGTAACGAACGGAGAGGTCCTTCGCCGTCTGCGCGGCTCAGGATGACAGGGGGGCAAGCTAACCGGCAGGCTGCGCTTTTTCGCGCCTCACTTCCATCGCTTTCCTGTCTTCGCGAATTCCGAGAAAGACTGGCTGACGCAGCTTCGCGTCGCGGGTCCACTCCGCGAATTTCACCTGACAGACGAACACCGGATTGACCCAATGACACCGCCGCATCATCGCGGGCGTGATCCCCTGCACCCACTGGCCGCCTTGCTTTGAGGGCAGATCCGCAAACGGACAATCATCCCGCGTCTCCTCTCGGAACTGCGCATGGAGTTTCGCCAGGAGCTTGTTATCGAAACCCGTCCCGACCTTCCCCGCGAACAAAAGCTTCTTCGCGTCATAGTACCCAACGAGCAATGCGCCGAAATGTCTGCGCGCCCCAGCCGGCGGCGTGTATCCACCAATGACAAATTCCTGCTCGTTCACGCATTTTAATTTGATCCACGCGCCGCTCCGCCGGCCGGCTTCGTAGGTCGAATCGCGTTGCTTTCCGATAATTCCTTCCAGTCCACGGCGCTGTACTTCTTTCAACAACGCGGCTGGATCTCCTTTGATCTGGCCGGAGAGGCGGATCGGATCGCTCGCGCCCGCGCAGAGATGGGCGAGCCATTCCTTGCGTTGGATGAGCGGCGCGCCGAGACACGATCGCCCGCCGGCCTGCAATAAATCGAAGACGTAATAATAAACCGGCGACTTTCTGCCCTCCATCTCGCGCGCTTGCAGCAGTTGAAAAGACGAGCGTCCCACCTCATCCAGTGCCACTACCTCCCCGTCGATCACGCAATCGTTCGCCGGAAGTTTCCCAATCGCTTCCACAATCTCCGGAAATCTCGCGCGTAATTCGTTTTGATTCCGCGAAAGAAGACTGACCGCGTCGCCATCCCTGATCGCGAGCAAGCGTATGCCATCGAACTTCAGCTCATAAATCCAGTCGCCGGGCGGCGGCGCATCCAGCAGTTTCGGCTTCATCGGTTCGACAAAGCGCGGCTTGCCCGAGGGAAGATTCCTTGGCAGCGACAGCGCGCTGCGCTGTCCGTCGTGGCGCACGTTTCCTTGCTCTCGATCCGATCGCGACTTGGAAAGTGGCGCCACGTCTCCGCCGCGCCCCGGGCGATCGCGTCCTACGTCATTTTTCTTACCGGCTTCTTTTTTTTTAACCGCCGCCTTAACGCGAGATTTCACCGTCGGTTGATCAGACCCTTCGCGATTCGATTGCCACTCTGCGTCGCGTTCGTCCGCGATCTGCTGCATCGTGCGGCCCGTTTTCACCGACTGGTCGTCGAGTTTCTTCGAAATCTCCCGCAGGTTCTCACCACTCTTCAGCAATAACCACTGCGGCTTGCCCGCTTCCATTCGGGTGCGAATCAGCGCCCATTCCCCGCGCGCCTTCTCCCCCTTGAGCACGATGTGCATTCTGCCCTCACGCAATGCTTCCAGGGGCTTCTCGCCGTAAACATAATAATTTCCCCGATCCCAAACCATGACCGTGCCGCCGCCATATTGTCCCTGTGGAATGATGCCCTCGAATGTCGCGTACTCGACCGGATGATCTTCGACCTCGACCGCAAGATGCTTCTCCCCTTTTCCCCATGGGAGCCCTTTCGGGACAGCCCATGATTTCAACACCCCCGCCATCTCGAGCCGGAAGTCGTAGTGCAAACGGCTCGCATCGTGTTTTTGAATGACAAAACGCGAAGCGCCTTTCACCGCCTTCGGCAGCGGCTTGCCGCCTTTCGGCTCGGCCGTCGCGGTGAAGTTCCGCTTCGCTTTGTATTCTTTCAGCCCCATCGCGCTCTGTAGCGGCGGTCTATGGCCGCCGAGTTATGCCATACAATACGTGAAGGTCCTGGACCGACGCTACAGGAAACGAAAACGCCACCGCAATCGCTCGGACTACGGTGGCGTCGAATTGATGCTGTCCGGCGTTTCTTTTAGCGACCCGAACGGCTGGTGGCTTTTCTGGAGCTCACGCCGCGCAGCGAACCTGAACTCCTGCGCCCGCCTGTGGCCGCCCGTTCGTTGACTTTGCTGTCGGCGATGCCGGTGAGCCGTTGGTCGGCCTCAACCTCCTCCTCCAGCGTTTCTTCGAGGAAGCGGACTGCGTCAGTATGCCCTTCCCGTTCGGCCCAGGTGCGGACCGTGCCATAGCTGGCGATTTCGTAATGCTCCACCTTCTGGGCGCAGCCGATGATTGCCGCATCCATGACGGACTCCTCCGCGTCTTCCTCCATCATTTCCTCCGCCTCTTTGATCAGGCCTTTCATCGCCTCGCAGGTCTTCGCCTTGGCGCTCTTGCCGAGGCTTTCGAAAACCTTCTCCAAGCGCGTCACCTGGCGTTTCGTGACTTCGAGATGCTCCTCAAGCGCGTCCCGCAACTCTTCCGATGAAGCTTTCTTCGCCATCTTCGGCAGTGCTTTCACAAGCTGTTTCTCGGCGCTGTAAATATCTTTCAATTCCTCTTCCAATAACGTGCTTAACGAATCTATTTTCATGAATCCTCTCGTGTCGGTTGGTTTGCGTTCAAGCGGACCCTGCGCAGCCGAGAGGCCGACGTTCAGGGAGTACTACGCAAAAAGGAAACGAAGCGCAGGGCGCGCGTGCGTGTGGAAATGTGCAACTCAAATCGGTTTGCCTTCGTGCAAAGCGGGCGAGGTGCAGCCACGTGGAACGATTGCAAAAGTCGACTTCCGACAAGCGGCGGAGAAAAGGCTTCCAGCCTGTTAGGACAAGAGGCGCCCGGCCTTTGGTTTCGCGCACAGCGCCGCCAGCCGGCCCACCGCTAGGATGGCGGTCCTCCAGGAAGCCGCAACGGCTCACGCCGCCTGTTCGGCTTCCGTTGAGGATGTCGCTTCCTGCGCCAGCGGCTCACCGACGAGATACCGCGTAAAACGCCGGATGACGATATTTTCGCCGAGCTCTGCGATCTTGCTCGAGACGAGCTCTTTCACGGTCTGATCGGGGTTCTTAATAAATCCCTGCTCGAGCAGACAAACGGTGCTGTAAAATTTGTCGAGCTTACCCTGAACGATTTTGCCGACGACGTTTTCCGGCTTTCCCTGCACCTGCGCCGCGTAGATCGCCCGCTCCGACTCCACCTCTTTCGCGGGAACCTCTTCGCGGCTGACGTAGAGAGGATGGGCCGCCGCAATGTGCAAGGTAATATCTTTCACGAACTCGCGGAAGTTCTCGTTCTTAGCCACGAAATCGGTCTCGCAATTGACTTCCATCAGAACGCCCACCTTGCCCTGCAGGTGGATATAGGAAGCGACAACACCTTCTTTGGTCGCGCGTGAAGCCTTCTTGCTCGCGCCCGCTATCCCCTTCGTCCGCAGTGCCGCCTCGGCTTTCTCCAGGTCCCCCTGCGATTCGGCCAGCGCACGCTTGCAATCCATGAAGCCAGCGTTCGTTTTCTCCCGAAGCTGTTTAACGAGTTGAGGATTTACTTCCATAAAGATGCACAGCAGGCGTTCTACGCCCGCCGATGATAAGCGGCAAGCGAGACGCAGCCCTGCAATTCTCCGCTAGGCCGACACGCCGGCCATCTCGACCTGCTCGCGCACCCTCGCTTCCCCGTTCGCCGACACGATAGCGTCGACGAGCTTCTGCAAAACGACACGAATCGCGCGAATCGCGTCATCATTCCCCGCAATCGGATAATCGATCACCTCAGGGTCGGCATTCGTATCGACGACCGCGACCGTTGGGATGCCAAGCCGCCGCGCTTCGTTCACGGCGTTCTCCTCGCGCGTGGTGTCGATTATCACCATCGCGTTCGGCAACTGCGCCATTTCGAGAATGCCGTCCAGGTTCCGCCGCAGCTTGGCCGCCTCGCGATTCAACGCCGCCAGCTCCTGTTTGCCCATCTTCTTGAAGTCCGGAGATTGTTCGATCTCCTCGATGTATTTGAGCCGGCCAATGCTCTTCCGGATCGTCGCTAGATTCGTTAGCGTCCCGCCGAGCCAGCGTTGATTCACGTAATACTGCCCGCACGCGACGGCCGCTTCTTTCACCGCCTCCTGCGCCTGCTTCTTGCAACCGACGAATAGGATTTTCCCGCCGCGGCGCGTCACCTCCTGGAGGAAATCGGTCGCGCGCTGCAGCTGCTGGACCGTTTCATCCAGATTAATGATGTAAATCTGGTTGCGCTTTTCGAAGATGAACGGCTTCATCTTCGGGTTCCAGCGCTTGGTTTGGTGGCCGAAATGCACTCCTGCTTCGAGTAGTTCGGGCACTAATTCTGTCATGTTCGCCATAGGTAAATCATTCGCCGCGCGAACCGCTCAAGCTGCGGTCGGCGCGGCGGACGGCGAACATGCTCCACCGCCCCGGCAAACGCAAACACAAACTCTGCAGCTGACGCGGGCAAATCGTGAATAACAAAAGGAGATGACAAGGCATCGAGCAACCATCATCTCAGCACTCGCAGCAAACGACGACGAGGCCCAATCCACCCGTTTCCCGTTTTTAACTTATGGGTCCGGCCAGCGCCAGCCGTTGCGCATCACCGCTCAACGCGGTGATTACCCCATCGATTAGATCCTCCAGCGGCATTCCCAGCTCGGTCGCGCCACGCACGATGTCCTCGCGGCTTACAGCGCGGGCAAACGCCTTGTCTTTCATCTTCTTTTTCACCGCCGGGACGTCTACTTCCTCGATACTCTTTGATGGGCGAACGCGCGCCACGGCCATGACGAATCCGCTCAGTTCATCGACTGCGTAAAGCGTTTGCTCGAGGGGCGTCTCGCGCGCAAGGCCGGCGTAATTCGCATGCGACAGAATTGCGTGGCAGACCTCTTCGCCCCAGCCCTGCTCGCGCAGCCAGACCACTGCTACGAACGGGTGGCCGTCGGTCGGGCTCTGCTCCTGGTTCGGATGGCGCTCGTAATCCATGTCGTGGAGCAGTCCTACCGCTTCCCATAAATCGGCGTCGGCGCCTTCTCTTTGCGCGAAGTGTCGCATGGAATCCGCCACCGCATAGCAATGCCGTCGCAAACTGTCCGATTGTACCCACTCGTGCAAGATGGTGAGGGCGCGGTTGGATAGGATGCTCATGCAAACAATGCAATGAATTCGTCGAGATCAGGCTCAACGGAGTCTCGCCCCACCCTCTATTGGTCGCATCATGATGAAGCGGGCTTATAATTGAATCGTTTCACCGATTTCGGCAAAAGCTCGCGCATCAATAACGCCCGGCGCGTGCAAGCAGCGGTTCCCACCAGGCGCGGTTGTTCAGATACCAATCGATCGTGGCGAACAGGCTTTCGCCGAAATCGTGCCTTGGCGTCCAGGTCAGTTCTCGCTGCGCGAAAGTGGAATCGATCGCGTAGCGGCGATCGTGCCCAGGCCGGTCCGGGACGTATGAAATGAGACTTTGCGGTTTACCCAGTTTCTCCAGGATCAGCTTCACGGTCTCGAGATTTGCCATCTCGCTGTTGCCGCCAAAATTATAGACGGCACCCGGTTTTCCCTCGAACAACGCCGCGACAATCGCCGCGCAATGATCCTCGACATGAATCCAGTCGCGCACGTTTAATCCGTCGCCGTAGACCGGGAGTGGTTCGGCGCGCATTGCTTTGATGATCATGAGCGGGATGAGTTTTTCGGGAAATTGGTAGGGGCCGTAGTTGTTCGAACAACGCGTGACGACAACTTCCTGGCCAAATGTTGTGTGGCAGGCCAGCGCCAGGAGGTCGGCGCCGGCTTTGCTTGCGGAATAGGGCGAACTCGGCTCAAGCGGAGATTGTTCGGTGAATTTCCCTTCCGCGCCTAATGAGCCATAGACTTCATCGGTCGAGATTTGGACAAAACGCTGGATGCCGTGCCGCCGCGCGCAATCGAGCAATACACTTGTGCCGACGACATTGGTGTGGATGAAATTCTGCGGCGAATCGATGCTGCGGTCGACATGCGACTCGGCCGCGAAATTCACGATGGCGAAGAAGGAGTGCTTCGACATCAAGGCGTCCATCTGATGTACGCTCGCAATGTCGGCCTGGAAGAACTCGTAGCGATCGCCGTGTGTCTGCGCGACTCCGTCAAGATTCGAAAGATTTCCGGCATAGGTCAGTACGTCGACGTTGCTGAGATACGCCGGCTTGTAATGTTCCAAGATATACCGAATAAAGTTGCTCCCAATGAAGCCGCAGCCGCCCGTCACGAGAATGCGCATTGAGGCGCGTACTAACAGCGCAGGCGACGCCGTGCGAGGAGATTCTCCCACGCTCGGCGAGCGGCTGGACCAACTGACAGAGCGCGCCGGGGCGGTCGATTGGACGCCGTGGATGATTATAGCGCTCGGCGCGTTTCTGCGACTTCTCTTCCTCGGGATCAAGCCACCGCACTTCGACGAAGGAATCAACGGCTGGTTCGTCGATCAGATGACAAAAAATGGGTTCTACAAATACGACCCGACGAACTACCACGGGCCGCTGCATTTCTACGTTCTTTTCCTCTCGCAGACGCTCCTCGGGCGAAACGTTTGGGCGCTGCGTCTGCCTGTCGTCCTCGGGAGCATTCTCTCGATTCAGCTCGCGCTAAAATTCGAGCCGGTCTTCGGCCGCAAAGTCTGCCGGCTGGCGGCTCTGGCGATGGCGGTGTCGCCCGGCTTCATTTTCTACGGTCGCTATTCGATCCACGAAGTCTGGCTGCTGCTCTTTTCGATGCTGTTTATCCTTGGATTGCTCGGTCTCTGGAAATTTGGAACGCCTGGTTACCTATGGTGCGCTGGAATGGGACTTAGCGGAATGGTTCTGACGAAGGAGACTTACATCATCCATCTCGGGTGTGCGGCGGTTGCGGTCCTTGCTACCTGGGTTTCAAACAAGATCACTCCAGTCAAGGATGCGCGTCCCGCGCAGCAAACCTGGAGTTATCTCGACCTAACCGTAGTGATTTGCGTTGGCATTGCTGCCGTTGTTTTCTTTTACTCGGGTACCTTTTATCACTGGAGTGGAGTTAAAGGACTGTATCAAACTTTCGGGACGTGGTTTAAGACCGGGCAGAATGGCAACGGCCACGAAAAGGGGCGGTGGTACTGGCTGATGCTGATTGGCAGATATGAGCTTGCCATAGCGATCGGGCTGTTGCTCTGCCCGTTATGCCAGCTTTTCCGGAGCATCACTCTCCGTTACCTCGCGGTCTACGCCTTGGGGGTCCTGCTCGCCTACAGCATTGTCCACTACAAAACACCGTGGTGCATCATCAGCATCGTCTGGCCGTTTCTGTTTATATTCGGCGCCGTGCTCATCCTCACCCCGGCGGCCTATCGGCGGTTCGCTTACTTCGGCGCTGCGATTGTTCTCGCGGTCTCACTTGGGCAGGCCGTCTCGCTAAATTACTTCCGCTGCACTACCGACACCGAACCATACGTCTATGTGCAGACCTACAATGATATCTATAAGCTGACGCGTCCTTTACTCCAGCTGGCGCATAGGAACCCGGCGTTCTACCAATTAACTGGCCACCTGGTTCGGACCAGCGCCTATCCGCTACCTTGGATTCTCGGCGACTTCACTCGCGTCGGATATTACGAACATGAGAATCTGCCCAGTCCAATCGATGCGGACTTCCTGCTTGTGCAGGGTGATCGGATCGGCGAAGTGGAGGAAAAATTGCAGAACGCTTATTTCACCGAACCGCTGACAATTCGGCCGTATCAGGACACGTCCAAGCTGTATCTCAGTGTGAGGGTTTTTCGCGGGTTTTTCCCCGGGCGCGTGCCGGAACTCGCGGCCAGGGCCACGCCATAGCGGCACGCAAAGGAATGAGGTGGGTATGCGCAGGGATCAGCTTTGTAAATGTCGCGACGATTAGCGGGCTGATTCTCGGGATAATCGCACGAGGACTGAACCACACTAACTCAGCGACGGCGCTTCTCCTTGGCCTCATCGCCGCCGCATGCGCTTATTTCGGCACCAGCGAATCCGTTGGACGGGCCGACGATAATTCCGGGGCCGAGGGGCTGGAGGATGCCTTCCCCGACTGCCCCGCAGCCGCGCCCGGATCCAAGTACCGCCACATCTGGATCTGGATATTGTCTGCGTGTTTCGCTATCTATGCCTGCCGATCATTTTGCTGGTTGCTCTACATCGAAGGCGATGAGCTAAAGGTGCAATCGCCCAACAACCTGGGGGACCTTGCGCTCCACCTGACCTACATCCACAACTTCGCTCGGGGCGCCGCGCTCTGGCCTGACAACCCAATTTTCGTTTTCAGCAAGCTCCGTTACCCGGCCGGGATCGACCTCTTCAACGGCCTCTTCACATGCCTCGGATTCGACACGATTCGCGGGCTCGCCTGGGTTGGCCTGATCGCATCCGCGGCGACCTGCTGGGCGCTCTTCCGCTGGGCTGGGGCTTTCGGGATCGCCGGCTTTCTCTTCAATGGCGGCATCGCGGGATTCCAGGTATTGGTCTCAGGAAAGTTCCTCGATTACCAGGGCGACAAAACGATCGTCTGGAAAAGCATTCCCCTCGCGATGTTCACCACGCAGCGCGGCTTTCTCTACGCCATTCCGGCCGGGTTACTTCTGCTCTGCCACTGGCGCTCAAGATTTTTCCAACCCGCCACCCAGCCAGGCAACGGCCCGCCACGGCGCACCCTCATCCTTCCATTTTGGGTGGAGCTGAGCGTCTACGCGACGATGCCGCTGTTTCACGTGCACACGTTTCTCGCGCTCTCAATCATGCTCCTCTTCTTTTTTGCGCTAGGTGACATGGCACGGATAAAGCACCTTGCTCTGCTGGCCGGGAGCGCGCTGCTGCCTGCGACGTGGATCGTCTGGTTGATCACCGATCATTTCCAGGCCCGCTCGATTCTCGACTGGGAGCCGGGATTGCTGCAACAGATCAGCGATGTAAGAACGCCCTTCTTCCGCTTCTGGTTCGTAAACTTCGGTCTCACCGTTCCGGCGATGCTTGCCGTCTTGGGTATCTGCGCCTGGCGCGCATGGCGGCAGCGCGAGAACGGGCGGTTCGTCTGGCTTCCGCAGCTTTCCTTTCTTGCGCCCGCGACGGCAATATTACTTCTCACCTGTCTGGTGAAAACCGCGCCCTGGGCATGGGATAACACGAAGCTGCTTATCTGGGCATACCTGATCTTTCTGCCTTTTATCTGGAATGAGCTGATCGCAGGATGGCCAGTACCGGTGCGCGCCGGAGTCTGCATTGCGCTCTTCGCCTCCGGATTCGTCTCGCTCATCGGAGGACTGGCAACTGGGCGCGAAGGCTTCACAATTGCGGAACGTGCGGAGCTCGACGCGGTCGGTTGGGCGGTGCGCACGCTCCCGATCGAAGCGCGTTTCGCGGCTTATCCGACCTACAACCATCCGCTGCTCCTGCAGGGGAGAAAGGTCGTTCTCGGTTATGGCGGGCACCTTTGGACCCAAGGCTTTGATTACGCGAGCACCTCGGAGCGGCTGACGACGTTGATGAACGGCGCGGCCGACTGGCAGGAAGCGGCCAGGTTCTTGCGCGTGCGCTACCTTTTTTGGGGACGGGACGAAAAGACGTTCTACCCGGCGAGCATGCGCCCGTGGGAACAGGCCTCACGGCTAGTCGACAGCGGAAGCTGGGGAGCGATCTATGATTTGGCGAGCGCTCCTTCCGAGCTGGGCGACTGAGGCGGAGATGTCGGGCCGCGAAGGCTGCGGTTCCAGCACGATCTGCCGCCGTTTCACCTTCTGCGCCACGAACTGCGGCACGCCCCGCGCTGTATCCAGGTGGCGCCGATGAACGAAGACCAGCAGTTTGCCTTCCGGATGTTCATTGAGATAGCGCACGATGCATTCCGCAGCGAACTGCTCCGTGACGGTATAGGCGCGGTATAGTTTGCGCAGGTCATGCTCGGCTACACCGCGAGCGGCAGGAAGTTGCTCGCCGAACATTTCGAAGTCGTTCTGGGCAACGGTGAAGCCGCGGGGAATTTCGGGATTTTGCGAGGCATCTGCGTCACTCGCGAGGCGCAATTGCGCGAGAATGCGATCAGGACAACGAAGCGCGACATGTCGCATCGTGCCGCCAAAGACCCGGAGGATCGCGCGGCAGTTTTCGCGGTCGCGCTCGGTCCCTGCGATATTGAGTTGGGCTAAAATCTCGTCGGTGGAAGTTTGCGAGTCGCGCCAGTGATCGAAAAGCGGTTGCTGATCGCCATCAATTGAATCCCACGCCACAGCCGAATCGCCGCTGATTCTCGTCATCTCCTGCAGGAGCGCGATCGAGGAATCGCGTCCGCTGCCGACGAGGTCTTCGGACGGAAAGTAAAGAACGTCTGCCTGGGTGACCAACCCGGCCAGCTTGCTGGGTTCACCTGGCGCACTGCCCGCGTCGAGCGCTGCATGTCGAGGCAACGGCGCTTTGCCGCTAAAGCCCGTGCAACCTGCGAGTGCGGCGGCGCAGAGCGCAGCCATCGTCGCGGGCCGAGTCCACCCGCGGCTAGCGAAAATCGACATTCGTCAAACGCTGCGCTGCGCCTGTGCCACGAAAGCGGAGGCGGTCGCAGCAGTAGCAAGAACGACCTGCTTCTGCCCGTGGAACCGGACCCGGGCGCGCCATCCTGCCGCCACGATACGGCACCCGATCATGAAAGTGCGCCGCCAATTCACGCCAGAAACCTTTTGCTCGCCCGCACGACGCGGCCGTTCGTGTCCTGGCACCTCGCAAATCTCCGCGCCGAAAGTAGCCGCGCCGATCTGCGCTTCAATCGTCCATCCGTAAGTCATCTCGCGCAGAGCGAGCCGCTCAAATAGCTCGCGCTCGATCAAACGAAGCGGAGCGAGATCGGTGAACCAACGGCGCGTCAAGACTGCGCACCACAACGCCAGCGCTCGATTAGCAAAAACGTGAGAGACCGTCATTGCCGGCCAGTTTCCCAGTGTGGCAGTTCTCGCGCCGAGGACGAGTTGGTACCCTTGTTCGTAGGCCGCGACGAGCTTCGGAATATCCCGCGGATCGCTCGCGCCATCGCCGGCAAAAAAGATGTAGGCGCCAAGCGGCGGCGCCACACGCGCGGCAACGTCAATCACGTGCTCACACCCGAAGCCGTAGCCACGGCGAGGCGTTTCGGCGACGACGACAGGAAAACTGCGCGCGATCTCCGCCGTCCGATCGGTCGAACCATTGACCCCGACCAGCACAACGAATTTCTCTGCGTCGAGGCTCCGCAAAAGCTCGGTCAGCACCGCGCCGATGCACGCCTCCTCGTTGCAGGCAGGAATGACGATGCCAATCTTCGCAGATGGGGAAACGGGCGGGGCACAGACGAATGGTTGTTTCTTGCTGATCAATTGGAGTTTTCCGGGTAACGGAAAGCGGATGTTGTGCTCAACACTAAATGACCTTCGGCCACGCGCTCGCCATCCTTGAGAATGGAGGCGTCCACCTTAAATTGCATTAACCCGTCGATTTTTGCTAATTTTTCTGCGCGCAGCCGGAGCCGCTCGCCCGGCCGCACCGCGCGCAGGAATTTCATGGCGCGGATCGCGGAAAGCAGGAAAATCGGCCGCTCATTCTCGGCGAAACCCGAGGCGGCGGCGATTCCGGCGGCCTGCGCGAGCGCTTCAGTCAGAATCACGCCCGGCACGAGCGGGTTGTCGGGGAAATGGCCTGCGAACATCGGCTCCTCAGGATCGAACCAGGTCAGACACTCGGCCGACTGCCCCGGCTCCTGGCTCAGAATTTCGCGAACAAAGACGAATGGCGGCCTGTGCGGCAATCCGAGCCACGGGCGCAACGGCTGCGAGTCTGCCGATTGTTCGCTCACGCGCAGGAAGCTGACACGTCAGCCATTTACGAAGTAAACGAACTTCCAGCTGCCGTTCACGCGGTGGATGCCCGCGCGATAGCCATCGTAGTTCAGCGATTCATCCGCGAACTGCGGCGGCGCGACCCAGAAGTCGCCTTTCTTCACGAACTTTTCGGACAGGATGCCTTCCAGCTCGGGCCACAGATTGTTTTCGTCCCAATACTGGAAGACTCCTTCCCCGGTCTTCTCTGGACTCAAACTGTAGCCGAAATCGGACGTCATCATCGATGCGATCGTATTCAAATCGTGCGCCGCCACGGCTTTGCGCAACCGGCCGACGAAGCCGTGGAAATCGACTTCATCATTCTCTTCGTGCAGCTCCGCTTTCTTATTCTTGTTTTCCTGCGGCTTGTCCTTCCGGTGTTTCGGCCGGAACAATGCGCAGCCGTCCAGCGCGAGGACCAGACATAGGAAATACAGAATTGACCGCGAGACAGCTGCTCTGCGCAGCCGGCGAGATTTTTTCACTCGCTCCTTCTGTCAGATTCTCGGGCCGGGTTCAAGTTCGACCTGTGCGGGAATCGCAGTTGCCTGCATCCGGGAGGAACGAGGACAGGTTTCGAACTTGCCGTCTCCCGAATGCGTAAGTTGAGAAACTCTCGCAGCGCGATGCTGATCGTGTCCGCAGCCTCGTTGCCACTGCCGAAACGGATGCGCGACGAACACGAAATAAAATGTCATGATCAGATCCCTTAAGGTAGAAGGAGGGCTCGTCAGGCGTCTTGGACCGGCGCGCAAGGCAGCGAAAACATTTTCCACCGTGAGCTCCGCTGGCGCGTGGATCATTGTGTAGTGTGAACCGAAAGCCTCAAGGCGGTGCGCGTCCGACGTCGCGATCAGCGGTTTTCCAAATCGAGCAGCCACGCGCGCGGCCCGGCGGTTTGGATTCAGCAAACCCCGATGAAAATGGCAGTGCTCGATCGCATCGAAACAGTCAATTTCTTCGATCAACCGCGGCCCGATCGAGCCGCCCAGGACATAGAAAGGATGCGGCGCGATTGTAAAGATCGAGTTACCGCGACGCGCGCGGAGCCGCCGCAGATCGTCGAAATTGTGCAGCTCCAACGTCTCCTCCCGGCTCACGTTCAGGCAGATCACGTCTGCGCCGTCTAGTCGAATTTCCGTCGCTGGAATAAGCAGAATGCCGAGGAGGGACGCCTGCTCGAACGTTTCAGGTCGATCGAAGACCGCGTCGTGCAACGTGATCGCGAGGACCCGGAAGCCAAGAGCGGCGGCCCGTTCGAGCAACTCGTGCGCGGAATAATCGAGCGTGTCCTTGGGATCGTCCAGCGTGTGGATGTGGAGATCGAGTTTGACCCATTCGCCCGAAACGGATTCTGTCTGCGAAGTCGCCATGCGCTTTGGGAAGCTTCGCTTGTGCCATTTTCCGCGCAAGCACTCGCGGCCGAAGGCAGTGTCCTAATTAGGACACTACCCGGCCGAAACAGAGCTTGCAGGCACCTGCGCCCCGCGAGAGATTTTCCGCCGCGGTCGACACCTGCTCGGGTGGTGAAATGGCAGACACGTACGTTTGAGGGGCGTATGCCGAAAGGCATGGGGGTTCAAGTCCCCCCCCGAGCACTTTAAAGCGGAGGCAAACCGCGGCGCATCGCTGAGAGGCATTTTCTTCCGGCGATCCAATGTATTCGACGCATCGACTGCCAGAAGACGGCGCCAGCAACTTAATTACTCCCGCGGCGGCGCAGGTTCGTCGCATCAGTCTGCTGATCTGCGGAGCGCGTCGAGTTGCTGGGAAAATGCGTCGAGATCCCCCGGTTGCATTGCCCCGATCCGCAACAGCGCGTCTTTGTACGCGGCTGCACCGCGACCACCGCTCAGGATCGAAGTGCCAGCGGGAAGAAAGCGACGCAAGCTGATGAGCTCGTTAGGCAAGTTAGGGTCGTCTTCCGGATAAACAATGCTCAGTCCGACGGCAAGCGCCTTAGCTTGCACCGCGGCGCCGGCGATCTCGGCGGCCGGCAGGCTGGCGCCGAGATAAACGGTGCGCCACCCGAGCTGCGCCGCCGCAGCGTTGATCATGACAGCGCCTAGTTCGTGCAGTTGTCCCGCCGGGGTCGCGATGACAATGAATGGTGCGACCGACGAAGTCGCGAACTGTCCAGCGGTGCCGCCCAGAAACACTTTCAGGCTCGCAGTCAGAAAGTGCTCGTGAGCGGCAGTGATCGCTCCGCTCCGCCATAGTTCGCCAACAGTCTGCGCCAGCGGTGCGACCACTTGGCGGAGTAAGCCTTGATGGCCAAGAGCGACGAGCGCGCGCTGCAGGTTTTCTTCAAGCTGCCGCGTGCTCAGCGACTTCACGCTTTCCAAACAGGAGTCATGGAAAGCCTGCGCGGGTGTCTTCGCGCTGGAGTCAGTTCGCTCAGCAGACGCCTCGCCGACAAGCTCCCTGAGCCGCTCGGTGCGCAGTCGCGCCACATTGCCAATGCTGTGGCCCGCGGAAGTCGCGAGTCGCAGAAGAACGAGACGCTCGATCTCCGCATCTGAATAAACCCGCCGGTTGGTCGGCGTGCGCTTGGGTTGAACGGCGCTGTAGCGTTTTTCCCAGACGCGAATGACGTGCTGAGAGACACCACTCCGGGAGGAAGCGATGCGGATGGAGTGATGGGCTTTGGTCATCTCCGTCATCATTAGACAAAAAATAGACAATTGCAACAACGCGTCTGGGCAAACTCAAGACACCGCCGGATTGTGTCCTAATTAATCGTCAAACAAAGATTAAACAAATGTTTGACAAATCTAGTCAATACTTAGACAGTCGCGGTTCAATCCTCAAAGAAAGGTTAATCCGTGTTCAATAAAATCGACCGTCCATTCCTCTTCGCCGCCTTCATCAGCTTGCTCGTCAGCGTCGCGCTCTGGTTTCTGGTAAACCGCGACTACGGCGTTTTTGTCGGCCTCTGGGTGCCGAGCATTCTTGCCCTCTGGATCGGCGTTCGGCTGGTCCTGCTGGCCAACGTCCTTTCAACGAGGAATAGCAATGTTTGAGTATCTGTTTCCGATTTTTGCGTTTGGGCTGGTCGTCACCGGCATCGTCTGCAAGGGCGTCCTCACCGCGGCCGACATGGCGAAAGCGGATCGTGAAGCGCATGAGCGTACCCGCGTTCTAATAACCTCGTCCGAAAATCAGCCCGAATCCCGGGCGTCGACGATGGGCGTTGTCTCAAAACCAGCAGCCACAGCAGCGTGATGAGCAAGAGAGTCTTTCGGCCGAACCTTCAAAGCAGCGGCCGACAAATCCGGGCCGCGATGTCGGCGATCTGTGCAGTGTGTGGCGCTCTCGCGCTGCACAGTCATGTGCTTCTTGGGATCCTCTTCTTCGCGAGCGCAGCCTTTCTGCTCTTCGAGGCACTCCGCGGCTGGTGTGCGCTTCGAGCGTGCGGTGTGCGGACAAAGTTTTAGGTCACGTGAAAGAGGTCCTCATAGTCGGCGCCGGACCCGGCGGCCTTGCTTCGGCGATCCTGCTCGCGAGTCAAGGGGTGAAGGTGAAGGTCGTGGAGCGTCTTCCGATTGTGGGCGGCCGCACCTCGAGCATCGAGGCGAACGGCTACAAGTTCGATCTTGGACCGACATTCTTTCTGTATCCTCGCGTGCTCGAAGAAATATTTCGGGTGGCGGGTGCCGAGCTGCGCGAGGAAGTCGAACTCGTCAGGCTCGATCCGCAGTATCGGATCCAGTTCGGCGCCGGCGGCGAGATGGAATGCACGCGGGATATCGGCCGCATGGAACAGCAGATCGCCGCGCTCGCGCCACAGGATGCTTCCGGCTTCCCCCGATTCCTTTCCGAAAATCGCACCAAGCTCGCGCTGATGGAGCCCTGCCTGGAGACGTCGTTCGAAGGCTGGCGCAGCGTTTTCAATCGCCGTCTGCTCCGCATGCTGCCGATGCTTCGGCCGCATCAATCGCTCGACACTTACCTGAAAAGATTTTTCAGCGATGAGCGCGTCCGGCTGGCGTTCTGTTTTCAATCAAAATACCTGGGCATGTCGCCGTTCCGCTGCCCGAGCTTGTTCAGCATTTTGAGCTTCCTCGAGTATGAGCACGGAGTCTGGCATCCCGTCGGTGGCTGCGCTGCCATCACCTCCGCGATGGCGCGGGTCGCGCAGCGCCTCGGGGTCGAGATTCATTTGAACGAGCCGGTGAAAGAAATCCTCTTCGCTGGCCGGAAAGCCATCGGAGTTCGGACTGACAATCAGACCTATAAGGGGGACGCAGTGATCGTGAACGCCGACTTTGCTCGCGCGATGGAGAAGCTTGTTCCGGACAAATTGCGCCGTCGCTGGAGCAACCGGAAGCTGGCGCGAAAGAAATACTCCTGTTCGACCTTCATGATGTACCTCGGCGTTGAAGGTCGCTACGATCTGCCGCACCACAACATTCACATTTCGGAGGATTACGAGCGGAATCTCGACGAGATCGAGAACCAGCACGTGCTGAGTGGCGATCCGTCGTTCTATGTTCAGAACGCGAGCGTGACCGACTCAACTCTCGCGCCGGCTGGGCATAGCGCGCTTTATGTTCTTGCGCCGGTTACCCATCAGCACGCGAACGTGGATTGGTCAAAGGAACGCGACGGCTTCCGCGAGTTGATGTTGAAGCAGATCGCGAAACTTGGATTCACCGACATTGAATCGCGCATCCATTACGAGCGCGTAATCACTCCCGCCGACTGGGACACGCGTTACGAAGTCTATCGCGGCGCAACCTTTAACCTCGCGCATACGCTGGACCAGATGTTGCACCTGCGCCCTCACAACCGATTTGAAGATCTCGACGGGATGTATCTCGTCGGCGGCGGCACGCATCCGGGCAGCGGCTTGCCGGTGATCTTTGAAAGCGCGCGAATCAGTTCGCGATTGTTGCTCGAGGATCTCGGCGTTCGAGTGGATTGGAAAACGCTCGCTGGCGCTTCGGCCACTCAAAAAACGACCCGCCGCTATCGGAAGGAACTTGTCGCATGAATGTGGTCATTCCTTTCGAGACTTCGACCGCAGACGTCGAAGACGAGT
Organism: Chthoniobacterales bacterium; assembly: GCA_040005675.1. Lineage (GTDB taxonomy): Bacteria > Verrucomicrobiota > Verrucomicrobiia > Chthoniobacterales > UBA10450 > JACCXL01. The sequence continues at coordinate 17,123 of JBDTYN010000018.1, forward strand.
TAATTCAATGCCGAGTCGAGCAAGCGATTGCGTCCGCTCGCGTCGCACAACGCAATTGGGCCGCGCTTCCGTTCCCACAGCGGCTGCAAATCATTCGCCGCACGCGTTCGTTCATCGCCGACGAAGCCGTGTTACTTGCCGAAGCAGCGAACCGCATCCGGCAGAGGCCACTTGCAGAGATTCTCTCGGCCGAAGTCCTTCCCCTCGCCCATGCATGCCGATTTCTTGAACGTGAAAGCGGGCGCATCGTGAAAACCCGCTGTGTCGGTTCGCGCGGACGGCCCCTCTGGCTGACCGGAGTGGCGAGCGAAGTACGGCGCGAGGCACACGGGGTCGTTCTGATAATAGGCGCAAGCAACTACCCACTGTTTCTGCCGGCCGTTCAAATGCTCCAGGCCTTAGTCGCCGGGAATGCAGTTCTGCTGAAACCCGGAGTTGGCGGGTCGCTCGCCGCGGACGCGTTCGCCGACATACTGCGACGCGCAGGAACGCCGTCAAACCTGGTCCAAGTTCTTGCCGAATCGCCGACTGCCGCGCAATCCGCGATCGCTCTTGGCGTGGATAAAGTCGTGTTCACCGGAAGCGCGACAACCGGAGAAGCCGTCCTCGCACAATGTGCTCAGACGCTAACGCCGGCGATCGTCGAGCTGTCCGGCTGCGACGCGATGTTTGTCCGCGCCGACGCGGAGATCGAGCTGGTGATCCGCGCAATTCAATTCGGCTTGCGGCTGAACAACGGCGCAACCTGCATCGCGCCCCGGCGCGTATTTGTGCATCGGACGTTGGCAACGGAGCTCGAAGAACGATTGCGCGCGGCTGCTCTGGAAAGTTCCACGATCGTGCACGCGCAATTATCTCAGTGTGTCACGGAAGCGCTTCTTGACGGCGCCGATTTGATCCAAGGCAACATCCAACCAAACGGGCGTTTTGTTTCAGTCCCTTTAATGGTCGGATCGGTGACACCGTCGATGCGTCTGACGCGCGAAGACATTTTCGCGCCAGTTTTAGCGCTGATCACAGTTGCTGACGACGCCGAAGCG
>JBDTYN010000019.1:0-20348 GCA_040005675.1 Chthoniobacterales bacterium
TGCATAATGACAAACTCGCGGAGCTGGCGGGGCCGCTTGCATCAAGAGGATTGACGCCGAGCCGCGTCACCGTTTATGCGACGCAACGGGCAGCGACGCATGCTGCAACCGGTCGCGCGTTTATGATCTATCGCGAGCAAGAGGCGCTCACTTGCGCGATCAGCGAGGAAGGGAAGCTTAGTTTTACCCGCACGCTCGAGAGCGCGGACCCCGCGGAATTGCAGGCCAATTTGCCGCAGTTTACCTTGAGCGCCGAACTTGCCGGGATCGATACTACGTTCCCCGTCGTGCTCCTGGACGAGAGTCTCTTTGCCGTGCGCGAGGCCGTCGGGAATCTTTTTTCTACCCCGGTGGACTTGATTGCCGTCGAAGCTCCTCCGGCGGAAACAAAGCTGAATTTGCTTCCCGCGGCGTGGCGGCAGCGTCGCGCGCAGGCGGTCCGACAGGGCGAATGGCGCCGTCGCCTTATCCTCGCGGGCGGTGCTTATGCCGCGCTGCTTCTGCTCTTTGTCCTTTACGTCCTCTTTGTTCGTCTTGAAGTCCGGCGGCTCAATGGGCAGATCGCGCTTGACGCACCGAAGACCGAGTTCGTGCAGGCGGCAGCGAAAAAGTGGAACACTCTCGCGCCCGCCATCGACCCGCATTACTACCCGATTGAAGTCTTGCAGAATCTTTTCGAGTGCGTGCCCTCGCAAGAGGTTCGCATCACTCAGTTCAACCAATCTGCGCGCCAGATTTCTGTCGATGGCGAGGCAAATAGCGCGTCCCTCGCCTATCAGTTCGCGGAAAAGGTAAAAAAACAGGCGGAGCTACAGCCCTTCCGCTTCGACATGGCGGCACCGAGAATTTTGCAGAACGAGCACGCGCAGTTCCACCTGGAGGGCAAACCGAAATGATGCCGGCGTGGCTGCAAAGGATGAACCCGCGCGAGCGCCTCTTGGCCCTGCTTGTGGCCGGCACCGTCTTCGCACTTTTCAATCTCTTCCTCTGGAGCTGGCTCCTCGGCTCGCTCCGCAAAGCGCACGCACAGCTGGCGACGCGGAAAACCGCGCGCACCGAACAGGTTGTCTATATGCGAGAAGACGCTCTCTGGCGGAAGCGCGATCAATGGCTCAAGGACCATCAGCCCAGGTTGAAAGGCCCTGCCGACGCCTCCACCTTGCTCGACCAGGTCAAGGAGATCGCCGGCAAGCACAAGGTCCTGATTGAAAACCCCGCCATTGGCACAGGGGACACGACGCCGATCCAGCAATCCGTCTTCGCGTCCATCGAGACGAAGAGCGCCTGGCCGCCACTCGTGCACTTCCTCTACGACGTGCAAAAACCCGAGTCGTTCATTGTCTTTGAAAGTGTCAACCTTGCGGTGGATGGTACTGATCCGACGACGATGCGTGGAAAATTTAAACTTGCCCGCTGGTTCGCGCCAGCCGGAGCGAAATGATGAACAGTCGCTCCTGCGCATTTAGCAGCGCAATTTTCTGGTCGGGAATCTCCTTTGCCCTTGCAGCGGACAACATCCCCAAAGCTGCGGAGTTCTCTCGCTACGAAGCCATGATGAACCGTTCGCCCTTCGCCGTCGCGACAGCTGTCGCGGCCCCGGCGGCCGCTCCCGATTTTGCGAAGGATCTCTATGTTGCGAATGCGGCACGCTCTGCGGATGGCGATCTTGTTACGATCGCGTCCAGTTCGGACAAGAACCTGAAGGAATACCTCACAAACAGGGAACCCAACAAAAGCGGCTACAGCATCTCGAATATCGAATGGTCGGATAAGATCGGCGCGACCAAAGTGACGATCAGCAAGGACGGCCAGTTCGCCACTCTCACTTTTAATCAAGCGTTGGTTACGCAACCGCTGACGAATCAGTCGCAGATGGTGCAGCCTGTCATTGCACCCGCGTTGCAGCCCGCCGGAATGGCCGTGCCGAATCCGAATGTGGTCAGACCGGCGCCGATTCCCATGCTACCGACTCCGCCGCCGCATATCCGCGGAGTGATCCAGCGCAACCCCGCAGCACTTCCGCAATCGCAGGTGCCTCAACCGGTGCCCCCCACGCCGGATGAGGAGTAGAGCACCAGGGCTCTTGGCAATATTCTCCTGCTGTCACGTTGAGCGAAGTCGAAACAACCCGTCGCGTTACCCTCGGTTTCATAAGCGAACGCGGTTTGAGTTTGCAGCCCCGCGCGGGCTGACGCGATCAGACCTGTAGAGCGAAGTTCGCCGGCTCCGTTGGACGCTCCAGATGAAGTATCGGCGGTGAAGCTTGCCGCGACGGTCGTGAAATCGTCGAACGCAGAGAGAGCGGTCTTAGCCTGGCCTTTCCCCCTCGACGGCCGGCTAACCGCCGTTGATATCATCGCCCGTCTCCGGCTTGCGATCGGGACCGGCTGAGTAGAGGTCGTACCCGTTCGGGTTTTTTTTCCCGGGCGACACGTAGATGTAATCATTGCCCCAGGGATCTTTGGGCACCGCATCGAGAAGTTGCGTCCAGCGTGTCGGTTTGGGATCTCCATCCGGCTGCGAGACAAGCGCGCGCAGGCCTTGCTCCGTCGTCGGGGGAAAGCCGTTCATGCTTTCATAAAGCTTCAGCTGCGTGCGGATACTCTGGAGAGAGCTTTCCACCGCAACCGCGCGGCTGACCTCCACGTTGCCGCGCAGCTTGTAGATCGCGGTGCCGAGGAGGAGCGCGATGATTGTGACCACGAGCATGATCTCGAGGAGGGTGAAACCTTTATTTTTCTGAGGCATTTTCATTTGACGCGTTATGGCCGGAGCACGTAGTCCGATTTCTCCCAGAGATACTTTAGTTGGATCTGGGTGGCTCGAATAGCTGCAGCCGGCGTGCCAACTCCGGCTACTACGATCACGTCGTTATGGCCGACTTTCAAATTAGCCGCCGGCACGATCCTTTGCGCACGGATCCAGCCGGTGTATTGAAACTGCATTTGCCTAACGAGTGATCGGCTTTCTCCTCGATATCCGGGGTCGGCCAGATCCGGCAGCGTGAGCGTGGCGGTTCCGACGCTTTCGCCGTTGATGAAAATCTCAGGCGGCGCATCAATTTTCGCGCCCGCGACTTCGAACGTGAGCAACGCGACCAGTGGTTGCGACTCGAGTTGAAATTGAAACGTCGCGCCATGCTCAACACCTGGACCCATGCGAATCGCTTCCGCCGCCAGGGTAGCGGTGACAGTGCCGAACTGTTCAGAATCCTGGGGCGCAGGGCGAAGCGCTGCCGTGACCGCAAAAGGCTCGCGGATCAGATCGCGGTGCTCGGCATTCCAGGGATGCAGCACGTCGCTGTTCGCCATCCAATCGAGATACGCGCCGCGCACAATCGTGCCGTCGCCCGGAACCTCCACGTCGATTGCGGAGACACCAAGCATCGGGATCATCATCGATTCCGAACTCGGAACATCAACCCCGAGGCCCAGCGCTCCAGACTGAATGATCTGAGTGCCCGATTCGTCCCACGCGATGATGCGCGGATGCTGTTCCGGTTTGTCGTCGAAAAAGAGCCGGAACATGAGCACAGAAACCTCGGGGCGCGGACGTATCACGCGAAATCGAAAGACAGTCTTGGGTGCGATTCCGGGCGCCGTTTCGGATGGCACCAGAGCGACTGAATCAATCCAGCTCGGCGCGGCCTGCGCTTTCAAATTGACTACTGCGGATTGTCGCAGATCGATCCAGGCGTGCTCGATGCGCAATGCGGCGTCCCGGCTGCTAAAGAGGCGGAGGGGTGTCGTGGGCGAACTCAGCGCTGGATCCGTTTTCACCTCTGACGTTTCTGCTGCCCGCGGTTTCACCTCGACCACCGCTTCCCCACGTGGCGTGGCATCCTTGGGCCGCTCCGAAGCGCGCGCGCCATTTACTATTACCTGTGGAGCAGGCGGAGAGACCGTGACGCCTGTTCGCGCGTGGGATTGTCCTGCGCCCGCGGGATGCACTTCAACCACGACGTCGGCCGTGAGCGCCAAATCCGTAACCGGTTTCGAGACGCTCGCACTGCTCAAAAGCACCTCCTGCCCGCGCGCTAGCGATATCCCGCAGAGAAGAGCGGTGCCAGCGGCCACGATTCGGAGAAGCATGTGGCCCCGGAGGCTATCTTAGTGCGGTTTGACCTGCAAGCTATGTGTCATCTCAAAAACTGCAGAAAGAATGCTGTAGACGACCAGCCCGACAATGAGCGCAATCAAAATGATGATGAACGGCGGAATCAATGCGCTGATGACGTTTACGGTTCGGTCGAGCTCGCGCTCATACACATCGGCGATAGTCTGCATCGTCTGCGCGAAATGTCCCGTCTGTTCACCCACAGCCATCATGTCAGTCAGCAACTCCGGGAACAGTTTTTGCGCGTTCAATGCTGCCGAGAGCGTCGCGCCGTCGGTCACGGCTTTGCGCACTTCCGCCAGCTTCCCCTCGATGTAGCGATTCCCCGCAATCTCCGTTACGAGGTCGAGTCCCTTGAGCAGCGGGACGCCGTTCTCCATCAAGGTGCCGAGCGTGCGCGAAAACTGCGCGTAATACCGATGCCGGATGATGCGGCCGTAGCCTGGAATGACAAGGCGAAAGCGGTCCCAGGTCAACCGTCCCTCGGTCGTACGGACGAATGCCCGAAACGCCATCGCGGCGCCTGCACCGATGAGCGCCGCAAGCCACCAATACGCAGTCAGGAGGTGATTGGCCTCCAGCAAAATACGCGTCGGCAGCGGCAGCGCGCCACCGTTGGCCGTCATGAAGCCAGTCAGCTGCGGCACCATGAAGGTGATGAAAATGGCGATCAACCCTGCGCCCGCCAGCGCCAGGAACGCTGGGTAAATCAGGGCCTGCTGCACGCGGTCCCGCAGGCTTTTCGCCTGCATGAGATGCGCGACGAGCCGCCGCAGAATTTCAGGCAACGCACCGCTCGCTTCGCCTGCCGCGATCATGTTCACGTAGATCGCTTCGAATATTCTCGGGAAATCGCGCAGTGCCTGCGAGAAGCTTCGCCCATCGACCAGCGCCCGGTGCAGAGCGGCGGTCATCTGTTGTACGCGTGGATGTTTCAGCCGCTTCTCCAGAATAGCGAGGCCTTCATCCAGGGTCATCCCGGCCTGCAGAAGGTGCGCGAGTTGTTCCGTGAAGATCAGCAGCTGCCCATGCGGAATCTTCAGCTTTGAAGTCGCGACCACTGGCTCAATCGCAGGCGCTGTCAGCCCGGTTGCCCCGGGTCGCTTCTCGGTCTCCGGACCCGCGGCGACGGCATCGATCCGCACCGGGATGTAATGCAGCTGCTCGATTTGCTGGATTGCCACCGAGCGATCAGGGCAATTCAGCGTGCCTTCAACCATTCCGCCTTGCGCGTTTCTTGCGCGATACGCGAACTGTGGCATCGAGTCAGACCTTATCGTGCAGAATCCGCGCGTCCAGCGCGCTTCGATGTCGCTAACAATTCAGAATGCGTTCGACCCGTTCGTTTCTCTTAACTCTGGCGCGCTGTTACCAAGCCCAGCCGGAACGGGCGCCACCCGGCCGTTCGGGTGCTGGTGTCGCTTCACCTGCGACGGCTTGCGACGGCTGCAGACTGCCGGCGGAATCGCCAGCGCAGCCGCCTTGGATGAATGCGCCGACCAGGATGAGGAGCGCGATGGCGAAACGCGGCATCGGGAGCGTCGCCAGTTTACGCGTGAGCTGCATCCCATGCGGCGCGCGCTTTTTCGAGCGGGTCACCGCCGGCCTGCACCTTCGCGAAGTCGCCGCGCAGCGCCTTCAGCGCGTTCTTTTCCTTTTCGATCTCGCGGCGCGTCCGGACACCTCTCCGACGCAAGACCGGGAGGGGCGGGCACCAGCCTTGCACCGCATGTTGCAACAACAACGGCAGAACAATTGCCGGCAAAAGGAGAAACTTACGATTTAGGAAAAGGCCGATGACAAGACCGGAAAGGGCAAGCGAGGCGGCGTTTACCTCCAACACACGCTCGATGTCCCATTCTCCTTCAAGCGCGTCGATGCGCCGCGTCAGTTGCAGGCGGCTTTCGCCTCCGGCATGACGCACCCGACGACGCGCATCGTTCGCGATCTGTTGATTGATGTGCTCCGGAGTGTGCGCCTGAACGCGATCGATGTGGCTCATATAAACAAATCGAGATCAATCTGGCCGCTGCGCGCGTGTGCGCCCGCATCCTTCACAAAAGAGGCGGGGGCGGGAATCGAACCCGCTCAATAGAGGTTTTGCAGACCTCAGCCTTCCCACTTGGCTACCCCGCCGCTGAGCAGGCAGATTATCGAGCGCGTGTCCATACTGTCAACGCGCGCTCGGTCCGGATAATTCGCCTCTCGCCACGCGCGAGTCGACTGCCCGCTGGTCAACCTGCTGAATGCCCTTCGGCCAGCAGGTGAAGTTCAAAAGGAGATCCAGTGCGGCAGAAGGTTGCAGAGTTGAATTAGACAACCGGAGTTTGATCCGGGTAGAGCGCGCCTTGCGTTCTGGTTTTCGCATCCTCCGGCAGGAATTTTTTCATCCACAGCTGCGCAGATGAACACCGACTCCGCTCACGGCTCGATTTTGAGCGAAATTCGAACTGCTGCAGCACGGGCCTTTTCATCACTCCGTGCTGGTTTCGGTGACATATGGCAATGCCATATATGATCCAGCGTATTCACGTTTTTTCCAGCTTTCCTGATTCATCTCTCATAGATCTTCGCGCCGATACTGAAAAGTTGCTGGCTTATCGACCTAGGACAATCCAAGGGAAGCGGGACCGGTTGGAAACGCGGCGCAACTGGATACGGTGCAGCGGTGAATCAATGCTCCGCCCAACTTTTCGCGCGAGCTCAAGCGCACATTCCCGGGGGCGTTAATTCGCCCGTGCGCGCATTCCGGGGCGTGGGTGGCGAACCGTTTTTTGTCGATCGCGCGGAAGGTGCGCATATCTGGGACGTCGATGGCCGCGAGTACATTGATTACGTGGGCACGTGGGGCCCGGCGATTCTCGGCCACGCGCCGCGAGTCGTGGTCGACGCCGTAGTGCGCGCAGCTCGGCGCGGCGTCAGCTTCGGCATTCCTAATCCGCTGGAAGTGGAAATGGCGGAGCTGATTTGTGCCTGGGTCCCATCAATCGAGAAAGTGCGGATGGTGAACAGCGGCACCGAAGCGACCATGTCGTGCGTGCGTCTCGCGCGGGGCTTCACCGGCCGGAGCAAAATCATCAAGTTCGACGGCTGTTACCACGGCCATGTCGATTCGTTACTCGTCCGATCCGGCAGCGGGGCGCTCACTCACGGTCACACTGATAGTGCCGGAATCCCGTCCGAATTCGCGCAGCTGACGATTTCGTTGCCCTTTAATAACATTGACGCCGTCCGCGCGGCTTTCCGCGAAAACCCGGGAGAAATCGCGGCCATGATTCTCGAGCCGGTTCCAGCGAACGCGGGTTTGTATCTGCCACGAGAGGGTTTTCTCACGTCGCTCCGCGATGAATGCACCACCGCCGGTGCGCTCCTGATTTTCGACGAAGTGATGACGGGCTTCCGCCTCGCTCGTGGAGGGGCGCAGGAAATTTACCGCGTTGTGCCTGACTTGACCGCTCTCGGAAAGGTGATTGGCGGCGGATTGCCAGTGGGAGCGTTCGGCGGGCGCGCTCAAATCATGGATCAGCTTTCGCCGCTCGGACCGGTCTATCAGGCCGGTACGCTTTCGGGGAATCCGCTGGCAATGGCGGCCGGTTTGGCGCAACTGCGGGAGCTCGAACGGATCAATGGCTGGGCTTTGCTCGAGGACCTCGGTGCGCAGTTTGAAAGCGCGGTGCGCGCTGGTATCGCGGCCGCGAATATGCCTGTAACATTCCATCGCATCGGTTCCATGTTCTGTCTCTTTTTCGGCGCGGGGCCCGTGATCGATCTTGTGACCGCCCAGCGGAGCGATCTCTCCGCGTTTGCCCGGTTCTTTCACGCTTGCCTGGCAAATGGAATTTATTTCGCCCCGTCGCAATTTGAAGCGGGCTTCCTCTCCGTCGCCCATCAATCGGCGGACATCGAGCGCACCGCCGCCGCGATGCGCGCCGCGTTCGCTTCTTTCACACTTTAGTCACAGCAATGACGCAAAACGGTCTTGCGCCGCCGATCACGTTGTTCATATTCTGTCTACTTATTGATAATAATATGTTCACCTTTGTTTCAGGTCCGGATTCCGCGCGTTCCGATGTAGAGCTTCTCCAGTGCGCGAGCCGCGGCGATCCGGACAGTCTCAACGAACTTTATCGCCGATATTCGGGCGTCTTGCTTTCCACGGCTTTTCGCGTTCTGAACAATACGAGGGATTCCGAGGAGGTTCTGCAGGAAGCCTTTCTTCAAATCTGGCAAAAAGCCGCTCGTTACGACGTGCGCCGGGGAACGCCGCTCACCTGGGCAATGACGTTGACCCGCAATAAAGCGATCGATCGCTTGCGCCGTCTGCAGCGTCGCCATCGTCTGCAGGACGATCTCGAACACGAAGCGAACGGTTGCGACGGCACGACCACGACGAATTCCGCGGATCACGCTGTCGCGCATGAAACGCAGGCCATGGTTCGCAGTGCAGTGATCCATCTTTCCGAGGACCAGCGGCGCGCGATCGAGCTGGCGTTTTTCGGTGGACTCACCCAGAGCGAAATTGCGCAGCAACTTCGGCAACCGATCGGCACCGTTAAAGCACGCATCCGGCGCGGCCTGGTGAAACTCCGCCAGATTATCGAGCCGGAACTTAGGCACGCGCGCCACTCCTCCTAAAAGCTTTGCGTCACACCGGCGGTTCGACTAGGGAACGGCTCAGTGAGTTTCCCCGTCACGGGCCCGATTCGCGCGGGCGCGAAATTCTTCTTCGCTGGCGAGCGTAAGTTTTCGGTCAAAGGGGTTACCTACGGACCGTTCGCGCCTGACCGCGCCGGCGATCAACTGGGTGACCCCGCACAGCTGGCGCGCGACCTCGCCCAAATGCGCGAGCTCGGCATCAACGTCCTGCGGACCTATCACCCGCCGCCACGCTGGTTTCTGGATCAATGCCACGCCGCCGGGGCGCGCGTTCTGATTACTCTGCCCTGGGCCCAGCATGTGGAATTCATGCGCACGAAAACGTCGCGCCAGGCGATCATCGCGTCAGTTCACGACGCCGTCTCCGCGAATGCTGGCCATCCCGCGATATTTGCTTATCTCGTGGGCAACGAAATCCCCAGCACGATGGTGCGCTGGCTGGGGGTACGTCGGGTGACGGAGTTTCTCGAGCACCTCGTGCGCGTCGCCCGAAAGGCCGATCCGACGGTCTTATACTCGTATGCTAGTTATCCCCCGACCGAGTTTCTCCTGCCCCAGAACGTCGATTTCTTCTGTTTCAACGTCTACCTGCACGTCCAGGACGAATTCGAGCGCTATCTGCTTCGCCTGCAGAATCTCGCTGAAGAACGACCGCTTATTTTAGGCGAATTCGGGATGGATACCATCCATCACTCCGAGGAGGAGCAGGCGGAAATGCTCGCCTGGCATGTCGACAGCATCGTGAAATGCGGCCTCGCCGGTACTGTCTTCTTCGCCTGGACAGATGAATGGTTCACGGGCGGGCAGGAAATAACGGACTGGGCCTTCGGAATCGTGACGCGCAGTCGTCAGCCAAAGCAAGCCTTCTTTAGTCTGCGCGGGAAGCTCGGTCCGGGAGAAGCCGCTCTTGCCCATCCGGAATTACCGCAGGCGCCCGTCGTCTCCATCATCGTCTGCTCCTACAACGGTGCAAAAACTCTCACCGCCTGTCTACACTCGTTAGGTATGCTTAACTATCCCCGTTATGAAATTATCCTGGTCGACGATGGATCGACCGATGCGACGTGTGAGATCGCTGCGCGTTTTCCGGAGGTGCGCTACATCCATCAGAAGAATCAGGGTCTGAGTCACGCGCGCAACACCGGCGCGGCTGCGGCGCGCGGCGAAGTCCTGGCTTATACTGACTCCGACTGCATGGCGGACCCAGATTGGCTCTATTATCTGATCCGCACGTTGTTAAGCGGAAGATACGCTGGAGTTGGCGGGCCGAATGCTTCGCCTCCCGCGCAGAACTGGGTGCAAGCGTGTGTCGCGGCGGCTCCGGGCGGTCCGAGTCACGTGCTCCTGACAGATACGGTTGCGGAACACATTCCGGGCTGCAACATGGCGTGGTATCGCTGGGCCTTTGAGACGGTCGGCGGCTTCGATGTTGCCTATCGCAAAGCTGGCGATGACGTCGATTTCTGCTGGAGAATTCAGCAAGCGGGCCACGAGGTCGCCTTCAATCCCACGGCCATCGTCTGGCACCATCGCCGCTTCACCGTCGGGGCGTTCCGGCAGCAGCAGGAAGGTTACGGCGAAGCGGAATCAATGCTCCGGTTCAAGCATCTGATTTTCTTCGGGCCCACTGGAACCGCAAAATGGCGGGGCCAGATCTATGGCACTCCCCGCTTCAGTTGGTTCATCAACCGACCGATAATTTACCACGGAATTTTCGGTGACGGATTCTTCCAGTCGATCTACCCCACGCCGCAGTCGGAACTGGCCGGTTACTTGAGCAGCATCGAATGGTTCGCCCTAACCGTCTTCCTTTTTGGGCTCGGCGTTTTTCTGCCGGCCCTGCGCATTCTGCCTTACCTGATGTTTGGCGGCACACTCTGCGTTGCAATTTCTTACATGCTGCGAGCACGGATCGAGCCGCGCTTTGACACGATTGGAGCGCGTTTGCTCGTGACATTCCTGGCGCTTGCGCAACCCTTGGTCAGAGGTTGGTCGCGCTACTTCACCTGGCTGCATTTTAAACGCACGCCCCGCGCAGTCATTAAGAGCCACGAAGATTTTCCGGCGGGGGCGGGGTTCAGTGGCAGTCTGAGCCAGCGCTCTTATTGGAGCGATGAGGGAAAGGATCGCCACCAGTTGCTCACGGGAATTCTGGCGCTCTTGGAAGAGGAAGGCTGGCGTTACTCGAGCGACACTGGCTGGAACGAATGGGATATCCAGATTTACGGAAACTTCTGGTGGAGCATCGTGTTGCAAACCGTCACCGAGTATCACGGTGGGGCCAAATGCCTCACGCGCGCCAGCCTTCGCTATCGCTTCGTCACCACGACAATCGTAGCGAATCTCATCGCCATGAACCTGCTTCTTTATCGCCAACTCAATCTCCCGCATCCGGATTTATGGGCGTTGATTCCGTACGGCTGCTTCCTCCTTTTTCTGGCTCTGCGCGCGCGTCAATTGAAACGGCGCGTCGCGGAACTCGTCGATCTGGCGGCCCATCAAGCGGGACTCAGGCGGATGGTGAGAGCAGCAGGGGTGCAGGCGAAAATGGCGAAACAAGTTCCGGCCGAGGTCGGATAACTGCTTTAGTCGGGGGGCATCCGTAAAGCTCTCTTCTTCCGTGCGTCCCCAGCTTCTTCGATTCTTCTTCGCGATTGTCGCAGAAATCGTGATCTGCGCCGGGCTTAAGTTCTCCGATGACTGGACGCAGGAAACGATGCCGGTGCGCTTCGTCGCGAGCGCGATGTTGGGGGGAATCGCCTACTGGTTCGCGGTGGCCCAGTATTCCCGGCTTACCACCCTCCACCGCAAGGTTTTGATCTTTTGGGTCGTCGCAATCGCGCTACGCGTGGTTGTCCTTCCACTGGCTCCCGGCGACGATTTTTGGCGGTATCGGTGGGAAGGCAGAATCCAGCACGCTGGATTCAACCCATATGTGAGCGCACCGGAAGCGCCGGAGCTGGCGGCGCTTGCGGAGACCGAGCCGGACTGGGGCAAAATCAATCATCGCGAATTCGCCGCGATCTATCCTCCGGGCGCCGAGGTGGTATTTGCGGCCCTGAGGCGTCTCTCGGAAAATCCGATACTCTACAAGCTACTCTTCGCCGTGGCGGATCTCGGCTCGGTCGCAATCCTCCTTCGCATCATTGGCGGTGGCGATAGTCATGCGAGGAGCGCGTGGTACGCGTGGAATCCGCTGGTAGTCTACAGCTTCGCCGGCTCCGCTCACTTCGACAGCCTGATGATCCTGGCGCTTCTTGCAGGCGTTCTCTTCCTGCTCCGGCACGAAGCGGCGAACGATGCGCGCCGAAAATGGGTGTTTGCATTCGGAGCGGCAACGCTCCTCGGCCTCGCGATCTCCATAAAACTTGTTCCGCTTCTCTTACTTCCCCTGTGTGTTTTCGCGCTCGGAAAACGGGCGGTGACGCTGGCGGTTAGTCTCCTGATTCCCGCCTCCCTCAGCGTGTTCTATGGTTGGCCGGCAATTCCGATCTGGGACTCGTTGCGACGTTTCGCCTATGTCACGCGCTTAAACGATCTCTTCTGGTGGTTGGCGGAAGAGTTTGTATGGCCGAACCCGCACCAGAAAAACTATCACTATAACGTCATCATCGTTGGTGTCGCGATTGGCGTGTCGCTTCTCTTCCTGAGGAACTGGAAACGCGGAATGCTTTGGGTGATGGGGGCTGCTCTCATCCTGAGTCCCGTCCTCCATCCTTGGTATTGCACCTGGATTTTGCCCTTTGCGACCTGGCGACGCAGTTATGCCTGGCATGTGCTCTCGATCTCGCTCTTCACTTATTTCCTTTTCTGGAACGAACGCCTCTTCGCCCTTCCCTGGCATTCGGAACCATGGACGCGGGCGCTGATAATTCTTCCGCCGGCGGTCGCGGCGCTCCTCTTCTGGCGCCAGCGCCGAGATACAGCCGGCAACCTGCCCTTAACCTAACGAGTTATGGGAGTAGACGCAGCGCGTCGACAAAGTCTTCGGGGAGCGGCGCCTCGAACTGCATCTGTCCTCCCCGTTGCGGATGTCGGAATCCAAGCTTGGTCGCGTGTAGCATCTGTCGCGGATACCTCTGCGCATTTTTCGGTGCGTAGAGTTTATCGCCAAGGACCGGATGCCCGAGATGATGAAAGTGCACCCGGATCTGGTGCGTGCGGCCGCTGTGCAGTGTGCACTCGACAAGGCTGAGCCGGTCAGCCGAACGCAAAACGCGATACTCCGTCCTGGCTGCGCGCCCTCCGCTGTCAGAAACCTGCATCCGCTGCCGATGAATGGGATGTCGTCCAATCGGCGCATCGATTACCCCCGCTTTCTTCCGTGGCACTCCGGCGACCAGCGCCAGATACACTTTTTCGACCGTCCGCGCGGCGAACTGCTCGGAGAGACCGCGGTGCGTGACGTCGTTTTTTGCCACCACCAGGCAACCGCTCGTCTCCTTATCAAGCCGATGAACGATGCCCGGCCGCTCCTTCCCCCCTATGCCGGAAAGCCTTGTGCAATGGTGCAAGAGTGCGTTGACCAACGTGTGGGTTTGATGCCCCGCGCCCGGATGAACGACGAGTCCGGCTGGCTTGTTCAACACCACGAGATCTTCGTCTTCATATAAAATGTGCAGCGGAATTTCCTCGGGCGCTGTTTCGAGTTTTTCGATGCTCGGCACGCTCACGACGATTACGTCGCCACTTCGCAAAGTTTCACGATTGCGTGGCTGCTTGCCGTTGAGGAGGACGTGACCCTGGCGGATCAGATTCTGCACGCGTGACCGTGACAATTCCGTCACTTCCGCTGCCAGAAAACGATCCAGTCGCCAACCCGAACGAATGCCGGCGACATGCAGCTCACGCATGTTTACTAACAGTTCCCTTGCTGGCGAAATAAATGTGCACACCGGCAAACAATCCAAACCGAACCATAGGCCGGCTCTGTGCCACATTCAGCGACGAATCGCTGCCCCGCACCAGCTCGTCGAATTCTGAATCACGGGCCGACGCTTTTTTGCCGTCTGATTCGACGATTCATCATTCTTGAGTCGCCATCGCTGGCGCATGTTCTGCTGCTAATGCAGCGTGCGCACATTTCTGATCGCGTTCTTGTTTCTGGGGAGCGCGATCTGTATTGCGGTCGGCCGGCTGACGCCGCTTTCCGCGAAAGATATCGGCCTGATGTTGCGTACGGGTTACAGCGCGGAGTCGGTGCAGCGGGAACTGTCGGCCCGACATTTCGTTCCGGCGTTAAGCGCTGCCGATGAAACGGTGCTGCTGCAAGCGGGAGCGACGAGGCCGTTGCTCGACTCACTGAAAAGCGGCGCATTCGACGTATCTGCCAGCGACGCTAGCGCCGCCCAAGCAGAGGTTGCCGCACAGACAGAGCGCCGCGCGGCGCAGGCTGCGGAGGCGCAGAAAATAAACACGCTTTATCAAAATCAGATCGCCAAAGCTCGGGCTGGGGCGCCGATCTCTGCGCCGAGCGCACATCCAGTCGCAGCGGCCTTGAAAGGTGATCTCGTCTCCTGGAAGAACGGCAGCATTGCGCACTTCGACGACGAAGGAATGCCAAAGAAGAAATTTATCGCGCTCTACTTCTCCGCGCACTGGTGCGTACCATGCCGCAAGTTCACGCCGCAGCTTGTCGAGTGGTACAATCGAGTAGCTTCTCAGCACCCCGAGTTCGAGATCGTATTTGTGAGCAGCGATCGTTCGCTCTTCGCGATGGAAACCTACATGCGCGAAGCGCAGATGCCCTGGCCGGCTGTCGAGTTCGCAAAGCTCGAGAGCAAGGCGGAGTTAAAAAAGCTGGGAGGCGACGGCATTCCTTCTCTGATAGCGATCGACGCAAGCGGTAGAATGCTTTCGAGCAGCTACAATGGGCAACAGTACGTCGGTCCGGCAAAGGTGGTTGCGGATCTGGAAGCGATTTTCGCCCAGCCCCCCAATGCGAAGGTAGCGCAGAGCCGCTGAAATCCGATCTTTGGACCGAATCGAGCTCCTTCTCGTGCTTGGCGGCGCGACTCGAGCGCGCTACGCTTGGCCATGGCTACAGAACTCGAGACGGTAGATCCGGAAGCTCTCCAGGCGCGCGTACGCGAGCTGCGGAGGTTTCTTTGACGTCCCGACGCTGGAGGAGCAATCAGTCAAACTGGAAGCGCGCATGGCCGCGCCCGATTTCTGGAACGAGCGCGAGCGTGCGCAAGTTGATGTCGAGGAGGTCTCGCGCCTTCGCTCGCTCCTTAACCCCTTTCGCGAACTTGAACGGGAAGCGGAAGATTTTGAAGCGTTGCGAGCATTAGCGGCGGAAGAAAGTGATCCGGCGCAGCGCCAGCAGGCGGAGAGCGAATTGGCCGCCGAGTACGGGCGGATGGTGCGCAAGCTGGAAGAATTTGAGCTGCGTCAATTTCTTTCCGGCGCAAACGACCGTGCGAACGCGTTCCTCACCATTCACTCCGGCGCCGGCGGAACGGAGTCGTGCGACTGGGCGGACATGCTCCTGCGGATGTATCAAAGATGGATCGAGCGCAACGGTTTCAAGTCGCAGACGATCGACATTCAGGTCGGCGAAGAAGTGGGGATTAAATCCGCTACCTTGCTCGTTAGTGGCGAATACAGCTATGGCTATTTGAACGCTGAGCGCGGCGTCCACCGTCTGGTTCGCATCTCGCCATTTGACGCGAATAAACGTCGGCACACTTCGTTCGCGAGCGTGGATGTTGTTCCGGAAATCGCAGACTCGGCGCCCATCGAAATCAATCCGGCTGACATAGAAGTCGATACCTTCCGCGCCGGTGGGAAGGGCGGTCAGAACGTGAACAAGGTGGAAACGGCCGTGCGGATTGTGCACAAACCGAGCGGCATCGTGGTGGCGTGTCAGGCTGAGCGTAGCCAGGGAAGAAACCGCGAGCTGGCGCTGAAAATGTTAAAAGCGAAGCTCTACGAAATTGAGCAGGATAAGAAGCGCGCGGAAATCGACCGCCAGTACGGGGAGAAAGGTGACGTCGCCTGGGGCAGCCAGATTCGCTCCTACGTTTTCCAGCCTTACCAGATGGTGAAGGATCATCGCACCGGAGCGGAAACGAGCAATGTGCAGGGCGTGATGGATGGCGAGATCGACCTCTTCATCCAGGCGAAACTCCGCGGCCAGAAGCCTGTGAAAGGCGAATCGCGCGACGAGCTGTAAGTAACTCCCCCTTCCATCGGCCGCGCGCCGTAGCCGACCTCGTTACGCGCGACTTTCCCCCGCTACAAGGCGCAATCCGAAGCGGCGGTCGAAGCGCCCGCGGGTGAACTTTCGGCAACAGGCGAGGCAGGCGACCGCGCGCTGGATCCGACGTACGCGCGGGAAATCGCGCCGGCACTCCGGGCACCGGTAGAGATAACGAGGCCGACGTCGCACGGTGGGAAGGGGTAGCGCATGACAGCGGGATTCGCCCGGGATGGCCAGGTCGCGGCACGCGGCGCGCCACTCGGAGCCATGAGGTGAAATCCGACGTCGACCCGCCCGGAAATAGGCGAGCAGATGCGCGAGCTCATGCCGAAACGTGCGGTCGACCTCGCCGAGGCCGTGTTCATGCAAGCGCGGGTTGAGCGTAATGAGAAAATTGTGAAACTGTGCGCGGCCAGCCGCGCTGCGCAGACGCGGACTCCATTCAACTTGGACGCGACCAGCGATTGCGCCTGCTCCGGATAAGCGCAGAAGCTCCGAGGCCTGTGCTTCGAGCTGCGCGTCACGACCGGAAAGTGACGTGACCGAGAGGTTACGGAAGCAAAGTTCCAGTTGTTCAACCAAGGGCATGCGCGTGTCGGCCCGACCGCTGGGTGGCTGCCAGCCGATCGAGCACCCGTTCGACGACCACGCCGGCAGACTCAATTTCCTCCGCTGTCGTTTGCTTTCCGAGAGAAAAACGAATCGCGGAGTTGGCGCGCTCAGTCGGCAACCCCATCGCGAGGAGAACGTGCGAAGCGACCACCGAGCCGACCATGCAAGCCGAGCCACTGGAGGCGCAGACACCTTCCACGTCGAGCACCATCAGCATCGTTTCGGAGCCAATTCCGGGGAAGCTGACGTTGAGTGTATTGGCGAGCCGATGAGCCGTATTGCCGTTTTGCGTGACAGCCGGACACACGGTCGCAACCCGCGTCCAGAGGAGATCGCGGAGCGATCGCTGCCGTTCCTGTTCGGTCCCCATGTTTTCGCTCGTCCACGCGGCGGCCGCGGCCATGCCTGCAATTGCAGCGACGTTCTCGGTTCCTGGCCGACGCTGGTTTTCGTGCGCGCCGCCGAATTGAATGGATTCGATTGGAATTCCGGCACGCAGGAACAACAGGCCCGCGCCTTTCGGTCCGCCAAACTTATGCGCGGCAAAGCTCGCCGCCGCGATGCCGTCACAGGAAAGATCAGTCGGAACTTTGCCGAACGATTGCACCATGTCGCTGTGGAGAGAAACGCCCCGCTCGGCACAGCATTCCGAGATCTCAGCCATGGGCTGCAAGACGCCGGTTTCATTGTTAGCCGCCATGACGGAAACCAGGACCGTATCGCTTTGGATCGCGTCCCTTAATTCATTGGGATCGATCCGTCCGCTCCGGTCGACCTGCAGGAAAGTAACCTCGAAGCCATCGTGCTTCTGTAGCCGCTCGAAAGCATGTAACACCGCGTGATGCTCAGTGCTCGCGCAAATCAGGTGCCGGCCCTTTCCGCGGTGCGCGCGCGCCAGACCCAGAACCGCGAGATTGTTCGCCTCCGTCCCACTGCTTGTGAAAATCAATTCGCCTGACCTGGCGCCGAGCAGCGCCGCGAGTTGATCACGCGCGTTGTCGACGCCCGCGCGCGCTTCGCGTCCAGCCGCGTGCACGCTGGAGGGATTTCCGAAATGCTTTTCGAGATATGGCCGCATTGCCTCTCGGGCGGCGTGGCAGAGTGGCGTCGTCGCGTTGCAATCGAGGTAAATCACACGCCCAGCACTCCGATGCTCGAATCTCCGGTCCGGTCCAATTTCTTGTGCACGATTTGGAGCTGCTTCTCTTCGTAGTAAACGAGTGAATCCGGCGGCACGCTTTGCACAAGAAAGACGTTTCCGCCAATCGTGCTGCGCGCGCCGATCACCGTTTCACCACCGAGCACGGTCGAATTGGGATAAATGGTGACGTGGTCTTCCACATTCGGATGTCGCTTGCCGCCTTTGCGGATTTTCCCGTGCTCATCTCGCTGAAAGCTGCGCGCTCCGAGGGTCACGCCGTGATATAACTTCACGTGCGAGCCAATTTCGCACGTCTCACCGATTACAACACCGGTGCCGTGGTCGATAAAAAAATGCGAACCGATCTTAGCTCCCGGATGAATATCGATGCCCGTGCGCGTGTGGGCCCATTCTGTCATCAGGCGCGGAATCAACGGGACGTTTCGAGTGTAAAGCAGGTGCGCCATCCGTTGAATCGCGATCGCCTCTACCGCCGGGTAGGCGACAATGACTTCCTCGTAACTTCGCGCGGCAGGATCCCCTTCGTAGGCGGCGTCGATATCGGTCCACAGCATCTTCCGCAGAGGCCCCAGCTCAGACATAAACCAGGAGAGGATTTCTTCCGCTTGTGCCTCAGCCGCTTCGATGCTGGGAAGTTGTCCGAAACTTTTGCAAATTTCAGGTTTCATCCGGGCGTGCAAGCTCTTGATCCGGCTCCGCGTCACGTCCGGCAGATCGTCCGAACGCACCAGGGCCGCGCCGTGGAAGCCGGGGAACATCAGGCTCATCAAATCCACGCAGGCCGACTCAATCGCGGGTCGCGAAGGAAGCATCGCGGCAGCATCGATGTAATTAATTCCGCCGCTCTCCGCATAGGTGCGCAGCAGCGCGTCGGCGGCATCGTTGTCGGGCGGTACTATCATCGTGGGACTATGCGATGACAGCTAAAGTAATGAAAACGGAAACTCGGGACCCGCCAGAAGCTCTTCGCAACGTCGCGGCACGCTGCCGAGCGCTGCTCCAAGATCGCTCACGCGGATCTTTGCTCAATGTCTCCGTCGTTCAGGCTCTGCAGGGCGTCGGCGAGCGTCTCGACAGTCGAGGCGCGGACTTCAGGCCCCTAATGAAAATGTGTGGTGCAGCGATGCAAATGACCTGAAACCCGTTTCGTCCTTCAGAGATCGCATTCTCCACAGGACGTAGATTACCGGATAAATCAGCAACTCCATGATCGCGGATGTAATAATGCCGCCGATCATGGGCGCCGCGATTCGTTTCATGACGTCGGCGCCAGCCTCAGTGGCGGGCGACCACATGATTGGGAGCAGGCCGAAGAGAATCGCGCAGACGGTCATGATCTTTGGCCGGATTCGCTGGACCGCGCCTTCGATGACCGCGTCGTGCAGGTCTTTGGAATTGTTCATCCGGCCTTCCGCTCTGAATTTTTCCCAGGCATGATCGAGATACAAAAGCATAATGACACCTGTCTCCGCATCGAGTCCCGCTAGCGCGATAATGCCGACCCACACCGCGACACTCATGTTGTAGCCGAGCAGATAAATCAGCCAGAATGCGCCGACTAACGAGAATGGCACTGCCAACAACACGATGCATGTCTTGGTCACCGATTTCGTGTTAAAATAGATCAACACAAAGATGATCAGCAGCGTAAGCGGGATCACGACCTGGAGCTTCTTCATCGCGGCCTGGAGATACTCGAACTGGCCCGCCCACTGCATGTAGTAGCCGGGAGGATACTGGATTGTTTTGTTTAGCTGTTCGGAGGCGCGATGGACGTAGCCTGCCAGGTCGGTCGTCGTGATGTCCACGAAGACAAATCCGACGAGCTGTCCGTTCTCGTCCCGGATGGAGGGCGGACCCGTCTTGTAGTTGATGTCGGCCAGCATCGAAATCGGCACCTGCGCGCCTGTTGGCGTCGCAACCAGCACCCGCTTGAGTGC
Organism: Chthoniobacterales bacterium; assembly: GCA_040005675.1. Lineage (GTDB taxonomy): Bacteria > Verrucomicrobiota > Verrucomicrobiia > Chthoniobacterales > UBA10450 > JACCXL01. The sequence continues at coordinate 19,691 of JBDTYN010000019.1, forward strand.
GTCGAGGTCGTCACGAAAATCGCGCGCGTATCGGACGCTGATTGGATAGCGCTCACGACCTTCCACGGTGGTGCTAATGGTCTTGCCGCCGATCGCGCTTTCGATCACGTTGTTCACATCGCCAACGGTCAGCCCGTATCGTGCAGCCGTTTCGCGCTGGACATTGACGTCGAGGAAATAGCCGCCCATCGTACGCTCTGCATAGACGCTGCGCGTGTCAGGAAAATTGCTCAGGGCCTTTTCGATCTGGAGACCGATCTCCTGAATCTTGCCGAGATCAGGCCCGAAGACTTTGATTCCCAATTTGCTTCGGAAACCGGTAGTTAACATTTCGGTGCGGGTTTGAATCGGCATCCAGAAGATGTTCGCCATCCCCGGCGTCTTGATGTTGGCGTTCATCTCGGCCGTCAGCTTGTCCCAGGTCATCCCGGGTCGCCATTGGCCCGGGGGTTTCATTGTTAACACCGTTTCGAACATGGAAAGGGGCGCCGGATCTGTCGGGGACTCCGCTTGTCCAGCTTTGCCGAACACCGTTCCGATCTCGGGAATTCTTTTCAGCATTCGGTCCTGGATTTGCAGGATCTTTGTCGCTTCGGTAATTGACATCCCGGGCACGGCTGTCGGCATGTAAAGCATCGTGCCCTCATTCAGCGGCGGC
>JBDTYN010000020.1:0-11902 GCA_040005675.1 Chthoniobacterales bacterium
AAATCTGTGTCAGCTGCGAAATCTGCGGACAAAAGGTAGAGTTCATAGCCAATCTTGGATATACGGCGGATGACAAAGCAGAGATCAGATGACATTGCCACCGCGCATCTTCGAATCGGTTCTTTACGCCGATAATTTGGCGGCGGCGAAGCGGTTCTACCGGGACGTGCTTGGCTTGGAGGTGATTACCGGCAGCGACCTGGTAGTTTCGTTCAGGTGTGCGGGCGGCGTTCTTCTAATTTTCAATCCGGAACTGAGCTCACCGTCCGGGCGCGAAGTGCCGTCGCACGGCAGAGCAGGCGCCGGTCATCTTGCGTTCGCGGCCACTGCCGCGGAATTGGGAGAATGGAAATCCCGTCTCGTCGCCGCAGGAATCCCGATAGAAGCGGAGATCGACTGGGAACAGCGCGGTCGCTCGATTTATATTCGTGATCCCGCTGGCAACAGCGTCGAGTTCGCGCCGCTCACCTTGTGGGGCGGCGGCTGGTAACGAAATTAGTCGCGGAGCACGGCGCGCAGCTAGTTGGGGCCATTCGGCTCCTGCGGATCAACATGTAAGGTGCGCTCGATTACTCCATGCCGATTACGAACCACGATCTCGGCAGCCTGCGCGATGCATTGTCGCTGCGCGAACCGGATGGCGTGCGGTTTGAGGACAAAGACGTGTTCGTCAGCCGTTGGAAGGGCGCACGCCCAACCGTAGCGGTGCGGCTTGATATCGATCACGACTGGCGAGCTCATGAGCGGATTGCGAATTTGCCATAATTATTCGCATGTTGTCCACAACGTTATTCGCACGTTGTTGGCACCCGCCTCCGAGGCCGTTTTCTCCCCGATTAGGTCTCGGCCGATTCCGGCACGGCACGCTCGGCGGCCTGAAAGCCGATCTTCGAATGCGTGCCGTCGCAGAACGGTTTTGTGGTCGACGCGCCGCAGCGGCAGAGGGCCATGCGTTTTTCGGCTGGATAGGTCTTTCCGTCGCTGTCCTTTAACTCCACTGGTCCTTTCACAATGAGCGGCCCGTTCTTAATAATATCGATTGTTACTTCAGCCATGATCCGCTGAACGTAAACAGCCTCAGACTGGCTGACCAGCTTTTGCGGTTATCGCTCAGCGCACTCGTTGCCGCTGTACCGCCGGGAACGAAATAGATGAGAGAGAACGGTGTTCTCGATTGAGACATGGGACGATTGAGTCAGAATTGCTCAATCGGCTCCGGCCGTGTTCGAGCTCTCCACCATGCAAGCAACCATCCTCATCGTCGATGACGAAAAGCACACGCGTGACGGCTTGCGGCGTCTGCTCGAAGACGAATACGACGTCTACGTCGCCGCCGATATCGCGGGCGCGATGAACGTCCTCGAGCGCGACCCGACCGATGTGCTCCTCACGGATCTGCGACTGGCGGGAGAGGACGGGATGACATTGATCGAGCGGGCGCTGAAGCTTCCTCGGCCACCGATCTGCATCATGATGACGGCCTATGGGTCCGTCGACACCGCGGTCGAGGCAATGAAGCGCGGCGCCTACGATTTCGTCACAAAACCGCTCAATCTCGATAAGGTGGAAATGCTGATCGCACGCGCGCTCGGCAGCCGACGGATCGAGCAGGAGAACCGGACGCTGCGGCAGCAGGTGGACGAGCGTTTCGGACTCGAAAACATCATCGGCGAATCGCCGACCTTGCGCGAGGTGCTCGATACGATCCGGCAGGTGGCGCCTTCGTCCGCGAACATATTACTCGACGGGGAGAGCGGGACGGGCAAGGAGCTGGCCGCGCATGCCATTCACAATCTAAGCCGGCGGAACAAGGCGAAATTTGTTACCGTGCATTGCGCGGCGCTGTCACCGCAATTGCTCGAAAGCGAACTCTTCGGTCACGAGCGCGGCGCGTTCACCGGTGCGCAGGAACGACGCATCGGTCGATTTGAGCAGGCGGACGGCGGCACGATTTTTCTCGATGAAATCGGAGAGATCGATCAGAGCACGCAGGTAAAACTGCTGCGCGTGATCAGCGAAGAACGCGCTTTCGAGCGGGTGGGCGGCAACCAGACGTTGCGCGCAGACGTGCGCCTGGTCGCGGCCACGAATCGGGATCTGCAAAAGCTCGTGCAAGAGGGAACGTTTCGCGAAGACCTCTATTTCCGTCTCAATGTCGTCCACATCACGATGCCGCCGCTGCGCGAACGGAAGGAAGACATCCCGCTCCTGGCGCATAGTTTCCTACGTCACTTTTGCCAGAAAAATGAAAAGCCGCTACTCGAGCTGCCCGCGGAGACGATGAATACGCTCCTGACTTATGATTGGCCGGGCAATGTGCGCGAGCTGCGGACGGCGATGGAACACGGGGTCGTGATGGCGAACGGGCCAAAAGTCACTCTGCGCGACCTGCCGATGAATGTCCGGCAGGCGACCGGAGTGGCGCTGCCAGCCGGTGTCACCGCAGCCAAAGCGTACGGCGGCAGGAGCAGCGCGCTCGACATTCACCAAACTGAAAAACGCCTCATTATGCAGGCGCTCGCGAGCACCAACGGCAACATCACTGCCTCGGCGAAGAAGCTGGGGATTAGCCGTCGCACTTTGCACCGCAAAATTAATGAAATGGGTGCGGCGACGGGCGCGGAGTCGTAGCTCCTCTGTGACCAATAAAGGTCACGTTCCGCGGTATGCGGCGAAGTTAAGTGCAGCGAGGCATGCCCCCCGCCGTTGTCATCCTGAGCCGCGACAGACGGCGAAGGACCTAGCCAATTCATGTGCCGCTTTCGGCGAGTGGAACGGCAGCAATGCAGCCCCGGCGTTGTCGCCAGACGGCTCGAATTGCGGCAGGAGCACGGCCCTTTGTGAGGTCCTTCGCCGTCTGTCGCGGCTCAGGATGACAGCGCGAAAGAATACGGTTTACGAATCGCGCGCCGGGCGGTTCAATCTTCGACAGTGGTAGGCGCTAAAAGAATCTTCGGGACCGACGGCGTGCGCGGCGTCGCCAACGTCGAGCCAGTCACGGCGGAGACGGCGTTGAAGCTCGGCCGCGCCGCGGCGCACGTCTTCACCAAATTAAATCCGCGCGCCCACCCGCCAGGCACACGACCGAAAATTGTGCTCGGCAAAGACACCCGCCTCTCGGGTTATATGCTGGAGAACGCCTTCGTCGCCGGCATCACTTCACTTGGGGTGGACGTGCTTGTGATCGGGCCACTGCCCACGCCGGGCGTAGCTTACATTACGCGCTCGTTGCGCGCCGATGCTGGCATCGTGCTTTCGGCTTCGCACAACGCCTACGAAGACAACGGCATCAAATTCTTTCGGCACGATGGCTACAAACTCGACGATCAAATCGAGCAACAGATCGAGCAGCTTGTCTTTAGCGGGGAGATCGACGCCATCAGACCAACTGCCAAAAACATCGGACGCGCGACTCGCATCGATGATGCGCTCGGCCGCTATGTCGAATTCGCCAAAGCAAGTTTTCCGAGAGGGTTGTCGCTGGAGAAAATGCGCATCGCGGTCGATGTGGCCAATGGCGCGGCTTACAAATCCACGCCCTGCATTTTGCGCGAACTGGGAGCGACCCTGACCGTGGCGCACGCGGAGCCGAACGGCACCAATATCAACGCGGATTGTGGGAGCATGCATCCGCGCGAAATCCAGCGAATCGTGCGGGAGAGCGGCGCCGATGTCGGGATCAGCCATGACGGCGATGCGGATCGGGTGCTGCTTTGCGATGAGCACGGCGAGATCGTCGACGGTGATGAAATTCTGGCGATTGCGGGGGTGGACCTTTTGCGTTCCAAGCAGCTGCGCGAAAACACGCTCGTGGCTACGGTCATGAGTAATTTCGGTCTCGATGAAGCGCTCGGCGCGCTGGGTGGAAAAGTTGTGCGCGCGAAAGTGGGCGATCGTTACGTTCTCGAAGAGATGGTGCAACGCGACCTGAACCTGGGCGGCGAACAGAGCGGCCACATGATCTTTCGCGATTTCACCACGACGGGCGATGGAATCATCAGCGCGCTGCAAATCCTGCGCATCATGAAAGCGAGCAGCAAACCGCTCAGCGAACTGAAGCGCTGCCTGACGAAATACCCGCAGGCGCAGCGCAACCTGCGCGTAAAACAGAAGACGCCTTTCGAACAACTGCCGGACGTGATGAAGTTGGTGGACGAAACCGAACGGGAACTTGCCGGAAAGGGCCGTGTGCTGCTGCGTTACTCCGGAACGGAGCCTAAAATCCGTCTCTTGGTGGAAGGTCGCGAGGTCGATCAAATCGATCGTCAGGCGAACGAAATCGCAAAGGCAATTGAGAGCGCGATTGGCGTGAATTGATGACACTGATGTTCTCGCGCCCTGTCATCCTGAGCGAAGTGAAGGACCTCGCCCATTCAGGCGGCGCCTGTTGCATCGTGGAGCGACAGCCATGGAACCGGAGCTTCGTTGCTGCTCTTTGGTCTTGCGGTAAGCGCGGAGTGCTTTTGAGAGGTCCCTCGCCGTCTGCGCGGCTCCGGATGACATGCTTTTCACAGCGCAGATTATGACACTGGTCAAAGTAATCGAAGCGTTGCTTTTCAGCGCGCAAAAGCCGCTTTCGACGCGCGAAATTCTGACCGCGGTCAAAGGTGCCGGCGGCGAAGACGAGCTCGTGCCTAACGAGTTCGCACGCTCGACCGAAGCCGAAATTGCCGCGGCGCTCGAGGCCTTGAAGATCGATCTAATCGAGCAGGGCCGCGCGTTTCAACTGGTCGAGAAGGCGGAAGGCTGGCAATTCGCGAGTGACCCGCGTTACGCGCGCTGGGTCCGGCAGCTTTTTCCGCAACCGAAAGTAGCCCGACTTACGCCTCCCGCCTTGGAAACGCTCGCGATCGTCGCTTATCGGCAGCCGATCACTCGGGCCGACATCGAAGCGGTCCGCGGTGTAGCGATCGAGAGCGTGTTGCAAACCCTGATGGAACGCGGCCTCGTAAAGATCGCCGGCCGATCCGACGTCCCTGGTCGGCCGTTACTCTATGAGACGACGCAGTTTTTCCTCGAGCATTTCGGGCTCCGTAACCTCGACGAGCTGCCAAACGCCGACGAACTGCGCCACCGGCATCTTCCTTCTGCTGCGCCGGAGAATCGAACAGATCCCACGACACCCGCGCCGACGGACGCTTCGCCGGTCCTCGCGGAGAAGGTCGCTCCCGACGCGGGCGGGCATTGACTTGGCCGCTCATTGACTTAACCATTCCGCAGCCGCGCAGCCGTCGCGCTTGAACACCATGAAAACACTCGCTCTCAGATTCGGCGGATCCTTGCTCGCCTTATTACTTCTTTTCGGGCTGACCGGTTGCGGCAGTTACAATCGTCTGGTCACTCTGGAGCAAAACGTGAACAAAAAGTGGGCCGATGTGCAGTCAGTTTACCAGCGCCGGGCTGATCTGATTCCCAATCTGGTCAATACGGTTTCAGGCGCAGCGAATTTCGAAAAGTCGACTCTGACCGAGGTAACAAACGCCCGGGCAAGCGTGGGCCGCGTTCAGCTCGATCCAAACAAAGCTCCCACAAACGCCGCGCAACTGGAACAATTTCAGCAGGCCCAGGGTCAGCTTAGCAACGCACTCTCGCGCTTGTTGGTGGTGAGCGAGAATTACCCGCAGTTGCGCGCCACGGAAGGTTTCCAAAATCTGCAGGCGCAACTCGAGGGAACGGAGAATCGGATTTCGGTCGAGCGGAGTAACTTCAATGCGGCGGTACAGGACTACAACACCGCGCTCCAGCGGTTTCCAACCAACATGCTGAACAAAATGTTCGGGTTCCAGGCACGCCCGTTCTTCAATGCGCAACCGGGCGCGGAGCGTGCACCGACCGTGAACTTTAATTTCGGCAGTCCGGCGCCGGCGGCTGCGCCCGCGATCACTCCGGCGCCCACCGCCGCGGCGACCCCTTAAGAGGCAATTTCTACGGCTGTCATCCTGAGCGAGCGCGAAGGACCTCACACTCGCAGCTTGGAACATTCGTCGGGGCGAGCGCACCATCACCCTGTGAGAAGTACGCGTTCGACTTCGCTGCGCTTCGCTCAGCGCAAGCTCCCATTTCTGTTCGGGATGACAGCGAACCGCGCCGGGGTTCTCACCGCAGTACTGGTTGCTGTTTCGTTTGACGCTACGCTAGGGGCGGAAGTCATCCCGCCAAAACCTGCGGGATACTTCAACGACTACGCCGGCGTCGTTTCACGGGACGCAGCACTGCGTTTCAACGAGCGGCTCGCGCAGTTTGAGCGTGAGACGTCGAACCAAGTGCTCGTGGTGGTGTTCCGTAAGATGCAGAGCAATTCGTCGATTGATGACTACGTGCGGCGCTTCGTCGACACTTGGGGCGTAGGGCAAAAGGACAAACGTAACGGTGCTGTTCTCGCCGTGTTCGTTGATGATCACAAGATGACTATCCAAGTGAACTACGGCTTGGAGGGCGCGCTTCCTGACGCGACTTGCTTCGATATTATAACTAATATCCTGCGACCGCGTTTCAGAGGTGGCAATTACGAAGAGGGATTTGCGGCCGGCATCGATGCCATCATTAAGGCGATTCGTGGCGAATATACCGGTAGCGGCAAAACCGTCCGGGAGGGTAGCAAGCAAAATTCCGGTGGCGGCCTGCTCCTTTTCCTGATCATTCTGATCATTCTGCTGATGGCGATGCGGGCCTCGAGACGGCGCGGTGGCTACGGATACTCAAGTTTTGGGGGTCCTTTCATCGGTGGGTGGGGAGGCGGTGGAGGAGGTTGGTCAGGTGGATCGTCAGGTGGCGGTTTCAGCGGATTTACTGGGGGCGGGGGTGGGAGCTTCGGCGGCGGAGGCGCGAGCGGCGGCTGGTGATGCAATGCGAACAAAGGAATTTTTAAGTCGCCTCGACGACGACGAGATCGTGCGGGCGATTCGTTCAGCGGAGAAAGGAAGTTCCGGCCAGATCCGCGTCTTCGTTCAGCGCGGCAAGATGGAGTCCGACCCGCTTGAAATCGCGCAGAAGAAGTTCGCGCAACTCGGGATGGAGAAGACGAAAGAACGAAATGGAATCTTAATCTTTGTCGTGCCGCGCGCCCGGAAGTTTGCCGTCGTGGGAGACGAAGGCGTCCATGCCAAATGCGGCCCCGAATTCTGGCAGCGACTCGTGGCAGCAATGCGCAACCATTTCGCGAACGAGAACTTCACCGAAGCGCTGGTGGAAGCGATTCGCGAAGCAGGCGATCTGCTCACACGCCATTTCCCGAGAACGTCAGCGAACGCGAACGAACTGCCGGACGAAATCATCGAGAGCTGATCGCACACCAATGGTAGATCGAGACTCTGTCGAGCTTGATGCGCGTGGTAGAGGCTCGACAGAGTCTCGCCCTACCGGATTGGGCCTACCGATGTTGGATAGCCCCTACCTACGCGGAAATCGCACTTGCAAAGCTGCGTCGCCGGTGTTCATTCCACGTCCCGCAGCGAGTTTTTGAAGTTGCGCCGTTGGTCCCTGGGATTCCGTCTTTCCAGACGCGAAACCGCACTCGTCAGGGGTAACCCGGCGCTTGAGGAGATACCGGACAGTAGAAGCGGATAGGAGACAAAGCATTCCGCGATCCGCATTCGAAATCCGAATTCAGCTTATGCCAGTCCGATACGGTCGTTTTGAAATGCCGAAGACTCTCACAAAAGAGGAGAGCTCGGCCACGGAAACCTACGCGAAGTTCGTCGCTGAACCCTTCGAGGCCGGCTACGGCCACACGGTGGGAAATTCACTTCGCCGCGTCCTGTTATCATCGCTGGAAGGTGCGGCCATCACGGCGGTAAAAATCACCGGCGCACAGCACGAGTTCGCCACGCTCCCGCATGTGGTGGAGGACGTGACCGACATTGTTCTGAACCTGAAGCGGATCAAATTCAAGGCGGCCGAGCACGAGCCGCGGAAGCTCTCGTTATCGGTGAACAAAGAGGGCGAAGTCACCGCCAGCGATATCCATCTCATCCAGGGATTTGAGGTGTTGAACCCTGACCAGGTGATCTGCACGCTCGATAAGAAACACAAGTTCGACGCCGAATTCGAAGTGCGCGTGGGCCGTGGTTTCGCCACCGGCGACGAAAACAAACGCGCTGACCAGGCGCTTGGCCTGATCGCAATCGATTCGATCTTTTCGCCGGTCACGCGAGTCAAATACGCGGTCGAGAACACCCGTGTCGGCCAGCGGACCGACTACGACAAGCTCATCCTTGAAGTTTGGACCGACGGACGAATTACTCCGGATGACGCCTTGCTCCAGGCCTCCGCGATCCTGCGCCATCACCTCGACGTGTTCGTGAACTTCAATGAGGACGTAATCGAGTTCGATGAAACACCAGCGGGCGTGAGCGAGGAGAACCTGAAGCTGAAGAAGCTCCTCAACATGAGCGTGAACGAGATCGAGCTCAGCGTGCGCGCGGCGAATTGCCTGAACAACGCGAACATCACAACTGTGGGCCAGCTTGCGCAGAAAAGCGAAGCCGAGATGTTGAAGTATCGAAACTTCGGCAAGAAATCGCTTAACGAAATCAAGGACAAGCTTCAGCAATTGCAGCTGGGTCTGGGGATGAAGTTCGATCCAGGCCTGGTTGAAATTCCGGCACCGGGCGTTGACGGCGCCGGCGCGAACGGTTCGGCCGAGGCAGTCGAGAAATAAAATAGCTGTCGCGGCGGCGGAGAGGAACGATGAGGCACCAGAAAAAGACGCTGAAGCTCGGCCTGACCGCCGCGCATCGGAAAGCATTATTGGCGAACCAGGTCTGTAGTCTGATCGAGCATCAGCGGATCAAGACGACCCTGGCAAAGGCAAAAGCCGTTCGTCCGTTGGCGGAGAAAATGGTAACGCTGGGCAAGAAAGGGTCCCTGCATGCGCGGCGGACCGCCCTCTCTGTGTTACGCCAGAAGGACGCGGTTAAGAAATTGTTTGACGATATCGCGCCGCGTTCTGCCAATCGCAGCGGCGGCTACACACGCATCGTGAAACTTGGCCAGCGGAAGAGCGACTCCGCGGCCGTTGCGTTCATCGAGTGGGTTGACGCCCCGCAGGTCGTTGAAGAACCTGCACCCGTGGAGAAGGGGAAGAAAGCCAAGGCGGCCGCAAAGCCGACAGCTGGCGGCGAGGCGAAACTTGAGCGGAAATCGAAGAAAACCGACGACGCCCCGGAGTAGCCATCGGCGTTCCTGAGCGGAGAAGACTCGGCGCTAGTGGCGCCAGAGAAACAGTTTCGTTAGCTGAGATAATCCCGAAACCGGAACGCCGGAATCCCATCGCCGGCACTTTTCGCGTTGCCTATTATGACTGGTTGCCAAGATAACGCCTTGATACCCAGGAGTTAATACTATCCCAAGCTATGTTGGCATGGTGCTTGCGATAGGAGTTGATGTCCAACCAATAAAACCTATGAATCACTCTTCCTCCTGTCATCGCCAAAGCACCATCTTAGATGGGTCTCGCGATTCAACTTACGCGCTCCTGATGCGATCCGAAGTGCAAGATCGCGGCTTTTTCGAAACGATCGCTTATGGCCTTTTCATTTTGAGCGCCGTGGTTTCGATCGGGTATTTCGTTAGCCAGCCAATCACAGTGCCAGCGGCGGGCTTGCACCGGGTCACAGCTGAGACAGCCAGTCACGCCCGACCTATCGCTCTGGCGCGGAGCTAAGGGGCGCGAGTTCGTCCGCCGCTAGCGCAGCGGCAACAACTGCCAGTCCAGTCTTCCTTCTGGATCGACTTCGAGGATCGCCGCGCTCGCTGGCGCTCCGCGATTTGGCCGCGTCACGCAGCCGGGATTCAAAAATCGCACGCCGCCGTGGAGTTCGTTGCACGGCACATGCGTGTGACCGTGCAAAAGCACATCGACGTTCTCCGGCGGACGCGTTGGAGGGATGTGCACCAGGCGGAAGCGGACGCCCTGCCGCGTGAGGTCCAAAGTCAGGGGCCAGGCGAAATTGCTGTCGCAGTTGCCACGCACGAGCGACATCGGTGGGCCAAAACGCTTCAGCGCGGTGAAAATGGCGAGCGAGCAAACGTCGCCGAGGTGCCAGATTTCGTCCGCGTCTGTCGCGAGCGTCTGCACATTTTCAGGCAGATGATTGTGGGTATCGGCCAGCACGAAAATGCGCAACGTTTTCGATGGAGACATCGGCGGGGAAGAAAGTTAGTCGTTAGGCGCGATTGCGAAAGTACGCGGCCGGGATACCTTGCAGCGATGTCATTCAAAGATTTCGGTCTCTCGCCTGAAGTAGTGCAAGGCACTCAGGCGATGGGCTTCACCGAGCCGACGCCGATTCAGCTCCGCGCGTTTCCGATTGTCCTGTCCGGGAAAGATCTGATCGGCACCGCGCAAACCGGCACTGGTAAAACTGCTGCTTTCGCGCTGCCGATCCTGACGAACCTCGCCGAGCACGGCGCCTTTCGCTGTCTCGTGCTCGAGCCGACACGCGAGCTTGCCGCGCAGGTTGAAACCGCTTTTCGCGACTACGGTCGCTTCACCGATCTGCGGGCGTCGCTCGTGCACGGTGGGGTCGGCTACGGCAAGCAGCGGGAGGAAGCCGCGCAAGGAACAGACATCGTCGTCGCGACTCCGGGACGGCTGCTGGATCATCTGCAGCAAGGGACGATGAACCTCAGCAAGATAAACGTCCTCGTGCTCGATGAAGTCGACCGGATGCTCGATATGGGTTTTCTGCCAGACGTGCGCCGCATCGTCGAGCAAATCTCGACCGACCGGCAGACGCTCCTCTTTTCCGCAACGCTCCCGCCGGAAATCGAGAGACTGGCCGCGTGGGTTCTGCGGAATCCCGAGGTGGTTGAAATTGGCGCGCGTCGATCGCCCGCTGAGACCGTCACACACGCTGTTTACCCGGTTGCAGCACAGCAGAAATTCGATCTGCTCATGGCGCTCCTGGAGAGAACGAACTATGACAGCGCCTTGATCTTTTCACGCACTAAACACGGCGCCGACAAAATCGCGGTGAAACTCAAAGCCGGCCGTCATTCAGTCGCAGTTTTGCATTCCAATCGAACGCAACGTGAGCGGGTCGAGGCGCTTGATGGGTTCAAAAGCGGCAAATACGACATTATGGTCGCGACCGATATCGCGGCGCGCGGGATCGACGTCGCCGGCGTCAGCCATGTAATCAATTACGACGTGCCGGAACATCCCGAAGATTACGTGCATCGAATTGGCCGGACTGGGCGCGCCCAGAAAGTCGGCGACGCATTTACATTGATGAACGGGGAGGAACTTCCCTCCTTGCACGCCATCGAGCGCTTCATCGGTCAAAAAATTCCGCGTCTGAAGCTCGACAACTTCCAGTATCTTTACACCGCGCTCTTTGAACCGGAGCCGGTCTCGGGCGGCGGTAAACGCGCGATCGGCGGCGGTCGCACGCATCGCGGCTATTCGTTCGGCCGACGGCGGCGGTGAGGACCGTTCGCTTGGCGGCGAACCGACGTTTCTCCCGTCAAAGGATGCAAACGCGTTTTTATTTTAATTCAGCGCCAGTTATCCATGCCTGCTGCCTCGAACGACTGTTGCGGAGGGGCAGATCGTGATGAATTATCCGCCGAAGCTTCAAAATATCATCAGCCTTTTCGACGTTCTGCCTGAAGATGAACGGCGCGAGACCCTCGTCTCCTATGCTGAGGCCGCAAAAAAGCAGGAGCCGCGCCCGGGCGAGCAGTTCAAACTGGAAGACATTCGCAAAGACGAAGAATGCGCCGATAAAGTGGGGGTTTATCTCCAGGTCGACGAGCAGGGTAAAGCCCATCTACGGATGACTCTCGGTCCGGAGGTGCAAACGCTGACGCGTGCAATGACGTCGATTCTTTGCAAAGGGCTCGATGGCGCCACGCCGCAGGAAATCCTCGATCTGCCGAGCGATTTCGTCACGCGCAT
>JBDTYN010000021.1:0-2564 GCA_040005675.1 Chthoniobacterales bacterium
AAGTGCTGAGCTTTTCATCGAGCAGCGGGTTGCGTAACTGCATCGCGGTATTGCCCAGGATGACGGTGAGGATGTTGTTGAAATCGTGCGCAACCCCAGCGGCGAGCTGACCAACCGCCTCCATCTTTTGCGCCTGGCGAAGGTCGTTCTCCAGCCGCGTCCGGTCGGTGATGTCCTGCAGGATGAGGAGGTGATATGGAATGCTGCCGAGTTCGAGGTTCTCTGCGGCAACAAGAACTTCGCGTGTCTCGCCGCGAGCGGTGCGAATGGTAGCCGCCAGATTGCGAACAACATGTCGAGCAGCGAGTTCGTCCCGGATTGCCACCGCCGTGGCGTCGTTCGCCCATAATGTGGTCTCGCCGGCGAGCACCGCTTCGCGTTCGGCGTTGAGCAACTCAAGGAAGCTGACGTTGGCGTCGAGACATACCTTCCCGTCGGGCCGCTGAATAGCCATGGGAATAGGACTGCTGTGAAAAGCTTTGGAAAAGCGCTCCTCAGATCGGCGTAACGCCTCTTCCGCCGCGGTACGCTCCGCCACTTCGCCGGTGAGGCGCGTATTGGCCGCGCGCAGGTCGGCCGTTCGCTGGTTCACCAGCGCATCAAGTTCCCCCATTTGTCGGCGCGCTATCTGAGTGAGTTGCCATTTTTTAGACAAAGCATGCGCCATCTGCAGTACCTCGACGTTGTCGAAAGGCTTCTTGAGCACGAGCATCTGGTCTGAGTTACCGACGGAGTTGGCGATTTCGTCCCAGGAGTAGTCGGAATAAGCCGTGCAGATGACGATCTGGAGATCGGGAAATTCCTTCCATATGCGCGAGATTGTCTCGATTCCGTCCCAACCTGGCGGCATTCGCACATCGACGAAGGCAACAGCGTAGGGCACACCGTTGCTGGCCCCGCTACGCACTTTCCCCAGTCCTTCCTCGCCCTGAAAGGCGGAGTCGATCTGAAAACTCCACTGGCGTGAACGATCGGCTGTTTCGCCGAAGAGGGCAGCTTCATCAGCGTCGAGCTCCTGAGCAAGTTTGGCGTCGGCTGGCCCGAGGATCTTTCGGAAATCTTCGTGAATCGACGGATTGTCGTCGATAATGAGGATACGGTGGTTCTCCGGCTGTAACGTTAAAGGTGTGGTGCTCATGTGTTCGGGATAGGGGATGCGACAGGCAGATCGAGGGTGAAGGTAGCGCCCTGGCCGCCGCCGGCACTCGCTACGGCCAGCGAGCCACCCATCGCACGCGCTGCTAATGCGCCGCTGTGCAATCCAAACCCGTGGCCCTCTTTTCTCGTCGTAAAACCGTGCGCGAAAATGCGCGTGAGATTTTCCGGTGAGATGCCGATGCCGTTGTCGGCCACACCAATGTGCACACTGGATTCGTTCACTGCGAAAATCGAGATCGTAATCCGCTTGTCGGTTCGTTTCACCTCATCGAGCGCATACTTCGCGTTGCGCAGCAGATTGATTAGGATTTGCAACACCTTGTGCCGGTCCACCCGGACTGGCGGCACGGGTGAGAATTGCCGATCGACGGCGACACCGTGGCGCTCAAATGCGCCAATGTTCATTGCAATCGCGTCCTCGACGAGGCGGTGTGCGGGCAGGTTCTCGAAGACGCCGGAGACCTTGGCGTAGCTTTGCTGCATCGCCACGACCTCCTTGATGTGCTCAATGTTGCGCCCGAGCTGATCGACCTCCTGGAGCAGATCTGCGTTCTCAGCGATAAAGTATTCTCCGAGCTTGGCCAGGTAACCCGGCAACTTCTGTCCATTCGGGTCTGTCGTGAGATATTCGGCGAGGTCCCCGTTGCGCTCAGTTAGAAGCGCCGCGGCTTTGGCGAGCTTGGGCGCCTTCGACCGGCGCAGCTTCTCCACCACCAGGCTGGCGGAGACGTTCACGCTGTTCAGAACATTCCCGACATTGTGCAGGACGCCTGTGGCGACCTCGGCCATACCAGCGAAGCGAGAGGTTTCGAGCAACTTTTGCTGCGAAATACGCAACGCTTCCTCGGCATGTCGCCGCTCGGTCATATCGCGCATTACAGTCGAAACGTATTTCAGCCCGCCCTCCGCATTCTTGTGCGCGATGAGAACCTGGGAAACGTGAACCTCCTGACCCTCATTGTTAAAAATCGCTGTCTCTCCGGCCCACGATCCGTTTTCCAGGGCGGCCGGTAATCCCTCCTGTGAGATGATCTCGCGCGCCCACTCAGGATGAAAATCGAGAGTTTTCAGCTCCCTTACGTCTTTGTCTTCAGCCAGACCGAAGACTTGGTGGCCCGCGTGATTCAGATAAAATGCCCTGCCATTCGGGTCCGCGCTGATCACGATGTCCGGCGTCGCTTCAAGAATCGCCGTGAGACGGGCATGCGCTGCTTCCGCACGCTCCCGCTCGCTAATCTCGCGTTGGAGCGCATCGACTTGCTCGTGCAATTCCCGTTGCGCACCTTGCAAGGCGGTGTCCTGGGTTTGGATCTGGGCCAGCATCTGATTGAAGGCGTCGGTCAGAACTCCCACCTCGTCGCCGCACACCTTCATAGCCCGCACGGAATAGTCGTGGTGGTGGGCGA
>JBDTYN010000022.1:0-8715 GCA_040005675.1 Chthoniobacterales bacterium
ACGGCCACTTCGGGCCCACGGCGGTCGCCGTTCTCCTGCCCTTTCCGGCATTCCGGCGCGCTTGTTCATTTCGCAGCTTCGAAGTTAATGTCTCCCACAACCAAACGGAACTTAAAGAACCGAAACTCATAGTCATGCCGCAAGACACCTTCACGCACGCGCCTCTCATTACCGCCGGCACATGTCTCGGAATTGAAATGGGCGGCTTCGTCGACGGGATTTTCTTTCACCAAATCCTGCAGCTCCACGGAATGCTCTCGGCGAAATTCCCGAAGACCACGATTCCGAATATCAAGATCAACATGTTCTGGGATGGAATGTTTCACGCTCTCACGTGGACCATGACGGCGATCGGATTGGCCTTGTTTTGGAAAGCCACACGTCGCGCTGATGTGCCATGGCTCGGGAAGTCTTTGTCGGCGCGCTCTTTCTCGGCTGGGGATTGTTCAACCTGATTGAAGGCATTATCGATCATTACCTTTTGAACTTGTATCATGTTTACGAGGCGCAGGGTCAGTCTGTTTACGATCTGCTTTTCCTCGTGTCCGGCGTGGTGTTCATCATCGGTGGATTCATGGCGATTCGAAGCCGGCGAAATGTCGCGGTCGCTGCGGTGCGGTAGCGGGCGTAAATGTCGCCGAGGAGCGTCGGGGCGCCTGGACCATGATCAAGACAATGCCGCTACTTATCATTTCACGGGCCCATTTTTAGCGCTCGTCTTCGTCATCCTTTTTTTAGCGCAGTGGAGATTTCCTTTGCGCCGGCAGCATCTCGCGAAGCTCCGTCGTCTGACGCGTAATCTTGTGTTCTCCGCGCCCGGTTTCGCTTTGGCGCGGATCTCTCTGGTGCCCATTCCGCTCATGACGGCGATTTGGGCAGCGCACCACCACGTCGGGTTGTTGCGCCTGCTGCCATTGCCGCATTGGCTCGCCGTCGGTCTCGGCGTGCTCGTGATGGATTACGCCTATTATTGGTGGCACATCGCTCTCCATCGCGTGCCGCTTCTGTGGCGTTTCCATAACGTGCACCATTCGGATCTCGACATGGACGTGAGCACGGCCACTCGATTTCACCTTGGCGAAGTGATTCTTTCAGTGCCATTCCGCGCGGCTGCCGTCGTGGCTTTCGGCATTGATTTCTACGCTCTCGTCGCGTTCGAAATTATTTTCGAAACGCTCACCTTTTTCGAGCATTCGAATTGGCGGCTGCCGATCGCTCTCGAGCGATTTCTTCACTTTGTTCTCGTTACGCCGCGCATGCACGGAATTCATCATTCCGTCGTGCAGCGCGAAACCGATTCCAATTGGGGCACGATCTTCTGCTGGTGGGATAAATTGCATCGCACGCTGCGGCGCGACATTCCGCAGGACGCCGTCATCATCGGCGTCGCCGCCTATCGCGATGAAGCGGAGCTGACAGTCGGGAAACTTTTCGCGATGCCGTTTCGCGCGCAACGCCCATGGCAACTGCCGGATGGGCGCGTGCCGGAACGGCCGGTGAGGCCGGCGAGCAAACTGGCGTCATAGTATGGCGATGCGAAGAAAGCGTGTGATCCCTGCCGTGGCGGCCTTACTCGTAGTTGCGACCGCAGCCGTGGCGTATGGATACGGAGTCGAGTGGACGCTCGTCAATTGGAAGGTGCGCCACGATTTCCCAAGCGTTGCCCGAATTGATCCCAAGCAGGTCGCTGATTGGTTAAACGATCCCAAACGTCCGCAACCTGTCTTGCTGGATGTGCGCACCAGGCCTGAATACGAAGTCAGCCACCTCCATGGCGCGCAGCAGGTGGATCCGGACGCGAGCGCGGAGGCGATCAAGATTTTGCGCGACAAACCGATCGTGACATATTGCTCGGTCGGCTACCGCTCCGGAGCGTTTGCAAAGAAGCTGCAGGACGCGGGCTACAAAAACGTGCAGAACATGTCGGGCTCGATCTTCGAATGGGCGAACGAAGGCCATCCTGTCGAACGAAACGGTCGGCAAGTCGATAAGGTGCACCCCTACAATGCCAAATGGGGGAAGCTCTTGAAGCCGTCCCTGCGCGCGCAGGTTCCTGCGGCCGGGGCGGGGATGTAGAGCGCCGCTGGCGCGCGATGGTGGACAATTACCCCTCGCAGGCGTGGCTCAACTACAATCCGACCGCAATGCGCACGCGGGACATCACGCGGTCGGCAATTGCGTTCGCACGCTCAGCGCCGCGCGCGAGCACCTCATCGACATAATCTGGTTGCGCGAGAATCTCGGCGCGACGCGAGCGCATCGGCGCGAAATATTCCCGGAGCTTTGCGAACAGCTGGTTTTTGAAATCGCCGTAGCCAGTGCCGCCTTTGCGAAACGCAGCCGCCATTTCATCCCGTTCGCTCTGCGAAGCAAAAAGCGAGTAAAGCTGAAAGATGGCCGACGCCTCCGGGTTTTTCGCCGATTCCAGCGGCGTCGAATCCGTCACGATGCTCATAATGCGCTTCCGCGTCTCCCTTTCGTCGCCGAAGATGTCGATTGTGTTGCCGTAGCTTTTGCTCATTTTTTGGCCATCGAGGCCGGGAACCAGTTCTGTGTCAGCCTGAATCCGTGGCTCCGGCAGTTTGAAGACATGGCCGAACGTCTCGTTCATCTTGATCGCGATATCGCGCGTGACTTCGAGATGCTGCTTTTGATCTTTTCCGACTGGAACGACGTCGCTGTCGTAAATGAGGATGTCGGCCGCCATCAGGACCGGATAGGTGAAAAGACCAGCCGAAGCGGACGCGCCCCGCGCAAGCTTCTCTTTATAGGAGTGTGAGCGCTCGAGCAGACCCATCGGCGTAACGGTATTTAGAATCCAGGCGAGCTCGGTCACCTGCGGCACATCTGATTGCAGGAAAAGCGCCGCGCGCTCGGGATCCAATCCGCAGGCCAGGAAATCAAGTGCAACGCCGCGGCTGTTTTCGCGCAAGGCCTTGGGATCGCGGAGGCTGGTGAGGGCGTGGTAATCCGCGATAAAGTAGAGCGCTTCACCTTGCTGTTGCAATGCAACGGCCGGCCGCATCATGCCGAAGTAATTCCCGATGTGGAGAGCGCCGCTTGGTTGGATGCCCGAAAGAATGCGCATGAGGATGGGGGCACGAGAGAGCACAAGGCGTGCATCTGCAATTTGATTCTGCTCGCCAAGATTTGCCGCACCAATTAGATACACCGCAAATGCCAGCTCATGCCAAACCTGTCTCCGTGGTCACCGGGGGTGCCGGATTTCTCGGTTCACACCTGACTGATCGTCTGTTGGCCGAAGGTCATCGCGTGATCGCGATCGACAACCTGATTACCGGCAACCTGGCGAACATCGAGCACCTCGCCGGGAACGAGGATTACCAGTTCATCAAGCATAACGTCTCGAACTACATCTTTGTGCCCGATGAAGTGAATTACGTTTTTCACTTTGCCTCTCCCGCCAGCCCGATCGACTACCTCGAGCTGCCAATTCCGACGTTGAAAGTCGGCGCTCTCGGAACGCACAACACTCTCGGTCTGGCGAAGGCGAAGAACGCCAAATTTCTCCTCGCCTCCACCTCGGAATGTTACGGCGATCCGCTCGTGCATCCGCAGAAGGAAGATTATTGGGGCAACGTCAATCCGATTGGTCCGCGCGGCGTTTATGACGAGGCGAAGCGCTTCGCGGAAGCAATGACGATGGCGTACCACCGTTACCACAAAGTCGACACGAAGATCGTCCGGATCTTCAATACCTATGGACCGCGGATGCGTCTGCGGGACGGGCGCGTGGTGCCGGCCTTCATTGGCCAGGCCCTCGAGGGCACGCCGCTTACGATTTTCGGGGACGGGTCTCAGACGCGTTCGTTTTGTTATGTCTCCGATTTGATCGACGGGATTTTCCGGCTGGCAATGAGCGATTTTCACGAGCCGGTCAACATTGGGAATCCGCGAGAAATGACGATCAAGCAGTTCGCCGAAGAGATCCGGCGCATTACCGGCACGAAGTCGGAGATTGAATACAAACCGTTGCCCGAGGACGATCCAAAGGTGCGGCAGCCCGACATCACCCGGGCGCGTAAAATCCTCGATTGGGAGCCGAAAGTGAAGTTTGACGAAGGCATTACGCGAACGATCGATTACTTCCGCGGCTGGCTGCAGCGGAGCACAGCGCAAAGAAAAGCGGGCGCTGAGTAAAGCATGAGGTCGAATCTTCGGACTTGTCTTGCTGCGCTCCTGATCATTTTCTGTGCGGCGGCGTTTGGACAAAGACGGGCGGCGTCCGATTTTCAAGTCACGAAAATCACCAGAAACCTGATCTCGACTCCGCAATATACTTATCGCGGCGCGGAGCAGTTCGTTACGAATCAGCAGGAGCGCTGGCTCGAGGTAGAAGTCGAGTTTACGTCATCGCCCGAGTTCACCGACGAGCTGACGCTGAAATATTTCATCCTGCTCAATGGCAAGCTTCTGAGTGGCGAAGTAACACACGTAAATATTCCGGCGGGCCGCGAAAGCCGCTCGGTCGTTTACGTTTCACCGCGCACGCTGGCGCGTTTCATCGGGAATCGCGCAGTCGAGCTGGCCGCCATCCAGAACATCGCAGTGCAGATCGTGCAACAAGGTGTGGTGAAGGACGAGGCGAGTCTCGTTCGCGCACAGCCGCAGTGGTTCGCGCGTGTGCCGCAGGTTGCCGGGTTTGTCCTGAACAAAAACGAAACGCCGTTTGCGCCGCTCTACTGGGATCGATACGAGCAGATCAGGGCGTCGAGCCGTTAAGCGCCGCGCATGAAGTCTCCGCCACGAATCGTCACGCTTAATCTCGGTTCCCAAACGGTCGCCCTGGCGGACTTTCGCAGGCAGCCGCATGGCGGTCTCCTTCTGCACGCCTTTCGCCTGCGCGAGCTGCCCGGTGATGCCCACGAGAGCGCGCGCCACGCGCAGATCGCCGCCGCGCTGCCGGAAATGCTCGCCGAGCTGCACATCAAAAATACGGACGTAAACTACGCCATTCCGGCGCAGGCGGTTTTCGTCCGCTTCGTCAAGCTGCCGGCCGTCGAAGAGGAGAAGATCGAGCGACTCATCGGCTTCGAAGCACAGCAGAACGTCCCATTCCCGCTCGGCGAAGTTGTCTGGGATTACCAACTGGTGGGTGGAGGCGGCGAAGAACAAATCCAGGTCGTCATTGTCGCGATTAAAGCTGATTTGATTGAGGGCATCAATGCCGCGGTCGAGAGCGCGGGTTTGCGACCGTCTATCGTCGGCCTGACGACGATGGCGCTCTACAATGCGTTTCGCTATAACTACAGCGAACTCAGCGGCTGCTCCGTTCTGGTGGATCTTGGCGCTCGCACCACGACCCTGCTCTTCATCGAGCCAGGCAAGATTTTTTCCCGCAGCGTTCCGATTGGCGGCGGGTCCATTTCGGCAGCGATCGCAAAAGAGTTTGCGGAGCCGCTGGCTGCGGCGGAGCTCCGGAAAAAGCGCGATGGCTTTGTTGGCCTCGGGCCAGCCCACGCGGGTTCACCGGCCGCGGATGTGGCGCGCGTGTCGAGGATCGTTCGCGGCACAATGACTCGCCTGCACGCAGAGCTGATGCGGTCAGTCAGTCATTATCGCGCGCAGCAGCAGGGCAGCGCGCCGGAGAGGGTTTTTCTATGCGGTGGCGTGGCGAGCACACCCTATGTGCGCGAGTTTTTCCACGAGAAACTGCAGCTGCCGATCGAATTGTTCAATCCAGTGCGGAACGTCGCTGCCGGCGCGGATCTAGGAGCGACCGACCTCGTGAAGTCGGCGCACCTCCTTGGCGAGCTGGTTGGTCTGGCGTTACGCAGCACCGCCACGTGCCCGATGGAGTTGACGCTGCGCCCGCCGAGTGTGGTACGGGCGCACGCCCTGAAGACACGCCGTCCCTATTGGATGGTGGCCGCGGCTTGTTTTGTCCTCGGGTTGCTCGCCTGGGCTGGCTACTACGCGCGGGCCGCAAGCGTCGCGGAGCGCGTGAACCAACGGATCGGCGAGAAGGTTGATGGCATGCGAAGAATCGCCGCACAAATCGATGCGGTGCGCAAGCAGACAAACTCGCTGGACAATGTCGCTGATCCGATTGCGACCGCGGTCCACGACCGAAATTTCTGGCCCGAACTCCTCGAAGATTTGAACGCGCGCCTGCCTGCGGGAAACATCTGGATTACGGAACTGATTGCAACTTCCGGCGGCAAACCGGTGGGCGTCGGAAACATCCGGGGTGGCCGCGTTGAAGCGCTCGCGCCGAACCTGGAGCAGGACATGAGCACGCCCGTCCCCCGGGCCGGTGGATCAACCGCGCCGGCGGCGATCGACGGAATCTTCGTGCGCGGCCTCTATCTCTCTAATCCCAGGCAGCAGGAGGTGGTGGTCGATTATTTTCGGAATTTGATCGGGTCGCCCTTTTTCACAATTGATCCGAACAATCAATCCAAAGCGCTGAAACCGACAACGCCGAATAACACGGAATGGGCGTTTCCTTACGAGTTGCGTCTGGAGCTGAAGAAGCCGGTGAAATTACGATGAACTGGTTTCGCCAAAATCGCTGGCTCGGTTCGTTTCTGATCGCCCTCGGGCTGGCCACGATCATAGCGTCCTCCCTGTTGCTGCGCGCAAAGAGCGGCTGGGACGACGCTTCCGCTCACTTCGATGAAAACGCGGCGGAGATGAACCGCCTGCAACGACTCGCTCCCTTTCCGAATGCGGAAAATCTGCGGAAGATGAAGGTGCACGCTGCGGACTACGCGGCGGCGCTCTCGAAGATCAAAGGAGACCTGCAAACGCGGGTCCTGCCTGCGACTCCGCTCGCGCCGAACGAATTTCAATCGCGGCTGCGACAGGTCGTGGGTTCAGTGAGCGAGAAAGCGCGCGCCAACAAAGTGAAGCTGCCGCAAAACTTCCGGCTCGGATTCGATGAATTCGCCTCGGCCCTTCCGGAAACGGCGGCCGCGCCTGCGCTGGGCCAGCAGCTCGCGCAAGTGGAACTGGTCGTGAATATTTTGCTCGACGCTCGGATCGACGCACTCACCGCCTTGAAGCGAACGCCGATCGCGGAGGAACACATCAATGTTCCAATTCCCGCGCCGTCGTCCTCCCCGCGGAAGGCGAGCTTGCCGAACGCCCCCGCTTCGAAGGTGATCGAGCGCAACGTCCTCGAGGTGAGCTTTGCCTCGACGCCAGCTGCCGCGCGCAAGGTGTTGAACCAGATCGCGAGCGCGAATCAGCAGTTCCTGATCGTCCGCACATTGCATGTTCTGAATGACAAGGACAAAGGGCCGTCGCGCGAAGCGACGGACGAGGCCGGGGGGGCGACGCCGGTCCCGCAAAATCCTACGGGTAAACCGGCCGAGAAAGCTGCGTTACACTTCATCGTCGGAAACGAGCACGTCCAGACTTCGGCCACGATTGAGATGCTGCGGTTCAAATTCTAGGAGCGCACATGGATCAAACGATGAATTGGATTCGCCTGCATCACGATCGGGTCATCGCGCTGGCCGGCGCCGCCTTTTTGTTCTGCTGCGCGTCATTCATCTCGTGGGAGGCAGTGCATCTTGACTCCACCTTCGCCAGCGCGCAATCAGCCCCAGCGCCGAGAGCTGCTGCCCCGCCGGCGAAGGCGGTGGAGCTGGAAGAGGCTGCGGAAAAGCTGCAGCAGCCCGGGCAGTGGACCTTCGCCGGGCGCTCGGGTCTCTTCGTTCCGGAGAAGCATTTCATCGACGCTAATGGGATGCCGGCAACACTACAGAACACCGAGATCCATCCCCCAGTGCCTAACCAGTGGCTGGAGCAGTTTGGATTGCCGATCGCCGAAGCGGACGTGTTGGCGCAGGACGCGGACGGCGATGGCTTCACGAATTTCGACGAGTGGGAGGGACGCACGAATCCGACCGAGCGCGCGTCGCATCCGGCTTACGTAACGAAGCTGAAGATGAAGTCTTTCAGTAAGCAGACATTCCCGCTGATTTTTGCCTCCTGGGTCGAAGATACATTTGCGATCAACACGGTCGATCAAAGGCAGCCAACACAGTTTCTAAAGATCGGCGACATGATCCGCGGGACGCGTTTCCGAATTACAGGATTCGCGGAGAAATATCAGCCGGACCGATTCGGGACCAGGATGGATGTCTCCGAGGTGACGCTTCAGCACGAGGACTCCAAGGAGCAACTCACGCTCGTGAAGGAGCGGGTTTCGATTTCTCCCGAGTCCGTTGCGAATTTCCTCTACGGCTGGGGACAGCCGCGCGAGTTCGCGGTGAAAAAAGACCAGGAATTTACATTGAAACCCGAAGAGCAGATCAAATATAAGCTAGTGGACGTTCAGCCGGACAAAGCGGTCCTCGAATCCTCGCAAGCTCCGAATGAATCGATCGAAATCGGCCCTCTCCCTCCATAAACCCTCACGCTCCTCCATGATAACTACCGCAAGTATCCCCCGCTTGTTCCTGCTCTCGATTGTGTTTGGCGCAATGGGGCTGGGGGAAAAGTTGGTCGCGCAGGGAAACGTTAGCCGTGTCGCGGACCGCGAGGTCGCGCGGCGGCAGGCGGCACTTCCGCAGGGGACGGAAGCATTGGCGCGCGGGCAAGCGGCGATGACGCAGCAGAATTTCACCGTCGCGCATGAGGAATTCAAGGCGGCCGTTTCCTACCTGCCGGATGCAGTCGTCGGCGGCAAGGCGCACGACGAAGCGGTCGCCGGATTTTGCGCCAGCGGCGTGCGCCTGGCCG
>JBDTYN010000023.1:0-7258 GCA_040005675.1 Chthoniobacterales bacterium
GTCGTGAGAAAGAGAAATCGCGCGTCAACCGCCTGCGCCGTCTGTAGATCCTGGAAAGAATCCCAGACACGCAGGTCTACTTCCTTCCAATAATCCAGGCCGGCGCGCTTCAGTTCGCGGTCGTCCGTCGAGAAACCCAGCGGCTGGACGAGGTGAAGCCGCGAATGCGTTGCAAGGCAGAGCCGCCCGATATTACCGGTGTTCGGCGGAATTTCCGGCTCGACCAAAACGACGTTGAACATCCATCGGCAGATTGCCCGGATTCCCCAAGTTTGAAAAGTGCGTGTTCAGACGTCGCGCAAGCCGCGGACTACTGCCCAATCTTTTGCGCGACCAGTTTTTCCAGCTTCACAATGTCGGCCGCGAATTTTCGGATGCCTTCCGCGGTCTTCTCCGTCGCCATTGCGTCATCGTTCACGAGATATCGGAATTTCTTCTCGTCGAGTTCCAGTCGCTCCACCTCTGCGCCTTTTGATTTCTCCGGAGAAAGCTTTCTCTCCAGCGGCTCATCCGAACCGGCGAGCTTGGCCATCAACTCAGGGCTGATCGTGAGCAGATCGCAACCGGCCAGCTCCAGGATTTCCCCGATATTTCGAAAACTCGCGCCCATCACTTCAGTCTCGTGGCCGAACTTCTTGTAATAGGTGTAAATCTCCTGCACGGATTTCACGCCCGGATCCTCCGCGCCGACATAATCGCGTTTGTTGGCTGCCTTAAACCAGTCGTAAATCCGGCCCACGAAGGGCGAGATCAGTTGCACCTTCGCCTCCGCGGCTCGGACTGCTTGTGGAAGCGAGAAGAGCAGCGTCATATTGCATTTGATGCCTTCGCGCTGCAGCTGTTCCGCCGCCAGAATACCTTCCCAGGTCGACGCAATCTTGATCAACACTCGCTCCCGGCCAATCCCCTGCCCCTGATACAACTGGATCAGGCGTCGAGCCTTCTCGATCGATCCTTCAACATCGAAGGAATACCGCGCGTCCGTCTCAGTCGAAACGCGGCCCGGCACAATCTTGAGCATCGCCGATCCAAACTTTACAAGGAGATGCTCGATCGTGTCCTCGATTTGCGCCGCACCGGTCAGACCCGCGCTTTTGCGGTCGCGCAAAACCTCCTCGAGCAGATGTCCATATTGTTCCTTCTGCGTCGCCGCGAAAATCAGGCTCGGATTTGTGGTCGCATCCTGTGGCTGGAAATCCCGAATCGATTCGAAATCCCCCGTGTCGGCCACTACCTTCGTGAACCGCTTCAGCTGCTCGAGCTGATTTAGCTTCGTTCCCGTTTCTTTTTCCAATACAGCGCTGCTCATCATTCCTCCTCGGTCGGCGCGCAATGGTTTACGCACGTCTCAGACAATAAGCGCGGCGCGCCTCGGCACAACCGCGTTGTGGGAAAAGTCGGCGGGCGCCGGGTGTCAACTGTCAGCTGAGCGAACCCCAGGGAGCGTCTCAACTTGTAGGACAGGCGCGTCGCCTGCCAAATTGCTGGCAAGAGCAACCGATTCAAAGGCCGGTGGGATGATCGATGAACTCCCAGGGCAATTCGAATCGCTCGCTCAAATGCGCCGCGAGTGCCTTGACTCCGAACGTCTCGGTCGCGTAGTGACCGCCGAGCAGCAGATTCATCCCCAGTTCTCCCGCGGCGACGGCCGCCCAGTGCGGCCCTTCACCAGTGATGAAAGTGTCGATCCCCTCGCGTGCCACACCGTAGATTTCCGAACCTGCGCCACCGGTGATCAGACCGACGTTTTTCGGCTCTTCCGGTCCGCTGGCGAAGAATTTCACGGAGCTGCCTAACGAATGCTCGAGTTTGCGCACAAGCTCGTGGATCGATCCGCTGCTGCGCGCACGCAATCCAATGGGTCGACCTTTCACCGCGAAAAAGGGCTCGATCTCGCGCAGGCCGAGGGCGGCGGCCAGTAGCGCGTTGTTGCCTAGCTCAGGGTGGACGTCGAGCGGGAGATGGGCGCTGTAAATCGCAAGACCGTGTTCCAGCGCAATCCGGATCTGCTCTCGAAAAGCGCCGACAATCGGCCGTAGTCCCGGCCAGAATATTCCGTGGTGCACGAGCAGAAAGTCGATTCCGCGTTTCGATGCCGCGGTGATGGAACGGCCAGACGCGTCCACCGCGGCACCGATCTTCGTGATCTTGCCGGAGTTTTCCAGCTGCAGGCCGTTGAGCGCGTTCGGCGAATCTTCGCAATCGCGAATCGCAAGATATTCGTCCAGATATTCAACGACCTGCGGGAGCAACCTTGCCGTGTCCACGTGATTGCTGCCGTTATCGTCGATCGCGGTCGCTGCGCCGTCGACTGGCTGCAATCAAGGCAGCGACTAAAAGAAGAATCCAAAACAGGTGGAAATAGTCCACAGCTCCGCCGCGATGAAGCCCAATGAGAAAGGCCGTCACCGCTAATGCAAGTGCAACAACAAGGAGAACGATTGTGATCGTGGCTGACGTTGTTTGCTTCATTTCTGCCACGTTCGCGGTGCTTGCGCCCCAGAATCAGCAAGTGCGTGGGAAGCGGCAACTCTAAACTTTCGCTCCTCCCGAGCGCGTGGGAAACGCTGAGTTTGCTTGACGAATTCTCCGCAGGTGCTGACCATGAATTGCAAGTTTCGGTCACGGAAGGTTTACTTTGGAATATACGGACGCACCATCAGCCGCCCCGTCAGGCGATCAGCCGCAGGTCACGCCGCAGCTGGGCAAATCCGAGAGTGCCGAAGGGCAGGCGAGCGACGCCGTGGCGGTGCTGCTCAGCGTTCTTCCAGGGCTCGGCCATATTTACAAAGGGCACAAGGTCATCGGACTCCTTCTGATTTTTTTCGGAACCCCGATCGCGGTCGGTCTTGCCCTGCTGGCAGCGACCGGCACGGCT
The DNA here is from genome assembly GCA_040005675.1 of Chthoniobacterales bacterium. Taxonomy (GTDB): domain Bacteria; phylum Verrucomicrobiota; class Verrucomicrobiia; order Chthoniobacterales; family UBA10450; genus JACCXL01. The sequence continues at coordinate 2,879 of JBDTYN010000023.1, forward strand.
GGCTTCGCTTTGTTGTTGCTTCCCATCTACTGGATCGCCGTCATGTTCCACGTTTACGGAATCGAAGACAGGATTCCGGAGAAGCCGGACGACGGGGAGCAATACTGACCGTTTCGCGAATCTTCAGACAGCCGCGCGGCTGACGGCGTCGTGAATATCTTCCAGGATCTCACGCAAGCCGTAGCGGAAGTTCCAATCGGGATAATGCCCTTGGAATTTACGCACATCGCTGATCCACCAAATGTGGTCGCCGATGCGGTTGTCCTCTTCGTAGTTCCAGGTTAAACGGCGGCCGCTGATCTCCTCGCAGAGCGCGATCGCTTCCAGCATCGAGCAATTGCTGTGGCGACTCCCGCCGATGTTATAGACTTCCGTCACCCGCGGCGCGCGCACGAATGCGACGAAAGCCTCGACCAAATCGAAACTGTGAATGTTATCGCGCACCTGTTTCCCGCCGTAACCAAAGACGCGGTACGGCGTGCCGGCGACGGTGCATTTCATCAGATAGGAGAGAAAGCCATGCAGTTCCGTCCCCGCATGTGCCGGGCCCGTCAGGCATCCGCCGCGGAAACAGACGGTCGGCATGCCGAAGTAGCGGCCATATTCCTGCACCAGAACATCGGCCGCGGCTTTCGATGCGCCGAAAAGCGAATGTTTCGTTTGATCGATGCTCATCGCCTCGGAGATGCCCGCTTCGAATTCGTGTCCTTCCTCGATTTCCCAGCGCTGCGGAAGCTCGCGCAAAGGAAGGCGATTGGGCGTGTCGCCGTAAACCTTGTTTGTGGATGTGAAGACGAACGGCGCTTCCGGACACGACTTCCGCGACGCTTCCAGAAGATTGAGCGTCCCATTGGCGTTAACGGTGAAATCCATTTGCGGATCGCGTGCCGCCCAGTCATGCGAAGGCTGCGCCGCAGTGTGAATGACGGCGGCGATGTCGCTCCCATGCTCCGCGAACAGACCGGTCACGGCCGCGGCATCGCGGATATCGATGTCGTGATGCCGGTACTCGGGCACGGTCGCGATGAGATGATCGCGTGTGCGGCCGGTCGAGGCTTCCGCGCCGAAAAAACGGCTCCGCATATCGTTGTCGATGCCGACGACCCGGTAGCCGTCCTGCGCGAAACGCTGCACCGTCTCGGATCCAATCAATCCGGCCGAGCCGGTCACAATCACGCTCCGCATTCGTCCTCTTTAATTACCAATTATCCAGGTGACGCGCCCGCTCGCCGAACGGACCCGTGCCGCGGGAAAGCGCTCGTCTCCATCCAGCACTCGCTCGACCAATTCGGCATGTTTCGCACCATTCACGAGGAAGCAAATTTCGCGCGCGGCGCTAATCAGCGGAAACGTAAACGTAAGCCGCCAGCTTTCCAGCTTCGGAACGAAGTTCGCGACAACTCCGCGGGCTGATTCTTCGAGCGCCGCCGTTTCCGGAAACAACGATGCGGTGTGGCCGTCGTCCCCCAGGCCAAGCAGGATCAGGTCGTGCCGATAAACGGTTTCGGTGCCTCGCCGCGCGCGCAGATCGAGCTCTTCCTGATATTCGTCTGCGGCTTTTTGCGGATCGATCTCCCCGCGCATCCGAAGCACGGAGGCCTCCGGAACCGCGGCCGGGAGCAGGAGAGATTCACGTGCCATTCGATAGTTGCTCTCTTTATCGTCCGGCGGCACACAGCGCTCGTCGCCGAAGGTAATGAGCGCGCGCTCCCAGGCCACATCGCGTCCCATGCGCGCAAGCTCGTGATATACTGGTCGTGGAGTGTTGCCGCCCGAAAGCGCGATACGGAATTCGTTCCGCTCGACCATCGCAGCCCGCGCACAGCGCAGAATGAACTGCGCGGCATCGCCGACGAAATTTCCTGTCCGGATGATCTCGCGACCCGATTCCTCCTTCGGATCAGCGGTCAAATCGCACAGTGCGTCATGCCGCGTTTTTCGAGGTAACGCTGGTGATATTCTTCTGCGCGGTAAAATGTCGTGGCCGGCTCAATCAGCGTCACGATTGGCCGCCGGAACCGACCGCTTTTTTCCTGCTGCGCCTTTGACGCTTCGGCGGCGGCGCGTTGCTCTGGCGAGTGAAAGAAAATCACGGAACGGTATTGATCGCCCACGTCGGGACCCTGCCGGTTCAACGTGGTTGGATCGTGATTCTTCCAGAACACGTCGAGCAATTGCGTGAAGCTGACGCGCTCTGGATCAAATTCCACCTCGACCACTTCGGCGTGTCCTGTCTCGTCGCCGCAGACATCTTCGTAAGTCGGATTTGCCATCGTCCCTCCGGCGTACCCGACGCTTGCCGATTTCACGCCGTCGATGCTACGAAACGTCGCTTCCACACCCCAGAAACAGCCAGCGCCAAAAGTTGCTTTCTCAGTCGTCATCTCGCACGATCAGATGAGAAGCCATCTCGCGCAAGGATCGGCCTTCCACGACACGCTGCTGCTTCACCTGCCGTTTGACGCAGGGGGCGCCACACTGCCTCACTCTGCGGACGCAGAACGCCCGAATGGAACCGGCCTGCCCTCAGGCCGTCAACTTCTCCGCTTCGTTCCCTTCCTACATCACCATGCCGCCATCAACCGCCAGCACCTGACCAGTAATGTATTTCGCCTCCGTCGAAGCAAGGAAGGCAACGGCTGCGGCGACGTCGTCCGGCTGGCCGAGGTGCCCCAGGGGAACCCTGGTCAAAATACGCTTGCGCAGCTCCTCGGGGAGAACCGCAGTCATGTCCGTGTCAATCAGCCCTGGTGCGATCGCGTTGACCGTTATGCCGCGGCTCGCCAGCTCCCGCGCGATCGATTTGGTAAACCCGATCAAGCCGGCTTTGCTCGCGGCGTAGTTCGCCTGGCCGGCGTTCCCGATTAAGCCAATCACGGAGCTGACGTTAATGATCCGCCCACTGCGTTGTTTGATCATCGCGCGCATGACCGACTGCGTGAAGTTGAACGCACCCTTAAGATTCGTGTTCACGACCGTGTCCCAATCCTCGACCGACATCCGAATGCTCAGTCCGTCGCGCGTCACTCCCGCGTTATTGATCAGAATGTCGACGCGACCGAATTCCTCCAAAATGTGCGCGCCGACCGATTGCACGCTGGCGTGATCTGAGACGTCAACCGCATAGGCTTTCGATGCGTCCGAACGCGCGGCGTTGATTTCATCGGCCGTTCTCTGGGCGTTAGTTTCGGTCCGGCTGACCGATGCCACTCGCGCACCTTCGCGCGCCAGCCGCACCGCGATGGCGTGGCCAATCCCCCGCCCCGCTCCCGTAACAATCGCGACCTGATTAGCGAATCTCATTCGGCTGAATTAAGATTTTCTCGTTATGGAACCGCGAATGCCAACGACCCGGATCGGCCCCGCTATCGATTCGGATCGAGGCGGTGAGGTTCTGGAGCACAACCAGCGAAGGGCGAAAAGTCTCATCGCGTTTCTTCCCCAGAAGCTTTTCCATCCGGCGGATATAACGCCTGTATTGTTCCCGTGTGAACTCTTTACCCATTAATTCCTTAATTGTTTCGTCTTTACCAGTCTCAGGGAGACCGGGATGCCCAACTCTGAAGTTCGCTGTTATCACTAGTCTGCGATCGTTTGTTAAACCCTGGATACTGTAGCTAAGCCGAGAACCGACAGCGAAATTGGAATGGGAATCCTGTGAGAATTAATTCAAGCAACCAATTGCCGAGCACCACGGAAAATCGAAGTACCGGACTTTCTTGAGGAAAAAGTATCCGCTCTCTTCACCGGCTGGGATGGTTGGCAAATCTCTGGCAGCAAATTGAGTTTGCATTGGCAACTTCGGTCGCCGCTGCATAACGTCAGCAAAATCAGAAATGGCCTGCCGAAAACGCGGATAGGCCAAATCGAAGTCCCGCACGTCGCCGTCTTCCGCCGCCCTGACATTTAGCACGCCACCATAACGCGTATCAGTGTCTTCCCTGAACGCATCGCAATCGAAACAAAAAGAGCGCGGGGCTGGTAATGGATCGAACTGCTCGGCCGGTGCAGGGTCAGCCGCGGCTCGGAGAATATTGACCTTCAAGAACCTTGCCGTGGTGTAAGTGATCGACACCCCATCCTGGATAATTGTTTTTTGTCCTGCGCAAATTGTGGCAATGCAGCAAAACAAAAACGCACTACGAAGCCAACTCATGGTTTGAGGCATTTCTTCTGCGTTGCGCTTCGTTCGATTGCCTCGATCACCCGCTGAGTCTGCAACCCATCAGCGAAATCAGGGCGCGCGCGTTTGCGCGTGACGACCGACTTCACGAAATCGGTAATGGTGTGCACGAAGCTGTGTTCATAGCCGAGCAAATGGCCGGGCGGCCACCAATTTTCCGTAAAAGGATGAGACGGATCGGTAACAAGGATGTCGCG
>JBDTYN010000024.1:0-18994 GCA_040005675.1 Chthoniobacterales bacterium
GCTGCGCCATCGGATCGTTCAACGCACGTTCTCGGTCGCCTGGTTTGTTGTATTTCCAGTAATCGATTTTCAAACTACGCTTCAACCGCAGCTGGCTTCCGTCCGCGGCTTTCCATTCGCGCAGAAAATTCGGGAATTCACGATCGAGCAGGAAATGGTCGGTGCCGCCCGCATGCCCCAGGGTGACGTCGATCGCGCTCTCGTTTGAGGTAAACGAGACCTTGGCCGGCTTAAATTGGAAGCTATCTTTTTTCGAGTTGATCGAGGTCCCGGCGAGTTGGATTTCGAACTGCCCCGCGGGCTTCGCAAAATCGATCGTCCGCACCCGCCACGGCATTTCATCGTAGAAAAAGCCATCCACTGGCGGCGCGATGTTCTCTTTCCCGTCAGCCATTCCGTCCCAATAGGTGTGATACACGTAGCTGAGTTGCTCTCCGGCGCGCAGCGCTTCCTTGAAAGTATTGCCGCAGCTGTCGTTGCTCGTTAGGGAAAATTTCATCAGCTGGCCATTATCGACGCGCCAGAAATTCGAATGCATCTGCTGATAAACGTAGAGCCCGGTCGGCACGTGCAGGATCTGGTTCAACTTCAGCACCGCAATCGTGCCCGGGCGCTTCCAGTCGTCCGGCTTCACGAGCTGCTTCGGATCGAACGGCTCGCGCACGAGGATGTGCAGCACTTCGCAGGGGCGGGGCTGTCCGTAGCGCGCGATCTGGGCCTCGTAAATGTCGAACTCCGCTTTGCCATCGCCCCAATAACTGTTGTTTTGGAGGAGCGCGTTCGAGAATTGCGCCAGGCAGCTCTGCGCCGAGATCAGCGCGAACACCGCCGCAAAAACGCCTCCTCTCATCGCACCAAAGTACGGTAGGGCGAGACTCTGTCGAGCCTAAGGCGAGTAGCGCGGCCAAATGGCTGCGAGCGGAATCTACTTTCAGCGAAGTCGAACGGGTCGAGCCTGGCGTCCGGTTCAGAATGGGGCAGAGACAACCATTGCGGAAAACGCCTTTTGTTTTACCCTCGCCATCACGCCCGGTCCCCAAAAGCATGCCGCACCCCGAACTCGAACGTTCCACCGCCGATACCGCCCAACTCCGCGGCATCGAGCACCCCGGCGTGATCGATCTCTTCGCCGTCGCTCCGGCGACCGACGAGGTTGTCCTGGTTATGTACGAGACGCGTGAATCGGACGATTCAGACGAGCGATTGCACGAGCTGGAGGAGAAATTCAATGCCTACGCCTCCTTCTTGCTCGATGGCGAAATGCACGCCGAACATCCCGAGGTCGTCGGTAAACGCGCACGCATTGAGCTGCGTTGCGATCACATGCCCGGCGAACGCGCGCTTGGTTTGCTCAATGCGATCCACGACCAGCTGGCCTTGCAGGCGGTTCGGATGGAGGTCGTGGTAGCGGCGCCAGGCGGTTACGGCGCGCGTTGCAGCTGCCACAATCCTTGATTCGCGCTCGAGTTTGCCTGTCATCCTGAGCCGCGCGAGACGTCGAAGGACCTCCCTTTAGCTTGTCGGTCACGCATTTGTTTTAGATAGCGAACCCGTCCGCGTTACGAGGGAATTGGAGAGTTGCTGCCGACGAAGGCGAGAAAAAGCGAATGGTCGCGTAAGACGTCTATGAAACGCCTAGCTTACGGAGATCTCCCAGCAAAGCGACGACCGTGTACAGACGGTGAAGATGGTCTGAGATCCATCGTGACAACGTACCCAGATGTGAGGTCCTTCGCCGTCTAAGCGGCTCAGGATGATAACTCGTCCAGCCGCTCAGTACCTCAAAAACGACACCACCGGCGTTGGTGCGAGCTTTTCCCGGCCCTTTAGGAAATCGAGCTCGATCAGGAATTGCGCTTCGAGAAGCTTGCCGCCTGCCTTCGCGATCAGTGCCGCCGCGGCTGCAGAGGTTCCGCCCGTCGCGAGCAGATCGTCGATCAGCACAATCCGTTCGCCGGCTTCGATGCTATCCACATGCATTTCCATGACCGCTTCTCCATATTCGAGCGAATAGGAGGCGCTCTCGGTTTTGAACGGCAGCTTCCCTTTCTTTCGGATCGGCACGAACCCGACCGAGAGCTCATACGCCACCGCCGAGCCGAATAAAAACCCGCGTGCATCGATGCCGACCACCTTGTCGATCTCCTTCCCGCGACAACGTTCCAGAAACACGTCAATCGACGCGCGAAACAAATCGCCGTCGCTCAGAATGGGCGTGATATCTTTGAACACGATCCCCGGTTTCGGGAAATCCGCCACATCGCGCACCGCGCCCCTCAGTTTCTCGATCGCATCCAACCTCATCGCGCCGGATGCTAGCCGCTCGGTTCTAAACGTCAACGAACCTCGGCGAAGCTGCGCTCGTTTTCGAGGGCCGACAGGCTACCGATGGCTTTCGGAAGTTTAGTTCGCACCGGCGGCGCCCGTCCTCTTCTCAATCGCGATTACATGTCAAATATACATGTCAAATATGCATAGACGCGACCCCGATCCGCCCAACACGTTGAAGTGCCGAGCGGTCGGGCGCATTGGAGTTACATGGTGCACTCAGCCACGCGCACAAATGAATTGAACGCGCCTATCCCCAATGGGACCGAGCCGGAAGAAGTGTTTCTCGTCTGCGCCAGCGGTCTGCGCTTCGCGGTTTATGGATTGATGCCGTTCGGGAAAAACCCACCACGGTCTGCGCCGGGCGAGAAGTAAACGATATTCAATACCTGCCGCGCGGTGCGGGCGAAAACCAGACTGGAACTGTTTGTCGGCACGACGTTTGCACGCCCGCTGAGAATAATAGCCTGGTCCTTGTCGCCATCCCCGTCGAGCGTATCCCGCAGATTAGAGATTTTGCTGGTCGCGTCGTCGATGGCAGCGCTTCCTTGGGCAAGCAGAACAGTCCGCACGTTTGCAGCGTGATATGCTTCTGTCCCGAGCAGGCCGGCAGCACCGCTGAGCACAGTGCGATTGTTAAGCAAAGGCGCCGCGCCCCGGTACGCCGTCACGCCCACATCCTCGAAAACAAACGCGCCGAGGAGGAAATTGACGGTGTTAGCGAAAGGATCGAAACTTGCGCCGAGACCAGCGGCCTGCGCGAGAGCGTTCCAGCTGTTCTTGAGATCGATCGTGGGCCGAGCGGACGGCGTGACACCCAGGCTTAGGAGCGTCTGGCGAATGAAGCGCACGTGAGTGCGTTCATCTGCCGCAATCTCTTCTGCATATCGCTGCACCTTGAGGTCAGTGAACTGAACCTGTGGATTGGACTTGATCAAAACCGGACCTGCCGTGCCCTGGCCGCTGACGTCCACGCCGAAGTACTGAATTCCGAAGCCGGTCGTAGCGCGGGTGTAATATTCCGCTTCGAGGTACTCGAGATTGAGTGCGAATTGCAAGACGGCCACATCTGCCGAAGCGGTTGCAGCGGTCGTGGCGGCTTCCTGAGCCCGCGAAGTCGAGGTGAGGAATTTAAGTCCGGCAAGGCCCGCCGCGCCAAGGCCGAGTTGCCGTAAGGCGTGACGCCTCGTGGTTTTGGAATGGGAGAGGTTGTTGATGATCGGATCGATGTTCATGGTTTCGTGGTCAATGATTGTGGTTATTGCTGTGATTGCTCTTCTAATTACGCGCGCCCGCGCGGCCGCGGATGCTTCTTTCGTACGGCACCGCACAAAATTCGAGCCACCCCTCCCGGTAGGGCTTCGCGCGGGCGGCCTTTCCGCTCTGGTCAGAGTCGCGCAGCTGGCAGGGTCTAGGTGCCTAGCAAACGATCGAATTCGCCACGCACCATTCCGTAGCATTCGCGCGCAGCTTTCTCCAGACCATTCCGATCCTAGACGGTGATTCGTCCACGCCGATAACGATTACCCACGCCGCTGCAAATCGCCGGCTATCACCGTCACCCATGAATGGCGCGCGCCACCGGATCGTGGCCGGTGGGAGCCGCTTCAGAATCCGGTTTCGAAAGCCGTTCTTTGGTTTGGAAACAAGCTTCATCTCAATTTTTCGATGTCTGGACGAGCAACGGGTTACGCACTCTGCCGCGCCTTTCGCAGGCCGAATGCAACCATTCGATCATCTCGGTCCCGTTTATTGCGCGGCCGGTGGTAGCGCTGGGTCGATTTCCGGTTTGTGCGCGAAGAAGTGCCGCGCTGCCGGGGGAGCAAGGGCAACGTTTCGGTCGATCCGGAGGTCCAGTCGCATCAAATCTGTGAGATCGACTGACGTTTGCCAAGGGGAGCGCGCGCTTTAACATTTATCTCCAATGGATCGCCAGCTCCTGATCCTTTCCACGCTTTGCTATCTGGTCGCGACAGTCCGCGCGGCGCTGGTTTTGCGCGCGGGCACTTTCAAGCCAGGGCGATTCAACTTTCTCATGGTTGCGTTCGGGTTTGTTTTGCAGACTGGGTTTCTCACGCTCCGCGGTCACGCTCTCGGGCACTGTCCGCTGACCAATCTGTTCGAGGTTTTTGTGTTTCTGGCGTGGTCGGTCGCGCTGATCTATCTCGTCGTTGGCCCAGTCTATCAGTTGTCGTTGATGGGCGCATTTACCGCCCCGGTCGTTTTGATAATCCAGGCCTTTGCGCTGCTTGCGCCAATTGACGTCCCGTCCGCCGCCCGCGTGCGCGCAAATCCCTGGCTCGAGTTTCACGCCTCGGTTTCGCTCATCGCCTACGGAGCCTTCGCCTTGGCTTTCGTCGCCGGCGTGATGTACCTCGTGCAGGAACGGCAACTAAAAACGCACCAGCTCCGTTCGATTTTCTACCAGTTGCCGCCGCTGACGGATCTTTTCGCTGCGATTACGCGCCTTCTCTGGCTCGGTTTCGCGCTCTACACTGTCGGTCTGGCCAGCGGGTTCTTAACCGGCCAGCCGCTCCCGCGTCTCAAGGTGATTTGCGCGTTCGTGGTCTGGATTTTGTACGGCGCAATTTTACAGGGCCGGCATTTGCGGCGGCTCGCTCCGAGACATGTCGCGGCGCTCTGCATTATCGCCTTCACTGCCGCCGTCTCGGTCCTGTGGGCGATCAATTTCGCGACGCAGAAACTTCCGGTGCAATGAACATTTTTTGCGTCGGCCTCAGCCATCACACCGCAGAAGTGGAAGTTCGGGAGCGTTATGCCAGCAAGCCCGGCGCGGAAAACTATTTGCGCGAGAATTGCGGCTGTCGCGAGGCGCTGGTCCTCGCGACCTGCAACCGTGTCGAAGTCTACGGCGCCGCCGAAGCGCCACTCGAAGCCAGGCAAATCGCGCGCTGCCTGCTTTCTGTCGATGAGGTCAAAGCATCGGACGAGCCGGCGTTCTATCGCTATGAAGGTCCGGATTGCGTCCAGCACCTTTTTCGGGTCGCATCTGGGCTCGACTCGATGGTGATCGGCGAGACGGAGATCCTCGGGCAAACGAAAAAAGCTTATGCGCGGGCACGGGAATCGGGCACGGCGGGTCCTTATCTGCACCGGCTCTTTCAGCGTTCATTTCGGGTGGCGAAGCAGGTACGCAGCCGGACCGAGATCACCCGGGGAGCAGTCTCGGTCGGCTCTGTTGCGGTTGATCTGGCCGTCCGGATTTTCGGTGATTTGCGCGGCCGCAAAGTTTTGCTGCTCGGCGCAGGCGAAATGAGCGAGCGGACCGCACAAATACTGGTCTCCCGCGGAGTGACCGATCTGCGCGTGAGCAATCGTTCACTCGAGCGCGCCCAAAGTCTTGCGAGCGACGTTGGCGGACGCGCAGTTCCTTTTGCCGATTGGCAGGCGGAATGTCGCGAGATTGACATCATCATCTCCTCGACTGCCTCGAACGAGCCATTGCTCACGGCTGCGATGCTCCGACCCCTCATTTCCGGCCGCGTCGACCGCCCGCTATTCATTATCGACATCGCGGTGCCACGCGACATCGCGCCGGAAGTGAATGAAATCGAAGGCGTCTATCTTTACGACATCGATTCTCTGCAATCGATCGCAGAGCAGTCCATCGCGTTGCGTCGGCAACAGATCGGCGCGGCCGAAGCGATCATCTCCGAACACGTGAGCGCGTTTGCGGAGTGGTTCCAGCCTGGCGCGCAAGCGAGTCTGCGCGCAACCGGCCGAGATCTTCCGGCATTGACGGAGTCGCCACTACGAGCTTCGGAATCGTGAAACGTGGCCCCGCGACCTAAGCGATGTCCGGGCTGAAGAAAGTTGTGCTCGGTTCGCGCGGCAGCAAGCTGGCTTGCGCGCAGACGCAGCTGGTCGAAAGAGCGTTGCGAACCGAGTATCCGCAGCTGGAAATTGAAACAAAAATCATTCGGACGTCCGGCGACGTAAGGTGCGCGATCGTTGAAAACGCAAAAGCAAAAGGGTCGCAAGCTGGAAGTATGAGCCACGGGCGGAAGGGACTGTTCACGCGCGAAATCGAGCGAGCTCTGGAATTAGGTGCGATAGACGTTGCCGTCCATAGCGCGAAAGATTTACCGAGCGAAGCGACGCCGGGGCTCGAGGTGCGAGGCGCGTTGCCCAGAGGTTCGATGGACGATGTGTTAATCACGAAATGCTCGGGCGGATGGAAAGCGCTTCCCGCCCGCGCGACCGTCGGAACCGGAAGTGTGCGACGGGATTATCAGTTGCGATCGCACCGTGGCGATCTGGTGATCGCCGGTTTGCGCGGCAATGTATCGACGCGACTGCGGAAATTGGCCGAACAGGATTGGGATGCCATTGTCCTCGCGCGGGCTGGCCTCGAACGACTTGGGTTCGATCTCAGCCGCGGCGAAATCCTCTTCGAAAGTGCCCGCTTTTATATCGAGGCGCTGCCGGTGGATAATTTCGTTCCGGCTGGCGGGCAGGGGATTATCGCGCTGCAGGTGCGGAGGGATGGTGGGGGGACGCGCGGATTGGTTGACGCAATTAACCACGGCGAAACCTTGCTATGTTTGCGCGCGGAGCGGGAATTTCTCAGGCTTCTGCAGGGAGACTGCGATTCACCGGTCGGCGTGTTTGCGCGAATCACCGGATCCGAGATGGAGATGCGCGCCCAGCTTTTCGAGCCGCCCAGTTTGATGGCCCGAACAGCGCTCGTGGAACGCCCGCTCGCGGGGATAAATCCGGAACAACTGGCCGCAGATTTAATGGACCGAATGCATGGGGGATAAGACGAAATTTGGCAAATGTTTCCTCGTCGGTGCCGGGCCCGGCGACCTCAGCTTGGTTACGTTGCGCGCGAAGGAGTGCATCGAGCAGGCGGCAGTGATCGTTTACGATCACCTCTGCAATCCAGAGATGCTGAAATGGGCGCCGACGACAGCGGAGATTATCTACGCGGGAAAGAAAGCTGGCGCGCACACGCTTAAACAGGAGGAGCTGAACGCGCTGCTGGTCGAGAAGTGCCGCGAAGGCAAACAGGTTGTGCGGCTGAAAGGTGGCGACCCGTTCGTGTTTGGTCGCGGCGCGGAGGAAGCACTAGCCCTCGTCCGCGCGGGGATGCAGTTTGAGATTGTTCCGGGCGTGACATCCGCGATCGCCGGGCCCGCCTACGGGGGCATTCCCGTCACCCACCGGGAGACGAATTCGCATGTGACGTTCTTCACCGGCCACGAAGATCCGGAGAAGGCCGATAGCTCGATTGATTTCGCCGCGCTCGCCAAACTCGGTGGAACGCAGGTCATGCTCATGGGCGTGGAGCGAATTGGCGCAATCGCGCAGGAGATGCTCACGCACGGTGTGCGCCCGGACCTTCCGGTGGCGCTGATTCGCTGGGCAACCACCGGCCGACAGAAGACGGTCGTTGGGCAACTGCACGATATCGCGCAGCGGGTGGCCGAGCACGACTTTGGGCCGCCGGCGGTAGCGGTTTTCGGCGAAGTGGTTTCGCTGCGCAAAGAATTGAATTGGTTCGAAGACCGCCCGCTCGCGGGGAAACGGATTGTGGTGACGCGAACGCGTAGTCAAGCGGGTGTGTTGAGTGCCCAACTTCGTGCCCTCGGCGCGGACGTGATTGAGCTGCCAACGATTCGGATTGAGCCGCCGACAGATCTGCGCGGGTTCGCCGAGCTCGTGCAGGATGCGCACAGCTACGATTGGATCGTGTTCACGAGCCCGAACGGAGTAAACGCGTTTTTCGATTTGTTTTACAAGCTGTTTGACGACGCGCGGGAAATCGGCGCGGCGCGCATCGCCGCGATCGGACCGGCGACTGCGCAGAGGCTAAAAGACTTTCACATGCACGTCGATCTACAGCCGGAGGAATTCGTGGCCGAAGCGATCGTACGTGAATTTGAAAAGCAAGGCGGGGTGGAAAACCTGCGAATTCTCCTCGCCCGGGCCGAAAAGGCGCGGGATGTGCTTCCGAAAAAGCTCTCGGAGATGGGGGGAATTGTGGACGAAGGCCTTGCTTACCGCACCGTGGCGGAAACACGCGACGATACCGGAGCGCGCCGTCGTCTTTTGGAAGAAGGGGCCGACCTCATCACTTTCACCAGTTCTTCGACGGTAGAGAACTTTCTCGGTCTCGGGCTGAAGTGGCCGGCCGGGATGCAGGTCGCAAGCATCGGCCCGGTGACGACGAAGACCGCGCGCGAGCATGGGTTAACCGTGCAGATGGAAGCGCGCCGGCACGACATCCCGGGGTTGGTCGAGACGATCCGGAAATTTTACACGGCTTAGATTATCTGATGTCCCCTGAGCCCCAGATTCGGATGCCGGACGAATTCGCGTCGACGATGCAACAGCTGAGCGCGGAGGCGCAGCAAGTGTTGCGGTCAGACTCAGGTGAAAAAACGGACGGCTTGAAGAAGCAACTGGGCCAGTTGACGCAGGAGATGCGGACCTTGAATGCGCGAGTGCAAGGCCTTGAAAGCAATGTCTCCGGTCGGCTGGAGAAGATGGCAGCAGCCGGCCCGTCAACTGAACTTCAGGACCAGGTGCGGAAGATGGACGAATACCTGGAGGCAGCGCGTAACACGGAAAGCGTCAATCAGCGGCTGTTCGACTCACTGCACGAAGAGCTGATTAAATATCGCGACAATTTTTTGCACGAATCGCTCCAGAAACCGTTCATCCGCGATCTTGTGATTTTGTTCGATGATCTCAGCAGCCTGCTCAAGCAGATCAAGTCCGTCGGCGGCAAAGGCGGGGGTCACGCCTCGGCCTCGCAGTGGGCTGAAAATCTCGAGAATTCACTACATGCGCTGGTCGAGGTCCTGCATCGTCTGGAAGTGAATCAAATCGAGGCGAAGGAGAAGGTCGATCGTGCGCTGCACAAAGTTGTTACCTACGAGCCGGCGGATTTCGCGGAAGAGGATGGACAAATTGTAATGCGGGTGAAGCGCGGATTCCTCTGGCGCGATCAGGTTTTGCGGCCGGAAGAAGTGGTCGCGAAGCGTTTTAGCTAAACGCCCCGCTCCGCCGTTTTCGGCCCAGCACAGAGCGCGTTTTCCCGGCGGATTTCGGCATGAAATCTGCACTGAAGCGGAGTGGCGAGCGCATTCATGCGTTCGAAACGGGATTTCCACATGAAACATCGCAAAGCAGTCGGGATCGACCTCGGCACCACGTTTTCCGCCGTCGCGCACATCGACGCCTACGGCAAACCGCAAATCATACCCAACGCAGAAAGCGAACGGATCACGCCTTCGGTCATTCTCTTCGACGGAGCGACCGCGATCGTTGGGACGCTGGCGAAGAACAACTCCGTCGCTGAGCCGGAGAAAATTGTCGATTTTGTAAAGCGCGAAATCGGAAAGCCGAAGGAGCAGTTTTCTCGCGAGTTTGGCGGCAAGAGTTATTCGGCCGAGGAGCTCTCGGCGCTGATTCTGAAGAAGTTGAAGGCCGACGCGGAAAAATATTTAAAGGAATCGGTCACCGACGCCGTCATCACGGTGCCGGCCTATTTCAACGACGCTGAGCGCACCGCGACGATCACGGCTGGCCAACTCGCCGGGCTGAACGTTCTGCAGATCATCAATGAGCCAACCGCGGCAGCCGTCGCATACGGGCTCGATAAGCTGGATGAGGACCAAACTGTATTTGTCTTCGATCTGGGGGGCGGCACTTTCGACGTCACGATCATGCGGATTGAGGGGCACAGCATTCAGATGCTGGGCACAAACGGCGATCACCGGTTGGGCGGCAAGGATTGGGACGACGTCCTGGTAAATTTGATCGCGGAAGAATTCGACCGCGCCCATGGCGAGAACCCGCTGCTCGATCTGCAAAGTTATCAGGATCTGCAGAGCCGCGCCCTGGCGGCGAAGATCCAGCTCTCCAGTCGGCCACGGAGCGCCGTCATCCACAATCACAACGGCAAAAGCGTGAAAGTGGAGATGACGCGGGAAGATTTCGAACAACGGACACGGCATCTGATCGAGAAATGTAAGACGATTTGCGAAATCGTGATGCAGGAGGCCCAGATGACGTGGGCGGCGATCGACAAGATCCTGCTCGTCGGCGGGATGACGCGCATGCCGATGGTCCGGCAGATGATCGAACAGCTTTCCACCGCGCCCGTCGTCGACGATGTCAACCCGGACGAAGCGGTTGCGGTGGGCGCTGCGATTCAGGGAGTGTTATCGCTCTTGCGCGAAGAAGAGATTTCAGGCGAAAAGGTCTTGCCCGATGACACGCGGCAGCAGTTTTCCTCACGCGAGGGCGGCTTGATTCAAGTGACCGATATCACGTCTCACACCCTCGGAGTCGTGCTCTGGGATGAAGCGCATCTCGAGGAATATGTTTACCCGATGATCCGGAAGATGACCGCGATTCCCGCGACCAAAGAGAATTCATTCGGCACCGCGACCGCGAACATGGAAAAGGCAGTCGTTCGGATCGTGGAAGGCGAAAGCACGCTGCCGGCAGAATGCACACCACTCGGTATTTGCGATGTCGAATTGCCTGCTTTCCTGCCCAAAGGCTCGCCCGTAACCGTGACCTACGAATACAACGCGAATCAGGTGCTGGAGGTGGCGGTGCAATCCTGCGGTAACGAGGCGAAGGCGACGATCAAACGCAACACCGGTTTGGCGCCGAGCGAAATCGAACAGGCGACCGCGGCCCTCAACGTTGTCACTGTGGCGTGACGGCCATGACCGTGGATGTGGAGGTCAGTTTTCCACTCCCGCTCCCGGACGATCCGCAGAAGTGGGACGGCTGGAGCAAGTATAGATCACCGAATCTCTACGAGCGGCTCTGCCTCGACCCGCGCGCAAATCCAAGCAATGAACTGATCGAGGAGCATTGCCGTGAACTTCTCCGCTGGTGGCAAAAAAAACTGCCACTGAAGAATCAGCCGAGCAATCCGATCTCCCAATTGCTCCGTCCCGGTCTGGATGAATCGTCACGCTATTTGACCGAGGCGCGGGTGGAGCTGCTCGACCCCAAACGCCGTCGGCAGATGGACGACGAGCTCGCGGCGCAGGCGCAGGCAGAGGCGATCGTTGAGTTTCAAAAGTATCTGACTTTTGCGCTCGCAGATGGGTCGCTCACGCGGGACGAAGAGAGGAACCTTCTCCGGTTCGGGGCAGAACGGGGTCTGCCCGAAGAGCGGATCGTTGAACTCCTGGAAGCGGCATTAAAGGAGAGCGGCGCGCAACGCATGTCATCCGCCACCCCGGTGGCCACTGAGGGAGCCGATGGTCCAGGAGCGCCGGAAACGAAATCCGGCGATCCGAAGGAGGATTTCATGCGCATGCTCCGGCTAAGCAATTTGGATAGCGACGGCATGACCGATGACACGCGGGACGCGTTCATCAACATGGCGGAGAACCTTGGGCTGGACGCTGGCGACGCGGAAGACCTCGTCGATGTTTACCTTGAAGAAGCGGACGAAGCGGCGAACCGAATGTTCGGAACCGAGGCGCCGGCGACCCCCCCGGCGCCCATCATCGTCGGCGCGCCGAAGCCGGCTCCGCTACCAGTTGGGCAAGAGATTGCTCCAGCGACGACGAGAGCGAACGAGAACGCGCGGCTGGCGAACTTCCAAAACTCCGCCGGAGCAGAGATGGTTTTCGTGCCCGCAGACGAGTTTGTCATGGGCAGCGAAGCGAGCGATGCCGGGCCCAATGAACGCCCCTTAACCAAGGTCAAGCTGAGCCGTTTTTACATGGCAAAATATCCTGTCACAAATGCGGAATACGAGCGGTTCGATCCCAGTCACGTGCGGAAGCGCGTAGCCGGAGCCGGAGACACATACCCGGTGGTCTATGTCAGCAGTCTGGAAGCGATCAAATATTGCCAATGGCTTGCGACGCGGGAACGAAAGAAATATCGGCTTCCGACCGAAGCGGAATGGGAATACGCGGCGCGCGGCACGGACGGGCGCAGATATCCGTGGGGCAACCACTCAAGGCGCGGAGACCTGGCGAATTTTGCGGATCGGAACACGGTCTTCGCCTGGAGCGATCACGACATCGACGACGGCTATGCCGAAAGCTCGCCCGTGGGGGCGTTCCCGCTGGGAGCAAGCCCTTTCGGGTTGTGCGACATGGCAGGAAACGTTTGGGAGTGGTGCCTCGATTATTTCGAGCCGTATCGCGGCGCGCCGAAAGTGAATCCGCGCGGAGCTACCTCAGGCGCAAAGCGCGTCTATCGCGGGGGCAGCTGGAAATCGCGGTTCAACAGCCTGAGAGCGACGGCACGCGGATCGAACGTGCCGAATTATTCGTGCAACGACCTCGGCTTCCGAGTTGTCTGCGAGAGCGACTAAGACGCGTCATTCCAAGCGAGAGTCGAGGAATCCCGTGGCGCTGCCGCGAAGGTTCGAACACGGGACCTTCGACTCCGCTTCGCATCGCTCAGGATGACGAGACCCCGCGGCTACGAGGGGTTGAATCGGAATTTCGTGCGCCCGCGTTTGGCGTTCGCTTTCGCCTTCCGGCGGGTCTTTTGCGTGGGAGTCTCAAAAGCGCGCAGCCTGCGCACTTCCTCGAGAATACCTTCCGCGTCGAGCTTGTTCTTGAGCCGCTTCAAAGCACGATCGACGGGCTCACCTTTGCGAACAATGACTTCTGGCATGGTAGGGTCCCCTGGTCTTGTGAGTGGAAAAAACGCCCGGCTTTGACCGGTGAAAGCCGAGATTACGCGGACGGGCCGCCAGCGTCAACTCTGGTCAATAACTTTCCTCCGGCCCCGGTTTCAGCCGGGATTCTGGCCCTCGCGGAGCCGTGAACGCCAGCGCGCGCCGCTTCCCGGCCCAGAGAGAATGGTGGCCTTTAAGCCGCCGGGCCAGTTGCGGCGGCGCTTTTTTGCGTGATTTCGCGCCGGAGGGATGAAGTGCTCCCGCCCCGGGCCCGCGTCCACCAAAGCACGATGGGAGAGGCAATAAAGATGGACGAATAGGTGCCCACGACCACGCCGATAATGATCGCCAAGGCGAAATCGCGCAGGACCGAGCCGCCAAACAGAAAGAGGCACAAAATGGGAATTAAAGTGACGGTGCTGGTCAGGATCGTTCGGCTCAGAGTCTGATTAATGCTGTCGTTCATGATCTGCTCGATCGATCCCTTGCGCCCGCTCGCCAGTCCTTCGCGGATGCGGTCGTAGACGACGATCGTGTCGTTGATCGAGTAACCGGCGATGGTCAAAACCGCGCCGACCATTGTGAGCGTCAATTCGCGGCCGAGCAGCGAAAAGACGCCAACCGTGATGAGGACGTCGTGCAACAAAGCGACGATCGCGCCGACGGCGAACGAAAGCTCGAATCGCAGCGTGACGTAGATCAGGATGCCGAGAATCCCAAGCGCGAGCGCCCAAAGAGAACTCTTCGCCAGCTCACCGCCGACCAGCGCTCCGACGCGTTCCGAGCGCTCAACCTTGAATCCGGCGCGCGGCACTGCTTGCATCACCTGCCTCTCGATGGCCTCGCTCGTGTTGATCGGGCTGCGGATCGTGACGTAGTTTTTGCCGCCTTGCGCCGACTCCTGAATTGGCGCGTCGTCCAGATGAAGCGGTTTCAAAGCGGAGCGGACCTGCCCGACCGGCACCTCCTGTGTGGAGCTGAGCGTGAGCAAATCGCCGCCCTTGAAATCGACGCCGAAGTTCCGATCGCCCCGGATGTAAAATGCGGTCGCACCGGCCAGGATGAGCGCAAGCGAACAGGACACCGCGATTCCGCCTTTCCCGAGAAAATTGACGCTCTTCGATGAAATCAGGTGAAGCATCGAAATGCGCTTCACGCGACCGCTATCGACGAACCAACTAAACGCATTCCGTCCCACGATCAACGCCGTGAACATCGACGCGAGAATCCCGAGCGTGAGCGAGATTGCGAAACCCTTGACCGGCCCGCTCGCTTTCCAGAACAAAATTGCAGCCGTGATCAGAGTGGTGACGTTCGCGTCGAAGATTGAGCTGAACGCTTTCTCATAGGCGGATTGGACGGCGATTTTCAGCGATTTACCTAGGGCGAGTTCTTCGCGTAATCGCTCGTAAATCAGCACGCTGGCATCGACCGCGATTCCGACGGTCAGGATGATGCCGGCGATGCTCGGCAGCGTGAGCACGAACTGGAACATGGTGAGCGCGCCGAGAAGCAGCACGATATTCACCAGCAGCACGAGGTTGGCGATCAGCCCGGCAAATTTGTAATAGATCTGCACGCACAAGAGAGTTATCGCGAGGCCGATCAAACCCGCGATGATGCTGGCGCGAATGGAGTCCAAACCCAGCGTCGGGGAGACGCTTCGCTCCTCTTCAATGCTGACTGGAGTTTGCAAAGGGTTCTCGAGCACGCTCGCCAGCCCACGCGCCTCTTGTTCGGTGAACCTTCCGGTGATCACGGCATTGCCGCCGTAGATCGCGTCCCGGATCACTGGCGCGGATTGGATGGCTCCGTCCAGCACGATTGCGAAGCGGTGCCCTTTGTTTTGTTCCGTGATCTGACCGAATCGTTTTCCGCCTTCGCCGTCGAACGTCATCTGCACGGTCCAACCTTCATTGCCGAAATAAGCGGTCGAACTGGCCACGCGGTCGCCGCCGAGATCTGCCTTTTTCTTTACGAGGAGCCGTTCTTCCTGCGGCTTCTTTCCCTCCTCGGCTCGGAGTTTGTAACTTTCAATCCGGTACTCGGGCGGGATCACCTCCGTGCCGCCATCAATGGCGTGCAGCCGCTCGCCGCTGTCCGGATAAACAAGCCGGAATTCCAGCTTCGCCACACGCGACAGTTGTTCCCGCGCTTCTTGAATCTTGGCCGTATCCAGTCCTGGAATCTGAACAAGAATGCGGTCGTTTCCGACCGGGCTGATCACCGGCTCGCCGCCCCCGAAATAGTCAACTCGCTTCCGAATGACTTCGACCGCCTGCTCCAGCATCGCCTTGGTTACCTGCTTCTCGCCTTCGACGAGCCGGATCAGGAAGGAGGTGCCACCCTGAATATCGAGACCGAGCGCGATTTTCTTTTTCGGTGGGTAAACTTCGACCAGGCTGAAAATTACGAGCGTCAGCATTAGAACGCTGGCGAGGACGCGTTTGCGGACCCCGTAATCGGTCGCGAAGTACCAGCCGAAAAGGATCAGCAGTCCCAGGCCAATAAAGAAAGTGAGCGCAGGGCTCATCGGAGCGCGGAACGCGGAATGCGGAATGCCGAACTGGACTGAGTGCGTAGCGGGATCATGGCTTCGCAGGTTCGCTCGATTTCGCGACCGTAGTAATCGCGGACTTATCCATTTCGATCTTCACATTATCGGCAATCTTGAGGATGACCGTGGTCTCTTTGACGTTCGTGATCAGGCCGTGAATTCCTGAGCCCGTCACCACCCGGTCTCCAGTTTTTACGCTCGAAACAACGCGCGCCTGTTCCTTCTGTCGCCGCATCTGCGGGCGAAAAAGAAGAAAGTACATGATGATGAAGATAAGAATGATCGGAACGAAGGAGGCGAGCGGGTTTGGGCCCGCTGCGCCGGGATTTCCAGCCTGAGCTTGAGCAAGAATGGTAAAAAACATGGGAGCGACTCTACGGTGACACGACGGCGTGCGATTGGGGCGGGCCGGCCGAGCGGCTTCTTATTGAGCACAACGGTCGCACGATTGCAAGAAAGCGGGCGTAGATCGAAAGCTGGATTTGCTCGGGCTCGCGGCCTTGGACGACCGAGGCGCGGCGTCGTTACACCTGACGAACCGAGTAACCGCGGACGAACTTCTCGCGAAAAGCGGGGAACGTGTCTGACTCAATTGCAGTCCGTGTTTGCCGCATAAGGTCGAGATAGAAGTGAAGGTTGTGCAGGGTGATCAGGCGCAATCCGAGGATTTCCTCCGCTTTCACGAGGTGGCGAATGTAGGCGCGCGAGAATTCGCGGCAGGCGGGACACCCGCAACCATCGTCGATGGGGCCCTTGTCGAGTGAGAACTCCGCGTTCTTCAGGTTCAGCGTGCCATTTGCAGTGAAAGCGGTGCCGTTACGGGCCAGACGCGTGGGCAGTACGCAGTCAAATGTGTCGATGCCGCGGGCCACGAGCTCGACCAGCTGGGGCGGCGTTCCGAGGCCCATCGCATAACGGGGCTTGTCCGTCGGCAGGGAGGGCTCGCTCCACTCGGTTGCCTGCATCATCTCCGCTTCCGATTCGCCCACGCTCACCCCGCCAATCGCATAGCCGTCGAATCCGATCTGGACCGTGGCCTGCGCGCTTGCGCGTCGGAGATCTTCGAACGTTGCGCCCTGCACGATACCGAAGACGAGCTGGCGCGCCCCTCCTTCATTCGAAGCGGAGCGCGGTGCGGTCGGGGAATCCCGTTGACCTGCGAGCGATTCCGCCTGTTGCTTGCACCGTTGCGCCCAGCGAATCGTCATCTCGAGACTGCGTGCCGCATATTCCCGCGCGCATGGCCACGGCGGGCACTCATCCAGGACCATGGCGATGTCACTCCCCAGCGTCGCCTGGATTTCCATTGCGATTTCCGGCGAAATGAACGTCGGGGTGCCGTCGAGATGATTTTGAAAACGGACGCCCTCCTCGCTGATCTTTCGCACTTTCGCGAGTGAAAAAATCTGATAGCCGCCGCTGTCCGTCAGGATCGGGCCGTCCCAGCTCATGAACCGATGCAGCCCGCCGAGATGCCGGATTACTTCCAGCCCGGGCCTGACGAAAAGATGGTAGGTGTTTCCGAGGATGATTTGCGCTTGAGCGTCGCGCAGCTCGCGCGGGCTCATGGCCTTAACGCTCCCTTGCGTCCCAACCGGCATAAACGCCGGTGTCTCAATCACGCCGTGCGCAGTCGTCAGGCGACCTCGGCGGGCCTTTGTGTTCTCATCAGTGTGGAGCAGCTCGAACATTGATCCCCGGGCGAATCACTTAACCTAGCATCGTTCGTTTAAAGCAACGCTGTGGTGACGCTCTCAACGTCTCAGGTCCGACCGAGTCTCTCCCCCGTAGAAGCTTGGGGGGAAGGCGCAGCTGCCTTCTCGCTGCCCGCGAGGAGAGTGATCGTTCGCAGCGCCCGTTAAACGATCGCAGCGAGCGATTCTAATTTCGGCCTAAGCGTTTGGAACTCAGTCTCCAGCAAGGCGCGAGTCTCTTCGGCTCGCGCCAGGTCGTTCGCCTCCCCCATTTTTTCGAGTTGCATGGCCAGATCGACTGCACGAGCGGCATTGAAAACTCCCGCAGCGCCCCTCAGGGAGTGGGCGGCATGTCGCAAGAGTCCGGCGTCGCGGGCAGCGATCGCGGTGCCAATGTCGGTCATCAGCTGCGCCGATTCTTCGAGAAACACCTCGGTGAGATCGGAAGTAAATGAGTCCATTGGGCTTTCGAGCTTTTCGGCTTTCGACGACGTCGCGCGATGGGCGCGATTCTTATGACTTCCGAACGGCGAACCGGCAGCCAGGGCGCGGCTAACTGCTTCCAATACAGCCTCGGGCTCGGCTGGCTTGGGCAGAATGGAAAAAGCGCCGCACGAATGCGCCAATGCGCGTGTTTCCGCATCATCGTATCGAGCTGAGCAAAAGATCACGGGTGTGGCGGCGCCCGCGGGATCGCCGCGCAAATGTTTTACAAACTGATAACCATTCATTTCAGGCATCACCATGTCTGTGATGATGAGGTCAGGCGACTCCGCGCGAGCGAGGGTTAATGCCTCGGCGCCGTTCGACGCCTCGAGCAGACGATGCGCGCCCTGGTCGAGCAGTGCTGTTAGTGCCAGCCGGTTGGCGTAGCGATCATCGACGATCAGAATAGTTGCCATACCTCTTTCACACGCTGCTCCCGACACTTCTCCGGCCCCTTGCGTAACGGTGACCGAGGGAGCGTTTCGTCGCCGTCATGCAATGTCCGAACGATGGAAGGCAGCAGGATATGAGCCGTGAGGAGCGCTATCTCGTGGCTCACGGTGCGGACAAATCTCCGCTGTTCGAAGATCGAGCGATGCGGATGAATCACTCCGGGGAAAACGAAGAATGCTCGGGGGACTCGCACCCAGCACACGTCCACCTAACCAAAGGCAGGAATATTCTGCTAATATGCGATCTGCACGTGAAGTAGTCCTCGCCAATCAAAGCAGCGATCAGACCCGCTCTGTTTTCGTAATCAGCGCATCGACCTTTCGCACGTAAGCCTGGATATCGCACTTCCGCTCGAGGCCGGCGGCGTTCATGTAACGGACTTTGCCAAAGACTGGCCGCTCGAACCACGGACGGTCGTGTTGCCCGAACACCCACGCAATATTTGCATAGGAGTTCGCGTCGCGGCCATCGAGGAAATACTTGTTGTTGATCGCCAGGGCAGTGGCCTGCGCTTCCTCCGGCGTGCGGGTCCACTCGAGGATTTTCTTTCCCCAATACATGCGCATGTGATTGTGCATGTATCCGGTGAAACGCATCTCATTCATGGCGGCGTTCCAATAACAATCATGGGTCGCGGCGGTTTCGAGTTCTTCGCGTGAGTAGAGGTAAGGGCGCGGATCGGCGGCGTGTTCGGCGAGCGTTTTGCGCGACCATTCCGGCAGCGAGTCGTAGCTCTCGTATCGGTCGGTGAACTCGACCCAATTCATCGACAGTTCTCGCCT
This sequence comes from Chthoniobacterales bacterium, assembly GCA_040005675.1. Lineage (GTDB taxonomy): Bacteria > Verrucomicrobiota > Verrucomicrobiia > Chthoniobacterales > UBA10450 > JACCXL01. The sequence goes on from JBDTYN010000024.1 coordinate 18,943, forward strand.
AACGAGCAGTTCGTCGATAAAGGCGGCGACATTCTCGGCGCCGGCGCGGGGA
>JBDTYN010000025.1:0-13180 GCA_040005675.1 Chthoniobacterales bacterium
ACGATAAACTCGCGTGTCGATTGATCCGGCGTGCGCCGCCAGGTTGCGCGGCCCCGCTCGCGCGGGTATTTGTCGCCGCGCTCGTCGGTCGGTTCTTCCCAGACGCGAATCGATCGCTCGAAAAGTCCCGAACTCGACGCGCAGGTGATTTGCGAAACTGGCAAACTGGCTTGCGGCAATTTCACGGACCAACGCGAGAGCCTCGGATGATCCCGATCCTCGACCAGGGTCGTAACGAGCGGTATCGCGCGCGAGATCGACGTGTGCTCGAATAGAAACGGCAACTGCGCGCCGTCGCGCACGAGCCGGATGTCGCGAAAATCTGCCGAGGCCCGCGCGAGAAGATCGATATCAAACTCGATTTCCGCAGCGCCCGATTTGGCCGTTTCGACAGGTTCCCGAAATTTCCACGGGGTCAGATCGATCTTTGCGCCAGACGACATGCCTTGCGGAAGAGTCGGCGCTTTGAAATGCGGATTTGGCGCGATCGGGGACAATTGCACCTGTGCGCCGCTGAGGTTTCGTAATTGGTCTCCAAGCTGCGTGATGTCGTAACGCGGTGCGACGCACTGGCTGTTGCCGGAGACGAGCCCATACGAACCGGCCTCAGGAGCAAAAAAGATCAGGCGTGCCAGCCGTCGTTCCACGCCCACAGCGCTGATGGCGAGCGGCGAGCTGTCGCCATTATCAAGCAGCAGAATCAATTCACGGCCGCGGATCTGCGCTTCGACCGGCAGATCGAGACGCGACTCGGTCTTTCCATTGAGATCGACTCGATAGACCAGGCCCGTGCAAAGCGTCTCCTCCTGCATCGCGTCGCCGGACAATCGCGGAATCGCAATCCTAACGGTTCGCGTAAACAAGGGATCCGGCGTTTCGATGCGCACGGAACTGATGCGTAAATTCGACGCGCCAAGATCCAGCGCGAGGCGCGTAACTCCCAGATTCTCGTCGCGCGATATGATGGTTATCGGCACCGGCTCGAATGGCGCGGGCGATCCCCCGGTGTGCAGTTGGGCGCCGGTGACCGGAATTGGCTGCGTGCGGTTATCATCGAGAACGACGCGAAAAAATTGCCAGCCGTTTTCTGGAAAAGAGACGCGCAAATTCGCCGCGCCAGGTCGCTCCCGAAAGATCGGCTGGCCGGTCGTCAACAACTGCCATTGTTTTTGATCGTGCGAACCTTCTACACGAACTGCTTTGATGAAGCCCTCGTCGCCGGCAACTTCGAGTGTCACGCCCATGAGCCGTGCTTCCGTCCCGGTGGTGATGGTCAGCCGGGTTTCTCCCGACACGATTTCCGCGCGGAACTCCCCGGCTCGCAACTTCGACTCCGTCTGCGGCTGCGGCTGATCGATCAAATAGGAGACTTCGCGCCCATTCCCGTCGACGATTCGCAAGTCGCTCAGATCCGGTTGCGCGACATCCAGTGTCTCGACAGGCAAGTTGACTCGCGCCAGACCTCGCGCAGGAACCTCGAGCGTCTGGCGAAATTGCCATTCCGCCTGGTTGAATGCGAAAGCACCTGTGACCCAGATTGACATCGCAGGCAGCAAGATGATGGAGCGTCGGATGTTCATTGGGCCTGTTTTCCCGCCGCGCCGAGAAAGCGCTGATACAAAAATGAAGCAATGATCGCAATCACGGCCACAACAATGAACGCGGCGATCCGATACAGTTGATCGAGCTGCGAAAGGTCGTGCAGGAAGAGTTTGACGACCGCCACGCCGAGCAGGACGAGTCCGGCCCAGCGCACCTCGGCCGTCCGCTTCCGAATTCCGACAACCAGGAGCAAAAGAGCGAAGAGCGACCAGGCAATGCTGTAGCTCATATCGCGCGCGAAATTTCCGGTGAATTGAAACGTCAGCGCGGAGCTCCCTAGCGTGCTGAAATAATCCGCGATCTCGATATTCAACAGGAAAAATGCGAGAATCGTCCCCATCGTATAAAGCAACGGTGGCGCATTTTTGTTCAGCACCAGATGGCGCGGCGGTGCGAGGAGTTTCGCGGCGGCAAGCGAGCAAACCGCGGCGATGCCGTAGGTATAAAGATACCAGTTGAAGATCGGCCTCGCGGCGCGCGCGTGATAACTGAGGACGGCGGGATTCAGCGCCAGGCGGCTGAACGCGACAATCAGCAGCCCGATCCCGACGATTCGCAGACCGGGATGCGGCACGCGGTGAAAGAGCCAGCAGAGCGCTACGCCTTCGAGCGCCCACCCGAGCGTGATCCATTCCCGGTCGAACTGGATCGGAAAAATGAGCGTGACAAAAAACAGCGCCGCGCCGGCGAAAAGGGCAAGCTGTGCATCGCGCGCGCCACTTCTCAGCGGGGTGCGCTTCAGCAGTACGACGAGGCCGACTAGCGATGGCAAAGCGAAAAGTGCCGGGAGCAGGCCGGGCATTCCATTCGGGTGTGTCGCGCGCACGAGACGGTAAACGAGAAAAAAGTGCACCGGCGCCGAAAGAGCAGCACTTGCCCAAACGAGACTTCTGCCGGCGAACTGACGGTGGAAGATGAAGGGGAAGACAGTGAAGATCGCCGCGAAGCCGAGATACCAGATCAGGGGTGTGGTTGCGTATTCGGGTTTGAAATGCGCAAAGTGCCATGCGTGTTCGAGCGCGATTGTGGAGCCGAGCGCAACGCCGGCGAGCAGATCGAGCGACAGGATCTTTGTCAGACCCAGAAGCAACACAACGAGCAGCAGCGCGACGGTGAAAATCGGAGTCGGCTTGGAGAGTGGCAATTGCAGCGTAGCCATGACCAGCAACAGAAATGGCAGCGTCGCCGACAATGCCGGAAGCTGGAGCGCGAAGTTCGCGGGCTCGGAAACATCGCCGAACAGGTTGCCCGCGGCGGTTTTCAATCGGCGCCGGGACATCCAAGCTGCCGCGGCGACGAAGAAAACCGCAAACACGCCGATCAGGAAGAGCGACGATGGGAAGCCCGAGAGGTTCGCTGGGATTTCGCAAATCCACGCGCCGAGAGCGAAAATAGTCAGAGCCAGAACAGCGATCACCGCGCCGAACGCTCCGGTGACCACAGCGATCAGGATGGCAAGCAGATCGAGACCGAAAACCAGCGGCCAGACAGAGAGAGATGAGCCGTCCAGCTTAAAAATTGGCAACAGCACGAGAAGTAACGTGGCCGCCGGGAAGAGGTGAGCCACCCACGCCGGGGTCGCTTTGCCGAGTCGCTGCATCACCAGCGGGATTGAGGCGTGCAGCACCGCAAAGAGAAAGTAAGCGCCCAGCGCCGCGTAAAGATTGTGCGCATTCAGATACTCGTGCGTCCAGACTCCGAGAAACGCGAATGCGACCAGTCCCACTATACTGACGAGGCGTCCGAAGTATTCCTTCGCAAAAACAAGCGCCAGTAATCCCGCGTCCGCCAAAAAGAGGTAGCTGAACAAGAGGGCCGGGCGACTGCCGATGGCAGAGAACGATAGAAAATAAAACGCCCAGAACAGGGCGAACCCCGCAAGACCAAGCGCCGCCCCTGACGTGGTCCTTTGCAGTTTGCCGTCACGCCTGGCTGTGATCGCCGCCGCGCAGAAGAGCGCTTCGAATCCGAGGAAAATCGCCATCGGAATCAAAGTCCTGTTGCCGGCAAAATAATGGCCGGTGAGAAAAAAATTTCCGACCCACGCGATTTGCAGGACCGCAGTTCCTATTCCGCCCAGAATCGGGAGCGTCGCCCAATCTTTCCGGCGCGCGACGAGGAGCAAACCAACGTCCAGCAGCGCGACGTAACCGAAAAGACCGAACGAGTTGTCCTGGCCGGTCGAGAGTAGAACCGGGGTCAGAAACCCACCCGCGATTCCCAGGACCGCGACGACGAGTGCATTCAGCCGCACGGCGAGGAGAAAAGCCGTGGCAGTGATCAGGGTCATCAAAGCAAAGGTCGGAATCAGTCCAAAGAAGGGGAAGTGATAGAGGGAGCGACACGCGAAGGTGACGGTGTAGAGGATGAGAATGCCGGTCGCGCAGAGGGTCTGAGCGGTAACGACGTTCTCCTTTCGCTTGAGCGTCAAACCGCCCGTGACGAGCGCAGTGCCCGCCAGGAACCCGATCGCAACGCGCAATTCCGGCGAAATGAGATTGTGCTCGAACGAATACTTTACGAAAAACGCCACGCCGAGGAAGAGCGCGAGGCCGCCGATCCAGGCGAAAAACTTCGCACCCATGAACTGCTCCCAGTCGATGGCGGCTAGCGGCGGCATGGGTGGGATCTTTTCCCGCCGTGAAATCGGCAGCGCCGCAGCTCCGGCATATTTTTTCGACGATGGCGCCGATATAACTTTTTCAGTCGGAAGCGATGGCGGCACTATCGGGCGCGAAGCCGGGGAGACTTCGGGCACTATTGTACGTTTGACCCGCACGGAGGACGGTTGCTCCGCGCTGGGACGGACGCCGCGTAATTGCGTCTCGAGTTCTTGCAGGCGCTTTTTAAGCTCGTCGGTGCTGCGCTCCGCGCGATGGGCTTTTACCAGCGCCACCGAAGGGAACAAGAAGACAAAGATGACGACGAGGACGAGAAGAAAAATAAAACCTTCCATATCACAATTTATTTCTGGCGGGTTCTATTCTGCGCTTTTACGGCCGTCGGCGTGAATCGATAAATTCGTGGTTCAACATCGATCCCGTCGAATATGAACATCCACCACCTCGAGCTGTTTTATTTCGTCGCGAAACATCGCAGCATCGCCGCGGCAGTTCGCAACATGCCTTACGGCATTCAGCAACCGGCAGTGAGCGGACAGGTTGCGCGCCTCGAGGAAACGCTCGGCACGAAACTGTTCGAGCGGCGTCCGTTCGCGCTTTCACCGGCCGGGGTAGAGCTTTTCGAGTTCATCCGACCGTTTTTCGACGAGGTCGATAAAGTCGCGGAAACGATTCGCGGAGGCAGCTCGCCACAACTGCGGATCGCGGCGCCCGCGATCGTGCTCCACGATTATGTGCCGGAATTGCTGCAGCGCGTGCGCAAACGTTTTCCCGCATTCCGGCTTTCGCTGCATGAAGCGGCCCGCGCGGAGGCGGAACGACTTTTGCAGACACGCGAGATCGATCTCGCGATTACGGTCTTGGAACGGAAGCGCGCGGCGGACATTCAATGGCGTCCGCTCCTTGAACTGCCGCTCGTGCTGCTCGTCCAGCGCAAGCAGTGTCTCGCGCACGCGAGCGAACTTTGGGCGCGCGACAAGATCGAGGAGACCCTGATCACTTTTCCCCGTGGCGACGCCGTGCACGCGCACTTCCAGCGCGGCCTCGACCAACTCGGAGTCGAATGGTTCCCAGGTATCGAAGTGAACTCCGCGCGGTTGATCGAATGCTACGTGTCGCACGGCTACGGCATCGGCCTCACCGTCGCGACTCCGGGATTCAAGGCTCCGAGAGAACTTCGAGCACTGGCCTTGCCGAAATTCCCGAGGATCGTTATTGGCGCAGCATGGTCAGACAATTTGTCATCAATTGCCCAGGGATTTCTGGCCGAGCTTGAAACGGAAGCCGCGACGCTCGGCCGTGGCAAACCGGGCCGCTGACCGACCGCTCGCTCTGGCCGCCCGGCTTGACGCTCGACCCTTCCTTCGCAAATTACCGCTCTCGCAGCGCCCGTAGCTCAACTGGATAGAGCATCTGACTACGGATCAGAAGGTTTGAAGTTCGAATCTTCACGGGCGCGCTTCGCTCATCCGCAAGACGTCCTCAGTCGGCGTTATTTGCTGATGAGCGACTGGTTCGCGGCTTCCTGAGCCCGTTTTATTTCCGCGCTGATGACTGGCTTGATTTCGGCCATATAGCCATTGAGCTTCGCCATCGACGACTTCCCGACGGCCGATCCGTAGAAATCGGCCAACGCCTTCAATTCGCCCGCGCTGAAATGCTTGACCAAGGTCGCGATGAACACCTTTTTCACTCCAGGCAGATCGACGTTCGCCATGAAAGCGTCCTGAAATTTCTTTTGATCCGCTGGGATCAGATTTGCGGCATCTTTTGCCGCCAGTTCCTGAAAGAGAGCCTGCGGCGGCGAAGTGGCGAAATAGCGCTCGGCCTGTTGATTTCGGTTTTCCGGGGTATCTGCAATTTCCTGAGCCAGGAGCGATGCCGGGAGGCAGGCCAGAAGAGCAATAAAAGCGAGACGAAGAAGGATTTTTTTCATGAGTTCATATGCCATAACGACTGGAAAATGTTCTGGTAACAAACGGATAACGCAAAATGGCTCCGGGGCTGCCGAATTAGCTTCAGCTTAATACTTCAATCTGACTCATCAGCTTAAACATTTCGTATCGGTCCGCGATCTCATCCGCGGTGAGGGTTCGTAACCGGTCCAGACTAAAGGCTTCGACACTGAAGCTCGCTACGACGCTGCCATAAATTATTGCCCGCCGGAGAGAGGCGAAGCCTGGCCGGCCTCCCTGCGCCGCGGCCAGATAACCCGCGACTCCACCGGCGAACGTGTCGCCCGCGCCAGTCGGATCGTGAATGTCTTCCAGTGGATAAGCGCCACAGCTGAAGAATTCGTTCTCGCCAAAAAGGAGGGCGCCATGTTCGCCCTTTTTGATCGCGACGTATTGCGGTCCGGCTGCCCGAATTTTTTTGCCGGCCTTGATCAGGCTCGTCTCCTTCGTCATCTCCCGCGCCTCACTGTCGTTCAAAATCAGGAGATCGACGCGCGCGAGCAACGCGTCGAGGTCCGCCCGCGCAGTTTCAATCCAGAGGTCCATTGTGTCCGCGACGACGAAGCGCGGCTTTTCCATCTGATCGAGCACATGAGATTGCAGAGCCGGCGCGATATTCGCCAGGAGAACGAAGTCACTGCTGCGAAAAGACTGCGGCAGATCCGGGCGAAAGTGTTCGAAGACGTTCAGCGCGACAGAGCGGGTCTCCCGCGTGTTCATGTCCCACGCATATTCGCCCGACCAGCGGAATGTTTTTCCCCGAACGCGCTGCACGCCTGTGGAATCGATGTTGCGCGCCTTCCAAAATTCGAACTCCGAGACCGGAAAGTCGTCGCCTACGACACCGACCAGCTTGACCGGAGAAAAAAAACTTGCGCCCAGGGCAGCGTAAGAAGCGGAGCCACCTAACAAATCCGCATGCTCTTCGACCGGCGTTTTCACCGTGTCGAGGGCGATGGAGCCGACAATCAGAACGGACATGAACTAGCTTTGCGTCGCGGCGGCTTGGTCGAGGAGGTCCTTCGCATGGCGCGCATACCTTGCGATATCTGGAGCTTGCAGCAATCCTGAAACGATTACCACACGTCGCGCGCCCGCGGCGATGACATCCGGCAGATTCTCCAGTTTGATTCCGCCAATGCAGAAGATCGGACGATCGGTCATGCCATGCATCGCTGCGATGTCGGCGAGTCCGATCGCGTCGTAATCCGGTTTCGTCGGTGTGGCGAAGAGCGGGCCGAAGCCGATGTAATCAGCGCCTTCCGCGATGGCCGCTTTCGCTTGCGCAAGGCTGTGGGTGGACTTGCCGATTATGCAATCAGGGCCGGCTTCGCGCCGTGCTTCGGCGATCGGCATGTCGTCCTGGCCCACATGCGCACCATCCGCGTCCACGGAACGGGCAATATCGGGATAATCGTTGACCACAAACGGCACATGTCGCGCGGACGTGAGCGCGCGGAGCATCTTCGCTAGAGTCACCAAATCGGATTGATTTTGATTCTTTGCCCGAAGCTGCATTACATCCACGCCACCTTCGATCATTGCCTTGGCAACGGAAGCAGCGTTCGCCGGCAAAACGTAGGCCAGGTCGAGAATGCCGTAGAGTCGGCAGCTGCCCAATTCCATGACCGGCGACGGGTTTACTCGTGCAAGCGCGTGGATGTGGGCTTGAGATTAAAATTGTCTGCCCTCATCACGCGCTCGACGAATCCCGTGTCGTAGCGGCCCTCACGAAATTCAGCGTTGCGCATGATCGCGCTGTGAAACGGAACGGTCGTTTTGATTCCGGTGATGTAATACTCGTCGAGCGCGCGGCGCATGCGGTCGATCGCAGCTCCGCGTGTCGCGCCGATCGTGATCAGTTTTGCGATCATCGAGTCGTAATAAGGCGGCACGCTGTAGCCGGTATAAGCGTGCGAATCAATCCGAACACCTCGGCCCCCGGGCGCATAATAAAACACAATCTTTCCGGGCGAGGGTTGAAAATTGTTTGCGGGATCTTCCGCGTTAATCCGGCATTGGATGGCGTGCGAACGCGGGACCGCATTTGCCACATGAGGCGAAAGCCGCTCGCCCGCGGCGATCCGAATCTGTTCTTTCACAAGGTCGCAACCGTAAACCTCTTCCGTAATTGTGTGCTCGACCTGAATCCGGGTGTTCATCTCGATGAAGTAATAGTGTCCATCATTGTCGAGGAGAAATTCAACAGTGCCGGCGTTCTCGTAGCCGACCGATCGTGCGAGTTTCACGGCGGCCGCCCCCATCTTCTTTCGCAAAGCCCCTGTCATCACGGGCGATGGACATTCCTCGATCACTTTCTGATTCCGCCGTTGGATGGAACAATCGCGTTCGCCGAGGTGAATGGTGTGTCCATGTTGGTCGGCCATGATCTGAAACTCGATATGATGCGGATTCATGATCAGCTTCTCGACGTAGACCGCGCCATTACCGAAAGCTTTCTCGGCTTCCATTCGCGCATTGTGAAATGCAGGGACGAGGCTGGCGTCATTATGCGCCGCGCGCATGCCGCGCCCGCCTCCACCCGCGACCGCTTTGATCATGAGCGGATAACCGATTTTCTTTGCAATCCGCATCAGCTCCGCCTCGGTCTCGACAATGCCATCGCTTCCGGGCGTAACCGAAACACCGGCTTTGCGTGCGTGGGCTCGGGCAGAGTTTTTATCGCCCATCGCGTGCATCGCGCTGGCCGGCGGGCCGATGAATTTGATTCTGCAGCTGGTGCAAACCTCGGCGAAGTGGGCATTCTCGGCGAGGAATCCGTAACCGGGATGAATCGCGTCAACGTCGCCGACTTCGGCGGCGCTCAGGATGCGATCAATTTTGAGATAGCTTTCCGAACTGGGCGCGGCGCCGATGCAGATTGCCTCGTCCGCAAGTTGCACGTGCAATGAATCGACGTCCGCCTCCGAGTAAACAGCGACGGTGCGGATTCCAAGCTCCTTGCAGGCGCGAATCACGCGGAGCGCGATTTCGCCGCGATTCGCGATTAGAATTTTCTCGAACATCGTTTCCTCGTGGGTAGGGCCATCTAGCTGCGGTGGCCGGACGGCGCAGCGGCACCATCCCTACCCCGCTCTTATCTCACCCGAAACAGCACCTGGCCGAATTGCACCGGTTTCCCGTTCTCGGCCACCACTTCAGCGATGATGCCACTCGTTTCCGCTTTGATTTCGTTCATCACTTTCATCGCTTCGATTATGCAAACGACCGTCTCCTCGTTGACGGCTGTGCCTATGTCGGCAAAGGGCGGCGCCTCCGGCGAGGCTTGACGGTAGAATGTGCCAACCATCGGAGAAACAATGTCTGTCAGCGGCACCGGTTTTTCTGCGGGCGGTAGCGCAACGGAGGGGGCGGCCGCCGCGGTGGTAGATTGACCGATCGCACCTGCCGCCGCCGGAAGGACGATCGGCTGAGCGTAAATCGTTTGATCCGCCGAGCCCTTTTGCAGTTTCAACTTGAAGCCATCCTTCTCCATCTCGAAGACCGACAGATCGTTCTTCTTCATTAAGTCGATAATGGTCTTGATCTCTTTTAGTTCCAAAGCGGCTCCCGTTGGTGACGACAAAGCGCCTAGGTAACGGTCTTTTGCAGAGGAGGTCAAGCAAACGAATCAGCTGGCGCCGCTGGGACGAGCCTCGCAAGCTGCTGCTCTCGGTAATCGAAAATTCGCGCGAGCTGACCTCGGATGGCAACGGCGTTGATGATGGCGCCGAGAAACCCCAGCGGCGGCACGTAATGGACGAGGTCGTGCACCTGAGTGTGGCGCTCGTCGACCGCGTGAAAGAAGTGTTCATGGTGCCAGAGGCGATAGGGCCCCGCCCGTTGCTCGTCGACGAAGTAATCTGGCTCTTCGATTTGCGTGATTTCGGTCAGCCAACGCATCCGAATCCCGGCGAGTGGCCTAATCGTGTAATGAATCATCATGCCACGGTAGATCTTTTCAGGCAGAGCGGTCCTGACTTGGAATTGCAGCGCGGGCGGCGTGATCTTTTCCAGATTCCTCGGATCAGAGAAAAACTGCCAGCATTCCAGGAGAGGCATCCCCACAACCTGTTGACGCTCGAAGGTGTAAGTCGGCACCGGAAGAAATTTACGTCCGGCTAGGGCCAGCCGCAGCGCGGGCAGCCGTATCGCTGATCACTTTGCCGTCGCGCATCTCCAGCCGGCGTGATGCGCGCCGCGCCACGTCGGAGTTATGCGTGACCACAATTAACGTTGTCCGGCCTTCCGACGCGATCTGCTCGAGGATTTGCATTACGGTGGCGGCCGCGGCGGAGTCAAGGTTGCCCGTTGGTTCATCCGCGATCAGGAGCGTTGGGCGATGAATCAATGCGCGCGCGATGGCCGTGCGTTGTTGTTCGCCACCGCTTAGTTGATGCACGAAATGGGTTTCCCGGTCCTTTAATCCGACGAGCTGAAGCAACGCACGGGCGCGTTCTTCGCTTTCCCCCAGGGGCGCGCCTTGGAGGAGCAACGGAAAGACGACGTTCTCCAGCACGTTCATCGTCGGCAGGAGATTGAAAAATTGAAAAACGAGGCCGAGTTGTCGTCGCCTATAGGAGGTTAAAGCCGTGTCGCCAGCCTTGTGCAACGCGAGGCCGTCGACACAAATTTCGCCCGAAGTTGGTCGGTCGAGGCCCGCAAGCAAGTGCATGAGGGTGCTTTTGCCGCATCCACTCGGCCCGCTAATCGCAACGAATTCGTTCCGATCAATCTCGATTGAGACATCGTCCACCGCTCGCACTGGCCGCTCGCCGCCGGTGTAGAAATGAGTCACCTTTGTGAGCGAAATCATGCGCGAGTCTGCTTTATCCGCTACCGCCGCATTCGATGCAAACGGCCGGAGGCAATGGAGAGTCGTTGATGAGACGGCCGATTACATTGTGGTCGATAAACCAGCGCTTCTGCTCGTGCACCCGAGCAAACCGAACGGTCCCTCGACCCTCTGGGACGAGTTGCGTCAGCTCCTTGCCTTTGAAATCGCCAACGGCGGACAGATTTCAATCGTCAATCGGCTCGATCGGGAAACCAGCGGTTTGATACTGGTCGCGAAGACCGCCGCCGCCGCGCGGCGCTTCGGTCTTCTTATGCAACAGAAGCGCATCGCGAAAGAATACCTCGCGATCGTGTCGGGTTGGCCGGAATGGGAGTCGGCAGTGAACGCTCAGCCCTTGGCGCGACAGGGCCTGCACGAACCGTCGGCCATTTGGCTGAAGCAGGCGGTTCACGCTTCCGGAAGCGAAGCGCGAACGGAATTTCGGGTCGAACACCGCTTCACTAAAGGCGGCGACGGCAGCCAGCGATTCAGCCTCGTCCGTGCATTTCCGGTGACGGGACGGACTCATCAAATTCGAGTTCACCTTTCGTCGCTCGGCCACCCGATTGTCGGCGACAAAATTTACGGGCCTGACGAAGACGCTTACCTCCGTTTTATCGAAAAAGGGTGGACTGAGCAATTGGAGCGCCTGCTCTTTCTCCCGCGCCACGCGTTGCATTCTGCAAAGCTTTCGGTCCCAGGAGTGGGGAAATGGGAAAGTCCTTTTCCAGCGGATTTGGCCAAGTGGATGCACGACCCCCGCTGAACATGGCGAACGACGCTAACGCAGCCGCGAAACCTACTTGGCTGCGATGACCTCGATGTCTGTAAATTTCACCATCTTGCCGTTGAAGCTATGCTCCGTCGCGAGATTTAAGCCGTCGAAATTCTGGTACTTGTCCCAGGTGGCGTGCATCCCCTCGCCGGTCGCTGGAATATAGTCCCACGACCGGACAAGCTTCGTCTCTGGATCGACATACAGGAGATATTGATCCGTCGATGTCAGCCCCACCTCCGCGAATTTGAGTCGCAACAACTGCATCGAAACGCCCTCGGCCTCTCTAGTGCCTTCTTCGGTAACGGTCACGCCCTGATCCCGAATCTTGAGTGGTGCAAGCAGCCAATAGGAATCATTCACCCAGCGCGCGTAGGCTACTTTTGAGTTTTCGTCCTGCGCTGCGGCGGCCAGGTTCACCGTCACATCCTTGTCTTTCCATTTCACGTGATCAGTTCCGGCTGCGACATCCCAATCGTGCTGCGCGCTCGCAACGGTTTTCCCATCCTGCTCCACCACGAAGGTAAAACGCAGCTGTTTCACCTTCTGCCAATTTTCGCCGCCGCTCGCTTTCCAAACCTGAAGCGCGAGCGAGTCGGACGTTGCCGTTTCAACTGCAGCCAATCCCAGACCGGGCATAAAAAGCGCTGCAACAAGGGCCGGAACGAAACGCAAAGAATTCATCTCGAGAGCGTGCCGAAGAGGTGAAGCAATTGCAATTCGTTCTACTCGAAATATCATGACCCGCCTTTTATGGATTCGAAACACCTGCCTCTTCGCGCCTTCGTCTTAGCCACACTATTCGGCACGATGTCACCTGCATTCGCCGGGATGGATCGAGCGGAGACGCGCACAACGAGTAACGATCCGTTCGACGCGCCCTCATTCGAGCTTGCAGCAGAGAGCGCTTACATGCTCGGCGTCTTCGGTAATCCGCACAATTACGAGATCGCCGCGCAAACGCTCGCGGCGCGGGTACGCTGGGGCGCGCTCCGTGGCGATGGTTTCATGCGCGGTTACAACCAGGTTTATTTGCTCGGAGTGGGCGAACTGTTCACGCGCGGAATTGAGAATCACTACTTTGGGATCAACGCCGGCTTCCGCTACAATTTCGTGCAACCGGGCCGCCGCTGGAATCCTTACATGTCGGGTGGTGTCGGGCTCGGCGATGTTGATGCCACGCGAGATCCCACTCCCGGCGCGCTCGGGCAGCGGTTCACTTTCAACATCATGAGCGCAGTCGGCGTTTCGTATAAGATGGGCGACCACTGGAAACTCAGCGCCGGCATTCTCTACCAGCATTTATCCAACGCGGGACTCTCGGAGCCGGAACGCGCGAACTCGAGCCTGAACACCCTCGGACCGCAGCTTGGCGGGACCTACTCGTTCT
>JBDTYN010000026.1:0-6349 GCA_040005675.1 Chthoniobacterales bacterium
GAGGCCGAGCAGCGCGTTACGCCAAAAGAGGCGGCCAAGGCGAGCGAGCTGGCGGCCGACCTGGAGAAGCTGGGGCCGACTTTCGTGAAGCTTGGTCAGCTGCTCTCGACGCGAGTTGAACTCTTACCAGAAGCCTATTTGGAAGCGCTCGCACGGTTGCAGGACAAAGTCGAACCGTTCGGATTCGACGAAGTCGAGAAGATCGTCGCGTCAGAGCTCGGCGCGCGAATGTCCAAGGCGTTCTCGGATTTCGAGGTCAAGCCGATGGCGGCTGCTTCACTCGGTCAGGTTCACAAGGCGCGCTTGCGCGACGGGCGCCAGGTCGCAGTCAAGGTTCAGCGGCCCGGTATTCGCGATGCGATGCTCGAAGATCTCGATGCGCTCGAGGAGATCGCGGAATTTCTCGATGGTCACACCGACGCCGGGAAACGTTACGAGTTTGGTCAAATGCTGGAGCAGTTCCGCAAGAGCCTCTTGCGTGAACTCGATTACCGGCAGGAGGCGAACAATCTCACCACGATTCACGCACAATTGCAGGATTTCCCGCGCGTTGTCGTCCCACTCCCGATCGCCGACTACAGCACTTCACGCGTGCTCACGATGGAGTACGTGCATGGGAAAAAGATCACCGACCTGAGTCCACTGGGCCGGATGGAGTTCGATGGCGCGGGGCTGGCCGAGGAACTGTTTCGCGCCTATCTCGACCAGATTCTGGTCAACGGATTCTTCCATGCGGATCCCCATCCAGGAAACGTTTTTCTTACCGACGATTACCGCATCGCGTTGCTCGATCTCGGCATGGTTGGACACATCATGCCGGCACTGCAGGAACAACTGCTCCAGCTCCTGCTGGCGATTGCCGAAGGTCGCGGAGAAAATGCTTCCGCCATCGCGATCAAAATCGGCGACAAAAAGGACGAGTTCGACGAAACGCAGTTCACCCGTCGAATTTCGGAAATCGTGGCAAAGCAGCAAGGCGCGAGCATGGAACAAATGCAGGTCGGACGCCTTGTGCTCGAAGTCACCCAGGTGTCGGGCGAATGCGGCATCCGGGTTCCGTCCGAGCTGACGATGCTCGGTAAAACCCTGCTTAACCTCGATCAGGTCGGCCGCGCCTTGGAGCCGGAGTTCGATCCCAACGCCTCGATCCGCCGCAACGCCGCGCAGATCATGCAGCAGCGCATGATGAAAAGCTTGTCGCCCGGAAACCTGTTCAGCGGCATGCTGGAATTGAAGGATCTCGTGCAGCGGCTGCCCGCGCGGATCAACAAAATTCTCGACGCGATTTCCAATAACGAACTGAAAATCTCCGTCGATGCCATCGACGAAAAGACGTTGATCCTGGGATTCCAGAAGGTCGCAAACCGCATTACCGTCGGGCTCATTATCGCTGCCATGATCATCGGAGCAGCGATGCTGATGCGCGTCGAGACTACCTTCCGGATCTGGGGTTATCCGGGGCTCGCGATCCTATTCTTCATCGGCGCGGCCGGAGCAGGAATCTTTCTGCTCGTAAACATTCTGTTTTACGACAAAGGCACGAACGACTGATCGACGAGCGTCGTCCCCCTGCGCCCTCGGCCGGTAGCGCACGCATCCTGCGTGCTGGCGATAGCATCCTGCTGTCGCGAACTTAGAACTTTCCGGGCCTGAGCCGCGCGCACAACAAACTCGCGGCAGGATGCGTGCGCTACCCCGAAAACGGCCGGAGCTAAGGGTCGATCGGCGGTGGCAGGATGTCTTCCGTGTCGCCGGTGTCGATCCCGTGCCGCAGCCGGCTGTGGCGAATGCTGTAGAAGAAGTAGATTAGCAGGCCGAGCCCGAGCCAAATAAAGAACCGAATCCAGGTTTCGATCGGCAGGCTGAGCATGAGGGCTCCGCAAAAAAACACGCCGAGGAGCGGGAAGACCGGGACGAACGGAACCCGGAAAGGCCGCGGCCGGGTGGGATCTTTCTTCCGCAGCACGATGACGCCGCAACAAACCAGCGCGAAGGCGAAGAGCGTCCCTATATTGGTAAGGTCGGCTAACGAACCGATATCCGTGAACATGGCGACGCCACCGACAACGAGGCCGGTCCAGATGGTGGTGATATACGGGGTGCGGAAGCGCGGATGGATGCGGGCGAAATATCGCGGCAGGAGACCGTCGCGCGCCATCGCCATGAAGATGCGCGGCTGGCCGAGCTGAAAGACAAGCAAGACGGAGGTGAGCCCGGCCAGCGCCCCTGCACTGATGAGCGCCTGCGCCCAGGGCTTCCCGGCAAAAGCGCTCGCGACCGCGGCTGAATCACCGAGGTATGTGGTGTACTTTTTCATCCCCGTGAGCACGCCCGACATGAGGACGTAGAGAATCGTGCAGATGATCAAGCTGGCGATCATCCCAATCGGCAAATCGCGCTTCGGGTTCTTCGTCTCCTCGGCCGTCGTCGAGACGGCGTCGAAGCCGATGAACGCAAAAAAGACGATCGCCGCCCCGCCCATGACACCGCCAAAACCTGATGGCATGAACGGGTGCCAGTTGGTCGGATTGACCATGAATGAGCCGAAGGCGATCACGAAAACCACGACCGCGAGTTTGATGAGGACGATGGTGGTGTTGGCGGTCGCGCTCTCGCGGATGCCGTAAACCAGGAGTACCGTCACCGCCATGACGATGAGAAATGCGGGCAGGTTAAAGGCGATCGGATGTCCCATGATGACTGGCAGCGTGGTCGAGGAATAATCGCTCAGTCCCGCCCCGCCCTTGGCGATAATCGTCCCCGCCGTGGTATGATCGCTCACCAGCCAAAGCGGAAACCGGAGATGCAGCCCGAAGGGTAAATTGCCGAGCAATTGCACGAAATATCCCGACCAACCGACCGCCACCGCCATGTTGCCGACCGCGTATTCGAGGATCAAATCCCAGCCGATAATCCAGGCGACGATCTCGCCTAACGTCGCGTAAGAATAGGTGTAAGCGGAGCCGGAGACCGGGATCATCGAGGCCAGCTCGCTGTAACAGAGAGCCGCGAATCCGCAGGCGACCGCGGCGACGACAAACGAAATCGCCACCGCCGGCCCCGCGGCCGCACGTCCGAAAACAAGATCGGTGTGATTGACGAAAGCGATGATGAAATTGAGCACCGGCGTTTTCACGATCGACTCCCCGACGCGCGCCGACTCGCCCGCGGCGGCGGTGCCGGCGAGCGCGAAGATTCCCGCGCCGATGATCGCGCCGATCCCGAGACAAGTAAGATCGAAGGCAGTGAGCGAGCGCTTCAGCTTGCGCTCGGGCGCCTCCGATTCGCGAATTAGCAGCTCGGGGCTTTTGGTTTTGAAAAGTTGAGAAGCCACTATTCTCCTTCGTTAGACGACTCTGCCTGACCGCTAGTCGCGAAGCGAGATCGTGGCAGCCTCACATCTCCTTGGTCAACGCTTTGTTTCGGCGTCCGTCTTGGGGCGTTTTGGCGCGCGTTAAGCTCCGCAACGTTCCATGGAAGGTTTCAGTCCAGCCAACCTCATCGCTGGCTTGATCTTCGGATCAATCGGCTTCGTCGCTTTCATTTACGGCAAGCGAATGCACGTCTGGACGCCCATGTTTATCGGCCTCCTGCTCATGGCCTATACTTACTTCGTGACCGACACCTTGCTTGTCTTCGGACTCGGCACGGTGCTCAGCGCCACACTTTTCCTGTTTCGCCAATAGACCTGCCGTGCGCTTGTCGCCGCCGCGCGCGCCTGCTACACCGTTCGCATGGGGCGACAATGGCTGCATGCAAAGCGCGAGGTTGCCGGACTCAAGAAGGGCCAGCTCGTCGGCAAGCTCGTGAAAGAAATCATGGTTGCCGCCAAAATGGGCGGCCCGGAGCCGGCGTCGAACGCCCGCCTGTTTGCCGCGGTGGAAAAGGCGCGGCGGGCGAGCGTCACGCGTGATGTCATCGAACGCGCGATCAAGAAAGGCGCTGGCATCGGCGACGAGAAACTGGTGCTGGAACATGTTGTCTTCGAAGGCTACGCACCCCACAAGGTCCCACTTGTCGTCGAAATCTTGACCGATAACCACAACCGCACCGCGCCCGAAATCCGCGTTCTTTTCAAGAAAGGGGGCCAGTTCGGCGCGCCCGGCAGCAATAAGTTTCTTTTCGATCACGTCGGCCTCGTCGAGGCGCACCACGCTGATCCGACGGCCGACATCGAAGCGGCGGCGATCGAAGCTGGCGCACAGAACGTCGAGCCGCTTTCGCACGCTGAGAACGACGACATTCCCGACGGGGCAGCCGGTGCGCGCTTCATCACTGAGCGGGCCGATTTGCACGCGGTTTCGCAGTGGCTCACAGGCAATGGCTGGACGGTGGTCACGAGCGAACTCGGCTACATCGCGAAAAACTTTCCCGAATTGAGCGACGAGAATCGCACCGAGGTGGGCGAATTTCTTCAAACCCTGGAAGAGCACGAAGACGTCCATCGCGTCTGGGCCGCGGTAAACTGATCCGGAGGCGGAGCGTATGCCGGATGAATCGACAGATTTAATTCTCGGCGACGCGGTCGCAGCCGCGGCCGAGGAGATCGGCCCTCGGCGCCGTTTCTTTCGACGCCGAAAGAAAAACGAACGTCCAGCCCTCACTCACTGCGAGAACTGCGGCGCCGCGCTCGTTGGCGAATACTGCGCGCAATGCGGTCAACATGCCATCGACTATCGCCGCTCCCTGCTGCGGGTCCTGATCGACGCGGCCGATTCGTTTTTAAATTGGGACACCAAATTCCTGAAATCGGTCGGTGTCCTCCTCGCGAAGCCGTGGAAGCTAACGAATGATTTCAACGCCGGCCGCCGCGCGCGCTACGTCCATCCGCTGCGACTCTACCTGCTCGCGAGCATCGGTTTTTTCCTCATCGCGAAGCTGGTAAACCTCACGCCGCAGGGGCGGGTGGAATTGAAGCCGGAAGACCGCGCAGAACTTAACGCGGCTCTCGGTAAGCTTGCCGCCCCGGATTCGCCTTTGACCGCGGAGCAACGCGCGAAAATCGAAGCCGCCCGGACCCGCTGGTCGGGGACAGCCGGCCCACTTGAAGCGGACGATCGGGTTGAACTCGAAAACGCTCTCCGCAAATTGCCGCGGTGGAGTCCGAAAAGGGAGCTGAAACCGAAGGAGCGCGCGAAGCTAGACGCAGCGCTCGATCGAATCCCCGAAACGACACCAAAGCCAGCCGGCCCGAACCCGGAGGACAAACCTGCTGACAAATCAGCCGCAGGACCGGCAGCAAGTCCGAAGTTAATTAACATCTCGACCAATTGGGGCAAAACCAAGACGCCGTTCGCTACCTGGATGGAAACGCGGATCAAAGAGAAGGTAGGCGAGGACGGTACCAAGGCGAAACTCTTCCTCGGCACGCTTCGAGGCAACATTCCGACCATGATGCTTTGTTGCATCCCGCTTTTCGCGTTTGTGCTGAAGGTGCTCTACTTCCGACAGCGGCGTTTCTACGTGGAGCACCTCGTTTACGCACTCCACATCCATACTTTCGCCTATCTCAGCGTGGTTTTGATTACGCTTATCGGGATGGCTGCTGCGCGCTGGTCTGATTCTGCGCGTGTCCTTGTCGTCGTTTTTCTGTCCTGCCTTGTGGTGGTGCAGGTATTCCTGTCGATTCGGCGAGTTTATGGCCAGCGCTGGTTTTTTACCGCGCTCAAATTCGTACTCGGCGGTTTCGCTTACCTTTTGATCCTGATCTCGGCGGTGGGCACAACCGCCTTCGTCACGTTGCTCCTGCCCTGAGGAGTCAGGACTCGAGAGCGCCGACCATTGCTCGCACGTGAGCGAGCGCCTCGCGAATCCTGGAGGGATCGTTGCCCGCGCCGCGGGCGCTCTCTGGCCGCCCTCCACCCTTGCCGCCAACGATCGGTGCGATCTGTTGAATGATTTCATTCGCACGAATTGTGTTGGTTAGGGCTTTCGGCACGACCGCAACGAGATCGACGCGGCCATTGCTCGTTCCGGCGAGGAGAATCGGTACCCGGATCCTTGACTTCAATACGTCTGCGATCGCCTGCAGCAACGCACCGTCAGCGTCCGGGACTTCTGTGATGCAGGAGCTCGCCTTGGAATGAGAGGCCGCCAGCTCGTTCGCGATCGTCGCCGCTTGGTTGCGCAACTCCGCTTCCGCAGCCTTCGCCTGGTGTTTCTCCCAGTCGCGCACTTCCGTCTCGAGCTGCTTCAGATGCGTCGCGCGGGCTTCGATTGATTGCACCGCGTCGCCTTCGCTCTTTGCGAAATTCGGGAGCGCTGTAATTCCGGATTTCTTGCGCGATAACATCTCAAACTTTTCCTGCTGCCGCGCCGCTTCGTGCTCGGCCCATTTCAGCACTTCGTC
>JBDTYN010000027.1:0-4480 GCA_040005675.1 Chthoniobacterales bacterium
CCATCCCGAGATATTCGCGCTGCTCGCGGTTCAGTTTAGTTTCGAGCGCGAGGTCGGTCATGCCGATGATGCCATTCATGGGCGTGCGAATTTCGTGGCTCATATTCGCGAGAAACTCGCTCTTGGCGCGGCTGGCGGCTTCGGCGGCGTCGCGCGCTTTTTCCAGATCGCACTCAATGCGCTTGCGCGTGATCGACACGCTGGCGAGCTGCGCCGCCATTTCCATGACCTCGATTTCCGCGGGACTCGGTGCTCGCGGCTGGGAGAAGTAGAGTGCGAGGGTGCCCAGGACATTGCCCGTTTCCGAGACGATCGGCTGCGACCAGCACGCTCGGAGGTCGAACTGCGCGGCCAGCTCACAAAATCCCCCCCAGAGCGGATCGGTCGCGATGTCCTCGACGATCACTCGTTCCCGCCGATAAACAGCGGTGCCGGATGAGCCAACTGCCTGTCCGATCGCAACCCCGTCGATGGCTTGAGTGTAGGCCGGAGGCAAACGAGGCCCGGCCCCGAAGCGTAAATGTTCTCCATCTTCGTCAAGCAGCATGACGGAACAGATGGTGCCATCCACCTGCGCCTCGGTACTCTGGACGATGAGCGTGAGAGCGGTTTCGAGCGCGCCGCCTTTTGCCAGCAGATCGAGCACGCGGCTGCGGCCGATCTCCAGTGCTTCGTAATGCCGCTGCTCGGTGACGTCCTGCATCGTCCCGACCAGGCGAATTGGAACGCCGGCCTCGTCGAGGATGACGTCTGCGCGTCTGTGCAGGACACGCACCTGGCCATCGGGACGAACAACACGCAAATCAACGCTGGAGGCTTTCTTTGTTTCAAGCGCCGTCTCAGTGAATTTCCGGGCAGCCTCCTGGTCGTCGGAGTGAATGCAGTCGAAGTAGCGCTCGTAGGTCGGCTGAAATTCCCCAGGGACAGATCCGAACAGCCGGAATTGTTCGTCGGACCATGTCAATTTTTCGGTGGCCAATTCCCATTCCCAGCTTCCGATGTGGGCGAGCCGTTGCGCCTCCGCGAGCCGCGCTTCGCTGCGTTTGAGTTTCTCCTCGGCCCGCTTGCGCTCGATGGCCAGGGCGATCTGATTTCCCACGGAGGAGAGGAACTCAAGGTCGCGCTGGCTGTAAGCGCCTTGCTCTTCGTAGTGCTGCACCACCAATACGCCGATGGTGCGCGACGGCGTCCGCAAGGGGACACCCAGCCAGGAAGGAGAATCGGACCCGATCAGTTGGACCTCACCTTGCTCGTGCAATCGAGTTTTAAGCTCTTCGGTCAGCTGGAGGGGTTGGCCCGTGCGCAGCACGTAGCTGCTTCCGCTGAAGCCTTTGCTGACGGGTTGAGGCGTGGGGGCGGGATCAAGCTTGTCGACCCAATATTCGAAATGCAATAGGTCGGTTGTCGCGTCGTGAAGGGCGACGAAGCAATTCTCCGCGTAGATGAGTTTGCCGATTGAGCGGTGTGCGAGGTTGAGCAACTCGTCGAGATTGGTCGTCGTGATGACGCCCTCGACTATGTCGGAGATAACCCGGCGTTCCGCTTCCGCGCGTTTTGATTCGGTGATGTCGTGCACGGCAATGACCGCGCCCAGCTTGACTCCTCCGGCATCGTAAAAAGCCTGGCCACTCGCCAGAACGCGCCGCGCAGGCCGATTCTTCGG
Source organism: Chthoniobacterales bacterium (assembly GCA_040005675.1). Classification (GTDB taxonomy): domain Bacteria; phylum Verrucomicrobiota; class Verrucomicrobiia; order Chthoniobacterales; family UBA10450; genus JACCXL01. The sequence goes on from JBDTYN010000027.1 coordinate 1,664, forward strand.
CGCGATGACCATCTCGACGTCGCGCACGGAACCCTGGTGCAGAGCGCGAAAGAGCGGGATCTGCTCCTTCGTTAGCCGCGTCGTGCCGTCTGGCAGATAGAGATCGAAATGCTCTGCCCACTCATCGGCCGGAATTGGCTCTGCGGGCAGGCCGTGGAATTCGCGCGTCGCGCGGTTGAAGAGCGTCAGCACGCCATCGGCATCGCACGCCACAATCCCGTCTGCGACATTCTCGAAAAGCGCAGTCAAGAGCTCCCGCTCCTTTTGCAATGCTGCTTCCGAGCGCTTGCGTCCCGAGATGTCGCGGATGATGCCAGTAAAAAATTTGTCTTCCCCGGCGCTCCAGGTCGAGAGGGCCAGCTCGATAGGAAATTCGTTACCGTCTTTGCGCAAGCCGACCAGCTCAACCGTCTTGCCAATGACTCGCGCTTCGCCACCGGCCATAAAACGCGCCATGCCCATGCGATGCATGGCGCGGAAGCGGTCGGGCATAATGAGTTCGAGATGCTTCCCCAGCACTTCATCTTCGGAATAGCCGAAAAGTTTCTCCGCGCCGTTGTTCCAGAAAATTATTTCGCCGGCGGTGTTCGACGAAATAATCGCATCACCGACCGATTGCGTGACGGAACGAAAGCGGAGTTCGGAATTCCGCAGCTCTTCTTCAGCGCGTTTGCGTTCGAAAAGCCGGCCGAGCTGGCCGCCGGTGTGCGCCATTGTCGCCAACAGCTGCCGATCGGGCTCCGCCGCTTTCGCGGAAAAGAACTCCAGAACGCCGACCGTCTCCGCGCCGGCCAGAATTGGAAAAGCGAAGCCGGATTTCACGCCGATATCACGCGCCTGTCTGGCGCGCGGGAAATTCGGATCAGTAGTTACGTCCGAAATCCAGACAGGCTTCCCGCTTGCGAGCACGCGGCCCGGCAGGCCGATCCCAGGGGCAAAACGCGCGCGCGCCGTGACGCGACGAAAGGTGTCGAATCGCACGGGATCATCCAGATACCAGATATCGGTCGGCAGCAGATCGCCCGAGCCATCCGCCGCGGGCAGATAGGCGTGACCGACAGACCAGCCCATACAACCGCAGACCTGGCGCAAACAGAAGCCGAGCGCTTCGTCGATCGAGGAGGCTTCATTGGCGGAAGTGGCGACGGCCTCGAGCAACTCAACGTAGGCCTTCTCCCGCTGAAGCGCATTCTGGGTCCGGTCAATCCCAGCATTGCTACGGCGCAACATCTCGACCGCGGGACGAAAGACGAGGAGCGCCTCCGCGAGCAGAACGAGAAGCGCCGCGCCGAGGATGAGTGTTTGCAGTCGTTGGAGATCCCGGACGCGGAGGAGCGCTTCGCGTTCATACTGTGCGACGACCGCAGTCATTCCTTCGAGGAATGGTCCCTCGTGTGCGAGAATGGTTTCCACCGAGGCGGCGTTTGTCTGCCCGCCCAGGAGGCTGGTGGCGCCATCGACCATCGTGCGGAAATGCGGCTCGATTGCGCTGAACAGCTGCTTTAGTTCCGGACTGTTGGAACCGGGCAGTCGGAGTTCGGTATCACCCTCCTGCAATGCCTTTTGCGAACGCTGCCAGAGAGCGAGCGTGGCGCTCATCTCCTCGAACGTCCGGGCGCGGTTGTATTCGTTGGCCACCGTTTGCGACAAGAGCGCTTCTTTGCTCAATCGCTGGCTCAGCATGCGTTGCCGGCCGGCGAGGTTCACGACATGCGAGTCATTCGTCTGCCGCAATACGGTCCGATGAACCAAGCCATATCCAATGAGGAGGAGCAGCGCAATGGCGCCGAGCGCCGTCGTGTAGAGCACGGTCAGCTTGCGCGTCAGACCGCTTCTCATTAACACACCTTCCCGCATCCAACCTCCGTCCTGGACTCGTTCGTTTCAAGGAAACTCAGATCCATCGAATGGGATTTCGAGACGATGAGGATGCGATCGATCAAAGTGAGCAGATGGCGTCCGCTCGTGAGGATTCGCGCGACGCTTTCGTTTTGATCCGGAGTCAGCTGGTCGAGCTCCAGCAACTGCGCAAAACCGAGGACGTGATTCATCGGGGTGCGTAGCTCGTGGCTGGCGCGGGAAAGAAATTCGCTCTTCGCCCGGAGCGCCGTTTCAAGCTCCGTTGTGCGCTCGCGGACGCGGCGCTCGAGATCGGTATTCGCAGCCCGCAGCTCGCTATGCAGACCGAGAATGCGTTCAGCCACACGCACACGCGCGGCCAGGTGATCTTTCTCAAATGGCTTGCTGATGAAATCGTCGGCACCCGCCCTCATCCCCTCGAGGTAGTCCGTCTTTCCGGAACGCGCCGTGAGCAGGATGATGTAAGTGAAGTCGGAAGCGGTGGCTGCGCGAATGGTGCGGCAAAGGTCCAACCCATCGAGGTCAGGCATCATCCAATCCGAAATGATGAGGTGCTGGTGTCCGCGCTTCCAAATGGCGAGGGCGTCCCGGCCGTTCTCGGCGTCACTCACCTGATGGCCGAGTTTCGCCAGTGCCGAGGTGAGCATGAGGCGGGTGATGCCGTCATCATCGGCTACGATTACGTTCATACGCGGAAACTGAAGAAAGAGCGAAAGCGTTCATGAAAGTGCAGAAAACGTGCCGCTCCCGCTCTTTTGGCTTACGCAGAAACCCTTGCATTTATCAGGGAAAGCCTGAACGCCGGACCTCTTGCCCCATTTCTCGAGAAGGACGACGAAATCGGGCGCGGCGAGAGGCACAACTATCTCCTCGCGGTTCTCGATCAAGCGTTCGAGGCGGCAGCCGCCGCCACTTGAACCGCGCCAAAAGGAGAAGGCGGGGGTTACCTGGCGGATC
>JBDTYN010000028.1:0-4592 GCA_040005675.1 Chthoniobacterales bacterium
GAAGCGATGCCGGAACCACTATCTTCCACTCGCACGTCGACATAAAAGTCCTTCTCCATGCAGGCAACGGTGACCGTTCCCTTTTTTTCCATAGAGGCCTGCACCGCGTTGATGACCACGTTTTGAATGGCGCGCGTGATTTGCACGGCATCGCCCAGCAGGGTGCAGGGATCGTCGCAGATCTGGCAGTCGAGCTCCACCCCGTTTTGCACCGCCATCGGACCCACGCCTTTAACGACCTGACGCAGGATGCCCGAAACTGAAACCGGTTTATGGGGCGATGCTTCGACGCTGCCGTAGCTTTGCCACATCGTCAGAAGGTCACGGCAGAGGCGAACGTTTTGTTCGATGATGGCAAGCTCTTTTGCGGAAGTGCCGTTCGCATTTTCGCCTCCGCCTTGCTCGAGCTTTTTCGCCAGGAGCTGGACGTATCCCCAGACAATCGTGAGTGGATTGCCGAGATCGTGAACGAACTCCGCGGAAGCCTGGCCCAACGAGGCCAGCCTCTCTTTTTGTGCGAGTTCCTTGAGCAACCGATTGTTCAGTTCTTTGATTTCCGCAGCGGCGCTTTCACCGCTGCGCTGCACCCGCGTGCGTTCGACATTTCGATTGATCACATCGCGCATTTCACGCGCATCAAAAGGCTTGCTAATGTAATCGTTCGCGCCGAGGCGCAGCGCTTCTTTCGCCGTTTCCAAGGCACCAAAGCCGGTCAGCATGATGACGGCGACATGCGGATCGATCTCGCGAATTTGGCGTAAACCGTCGATTCCATTGGTGCCGGGCATGCGAATGTCACTAATGACGGCGTCGGGCTGTTTTTCGCGCAGAAGACGGATGCCTTTTTCGACGCTGTCCGCCATATGGACCTGATAATTGGTCTTGAGGAGCATGCGGAGGCTCTCGCGAGGACCCATCTCGTCGTCGATAATGAGAACGTTCGGGAGTTCGGCGGTGGCAGGCATGGTCCGTGCGATTAAGAGCTAAGAGCGTGCCGCGCATACAATTCTGCGGCGAATGTTTCTGGCGCGAGCAGGATGAAATATTTTGTGCGATGCGCAAGAAGCAACTTGTGAATAACTGCGCAATTTGGTGAATAAGTAAGAGAGAGAGGTTCAAGAAATAGAATGACTGTATTTTGTGTAGACGCTAGAATCCGGGCCGCCTTATCCCCAGCACGCTAAAAACAATCATGGCTACGAGAAATCGCGTTGTTGTTACCGGCATCGGAATTCTTGCTCCGAACGGCAATGGTCTGGAGGCTTTCTGGAAATCGCTGCGAGAAGGACGCAGCGGCATCGGTCCGATCACGTTGTTCGACACAACGGGTTTCAAAAGCCGGATTGCGGGGGAAGTGAAAGATTTTAATCCCTCGGATTACATCGAGCCGGAACTCAAACCGAAGCGGATGGCACGCCATACGCAGCTGGCGTATGCCGCGACCATGATGGCGCTGAAAGATGCTGGCCTGGATATCGACCATCTGGAGCTGCCCAGCCCCACGCCCGTGGTAATCGGCGTGAGTACGAGTGCGTTGGACGTGATCGAACGGGTTTTCCACGATGTGAATGAGCGAAGCCCTGGTCGTGTCTCACCAGCTTCCTTGGGGGCTTCAAAACCACAGGCCCCCGCCAACGTGATCGCGGATCGACTCGGGGCATGCGCTAACGCCGCCACGGTATCCTCTGCCTGCCCCTCTGGTCTGGATGCAATTGCCGAGGGTGCGGCGATGATTCGCTCCGGCGAAGCCGAGATTGCAATTGCCGGCGGAGCGGATGCACCAATCACGCCTTTAGCGATGGCAAGTTTCACGGCCACCGGATTGAGCTCTTACCAAAACGACAATCCCGCCAAGGCGAGCCGACCGTTTGATTTATCTCGAGACTCTGGTGTCATCTCCGAAGGTGCGGGTATTCTGGTGCTTGAGAATCTGGAGCGCGCCCAAGCTCGCGGTGCCCGCGTTTACTTGGAGATCAGCGGGTTTAGTAAGCAACGCGACTCTGATCCCGACCAACCGGCCACAGGATTAAAGGAGTCGATGAAGCTTGCGCTGGCCAATGCCGGTCGAACCCCAAAGGAGGTCGATTACATTTCAGCCTACGGTCCCGGCCACCCCGTCCTGGATGCCGTTGAAATCGAGGTCATCAAGCGAGTATTCGGCGAGGATGCGCGTTACGTGCCCGTCAGCTCAATCAAGGGTGTGACCGGTAATCCGCTCTCAGCAGGAGGTCCTTTTCAAATTATTGGTTGTGCGCTCGCGATGCGGGATAACCTCATCTCGCCCACGGCAAACTACGAGACCGCTGATCCCCGATGTGATCTTGATGTGATTCCAAACCGGGCTCGTAAAGCGAAGGTCGATTGTGCCCTGGTCAATGTCCGAGGGCTCGGCGGTAGCGCCAGTACAATGGTGCTGAACCGTCTCGGCGCGTAATGAATCCAGCGGCGGCTCCGACTCTTGCAGCAGCGGGACTTCAGCTAGCGCTGGCAGTCGCTGTCTTTCAAGCCAATCCCAAAAGGTTAACTAACCAGTGCTTCTTGTTGCTGTCGCTTGTTATCGAATGGTGGCTTTTTAGTCTCTACTCCGCTTCGACTGCCGTCGTTCCAGCAGTCGCGGAACTTTCGATCAGGCAAGCATCCGCTGCGGGCGCGTTGTATCTGGCCGCATTGAATCTCCTGCGCCTCTCCGTGAGGGAAAAGGGAAACGCCTGGCGCGCGATTCTCCGCAACTCCCGCGTATGGCTTGTCCTGACGATCGGCATCGTCGCTCTCTGTCAAACAAAGTTATTCTTGCAGGAAGCGCACTTATTGACCTCACCGGGCTCGGCGACGGCGATTCCAGTCTACGGCTACGGGATATACGTCTACGCAATCTGGTTTTGCCTGGCGTTTATCGCGCTCGTCGTCGGCACCTGGCGTGATCTTCGGAAAACTTCGGGCCGCCAAAAGGCGGAACTTTCATTTATCCTGATTGCCGGGATCGCAGCCCTCGCATTCTCGCTGCTGCTTGCGTTCGCCTTGGATTTCCTCATCGGCGCATCAAAATCGATCTTGTTCGCGCCTTTTCGAGTTGTCGTCTTCAGCGTGCTGGTCGCTTACGGCATCGCGACCCGCAAGATCATGGAAGTGGGATTCTTCTTCCGGCGAGCGATGGCTTACACAGTTTTACTCGTCTATCTTCTCGCACTCTACGGCGTGATGTGGTTGTTGGTGCGTGCGGTTTTGGTACCCATTTTTCCTCAGCGAGGTGAGTCGTTCGCGCACGTCGCCGCCGCCATCGTCGTCGCGTTTGCGATGGCGCCCGCTCGAGGCGTTTCGCAGAGCCTGGCGAACCGACTTTTTTTGGGCACGCGCGGGTTGGATTTTCGCGCGACGATGAGCCAGGCCACCGCGATTTTAAAATCCGTCACTACGCTGCACGACCTTCTTTCGCGTTTCGCGGAGACGATTAGCCATGCCGTCGCGACCGAGCGCGTCCTCATTCTGCTCAACGACAAACACGAGTTCGCGCAGCATTTTCCGCCGAGGAAAAAAGGCGCTTCGCAGTCCTGCCTCGATCTGCCGAGAGAGAATCCAATCATTCGTTATCTTATCGCGCATCCCGAACCGCTCGTGCTCGACGAGCTGCACCGGATTCGACCGACACAGGAACTCAATCGCGTGATGTCGCAAATGAGTTCGCTGAATATCGCCATCGCGATGGGGATTTTTTCGCGAGAACACCTCGCCGGAGTGATGTTACTTGGGCCGCGATTGTCCGGTCGGATTTACGGCAGCATGGAGCAAAATTCGCTCCAGGTTTTGTGTGGTCAACTTGCCGTGGCGATCGACAATGCTCAGCTTTTCACAGAAGTCCAAAACGCGAGAATTTACAACGACACGCTCCTGGAGAATCTAACGACAGGCGTGATTGCGGCGGATGCTGACGGACGCGTCACGGTTTTCAATAATGAGGCCGGGCAAATCTTAGCGTTAAGCCCGAAAGAGGTCCTTGATGGCGCGATCACCGAGCTACCGCGCGCGGTGTCGGCGGTGATGGTAGAGACGTTGCGGACCGGACAACGCCAGGAAAACCGCGAACTCACGCTCCAGTCGGACGAAGGAGCCGATTTCGTCCGCGTTAGCAGCTCCATCTTTCACGCCCAGGAGGGGCAGATGCTTGGAGCGCTCATGGTTTTGACCGACATCACTGCGCTGAAACGACTCGAGTCGCAGATCCGACGCAGCGACCGCCTCGCCAGTCTGGGGACGTTGTCCGCTGGGATGGCACACGAAATCAAGAACCCGCTCGTCTCGATCAAAACCTTCGCGCAGCTTCTGCCGGAGCGTTACCAGGACTCCGACTTTCGCGACACCTTTTCAAATCTGATCGGCCACGAGATCGACCGCATCGATTCACTGGTGAATCAACTGCTCCGATTTGCCCGCCCTGCGAAGCCGTTCCTCAGACCGATGCATGTGCATGAGACGCTCGAGAAGTCGCTCGCGCTTGTGGGACACCGGCTCTACCAGAAGGAGATTCAATTAATTCGTTTCTGGAACGCCGAAGTTGATACGATTCGCGCCGATGCCGACCAACTCGAGCAGGTCTT
>JBDTYN010000029.1:0-2391 GCA_040005675.1 Chthoniobacterales bacterium
CGGGGAGATGTGATCAGTAGTCACCGAGTCACCAAAAATGCCGAGCGCACGCGCACCACGAATCGGTTCGCTGTGTCCGACCTGCATCGAAAAGTTCTGGAAGAAGGGCGGCTCGTGGATGTAATCACTCTCCTCATCCCACTGGTAAACGTCACCGGTACTCGAAGGAATTTCGTTCCATTTAGGATTCTGATCGGCGAAATCGCGATACAGCCGACGGAACACTTCGGGCGTAAGCGCCGCTTGCATGGTTTCGCGAATTTCCTGAAGACTCGGCCACAGATCGCGCAGGAAAGTGTCGCGACCATCGCGGTCACGGCCGATCGGGTCGTGGGCGAGATCGAGATCAACCCGGCCGCTGAGGGCGAAGGCAACAACCAGTGGCGGCGACATCAGAAAGTTTGCCTTGATGTTCTGGTGCACGCGCGCCTCGAAATTGCGATTCCCGGAAAGCACGGAGGCAGCGATTAGATCGTGATCCGAAATTACTTTTTCAATCTTTGGATCGAGCGGGCCCGAATTTCCAATGCACGTCGTGCACCCGTACCCGACAACATTGAACCCAAGCTGATCGAGGTAACGTTGCAGTCCGGTTTGCTGCAAGTAATCTGAAACGACGCGGGAACCCGGCGCCAGCGAGGTCTTCACCGAAGGGTCGACGCGAAGGCCGCGTTCCACCGCTTTCTTCGCGAGCAAGCCAGCCGCGAGCATGACGCTTGGATTACTCGTGTTCGTGCAGCTGGTGATCGCAGCGATCAACACGCTGCCATGCCCAATCTGGCTGTCGCCGTCCTTAAATTCTTTTGCGTGGGTTAGCCCCACCATCTCCGCAGGCGTCGCAGTTGGTCGATTCGTGACCATCTCGCTATCGCCGTCCGTTTCGCCGATCATTTTGCCGCCGTCAGCACGCATGCCGGCCCCGGTGTCGGTTGGGCCAGCGACGCTCGCCGCCTCCGTATCGCCGTTAGTGATTCTCGCCTCCCCGTTGAGATGAAGCGGAAATCGCGCGGTCAGTTGATCGCTGGTTTTACCGTATCCGCCCTCTTCCACCGGCTTCACGAAAAGCTCGCGGAATGTCCGTCCGAGGTCAGGCAGGTTGATTCGGTCTTGTGGCCGTTTCGGTCCGGCTACGCTGGACTGCACATCACCGAGGTTCAGATCGAGATCGACGCTGTAATCGACCTCGCCCTTCCGTGGCATGCCAAACATGTTTTGCGCGCGGAAATAATTTTCAAACGCGCTACACTGCTGGTCGCTCCGGCCGGTGGCGCGGAGATAGTTGACCGACTCCGGATCAACCGGAAAGTAACCCATGGTCGCGCCATATTCCGGCGCCATGTTCCCGACGGTTGCGCGATCCGGGAGCGGTAATGACGCGGCACCCTCGCCGTAGAACTCGACAAACTTCCCGACGACTTTCTGCGCGCGCAGCATTTGCGTGACGTGGAGCGCGAGATCGGTGGCGGTGACGCCTTCGCGCAGGCGTCCGCTCAGGTGCACCCCCACGACTTCCGGCGTCAAAAAGTAAACTGGCTGGCCGAGCATGCCGGCTTCCGCTTCGATTCCGCCCACGCCCCAGCCGACCACGCCGAGGCCGTTGATCATCGTCGTGTGCGAGTCGGTCCCAACCAGCGTGTCGGGGTAAAAAAGTGGCGGAAGTTTTCCAACTTGCGATTGCTCAGTCGCACTCTGGAAACTTTCGATCACCCCTTTTGCCAGATATTCGAGGTTGACCTGATGGACGATGCCGATTCCTGGCGGGACGAGCCCGAAAGTTTTGAACGCTTGCTGACCCCATTTCAGAAATTCATAGCGCTCACGATTGCGTTTGAACTCCATCTCCATATTCAGCCGCAGCGCCTGAGCGGAGCCGGCAAAATCGACCTGCACGGAGTGATCGACAACGAGATCCACTGGCACGAGCGGCTCGATAAGTTTTGGGTCACCCCCGAGCCGATGCACCGCGCTGCGCATCGCCGCCAGATCGACCACGAGTGGGACGCCAGTGAAATCCTGCAACACGATGCGAGCGACGATGAACGGGATCTCACTGTTCGCCGGCTGCGTCGCCTTCCAATTCGCGAGGATCTCGACGTCTTTGCGACGCACCTTTTTGCCGTCGCAATTGCGCAGGACCGACTCGAGGACGATTCGGATGCTGACGGGAAGACGCGAAATGGGTCCAACGCCCTGCTCCTCGAGCGCTGGCAGAGAATAAAACCGCCCTTCGTGTCCTTCGCCGGCGTCGAATTTCCGCAGCGTCTTGAATTCGTCAGTCATAGATTTAAACGCGCCGACTATGTCTCGACTTCGCTCGACATGACAAGGGCTTACTGCAGTTCCGCCAGCTTCGCCTTAATCTTTTCAAAATTCGGCAGCGTCCGCGCGTCG
>JBDTYN010000030.1:0-3641 GCA_040005675.1 Chthoniobacterales bacterium
TGACGTTCGACCAATCGGTCTTGAACGCATACGAAAACAACTGGATCACGGAAGAAACTGCAAGGCTCTTCGCCTCGCGTAAAGGTCGCGTCACGCGGGGCATTGATTTGATTCAAAAAGCCCGCGGGGTGGACAGCGATCTCGACTCCGGCCTGCGCCTCGACCTGCCAGCAAACGCTTTCCGCTAATCAGCCATGGATCACGAACACGATCATTCGTTCTTCGACGTCAACGACAATACCGCTTTGGTTTGCGTGGACCATCAGCAGTACCAAAAGATCGTCGTCCCGCAGTTGATCGACATGACCTACAAGGTCCACCTCGGTCTGTTCCAGGAAGACGTCTTACTCAAGCTGAAAACGTACGCCTACAACGTTGTGATCATCTACGAAAACTTTAAGGGCTCGACGCCGCAGAATAACCCGATCCTGCTCGACATGATTAAACGGCCCGGAGCCCAGCGCCGCCTGCATTTCGTCGTTCTGCTCAGTCACCGCTTCGCCACCAATGATGCGACCACCGCCTTCGTGCAAAGCGTCGACCAAATTGTTAACGTCGCCGACCTGGCCAATTTCAAACCGGTGCTGCGACGTGGCGTCGCTCAGCATCGCGAGCTTTACCAGTCTTTCCACGAGACCCTCAAAACGGTCCAGTCCCTCTAGGCGGCGCCCTCGCCGCGTGGCTGCTGCGATGGGCAGCGACGGGAGGCTCTTCCTCGACCGCAAGTACGAAACGAACAGGCAGAAATTTTTCTGCTCGCAGGCCATCTAACGTCAGTTGCCGCGCGTTGTATGTATACGATACTGACGACGCCTTTCGCATGAAACTGACCAATTGGATTCGGTTCACCTGGGACCTCGCAAAGCTGCCGCTGATTGCCACCAAACTGCCCGGGCACTACGAGATTTCACCGGCTCGCGCGGAGGATGAAGCGGAGCTGCGGAAGGTCATTTCGCGTTCCTTCCTGCTCGATCCCACGTGGAATCCGGCGATGCACGAAGTGATCGAGACGGTCGAACCCTGGCTCGATCATGCCTTCGCTTCCGCAAATGTCGTCCGGCTCGCGCTGCGCCACGGCTCTCGCATCATCGGCGCGAGTATTTTGACCCCAGATCAGACAAGCGAAAATCATCTCGCACCCGGTCCTTGCGTGCTGATGGAATATCGAAATCGCGGATTCGGAACGCGTCTTCTCGAACAGTCGTTGCTAACTCTGCGTGACAGCGGCGTCTCGCAGGCGGCTGCCCTGACGGAGGAAAATGCGCTCGTGACGAAATTCCTCTATACAAAGTTCCACGGGACTACGCTGCCGCGGCTCCTCTCGCCGCTGCTCGCTGCTTGAATCAGCCTTTCGCGTCGGGCGGATATTCCGGCGGCGAATAGACGTTGAACGTCATCGCGGGATGCTCGCTCAGATTCGTGAAGCGGTGTTTTTCGCCTGCGGAGATAATCAGCACATCCCCTTTCTGGAGCGTCACGCGCTGCTGGCCCACTTCACCGGTTAGCTCCCCCTGGAGCATCAACAGCACCTGATCGCTCTGCTCGTGCGCCTCCGGCTTCGCTCCGGTGGAAGCGCTCGCCGCCAGGGTCATCATCGCGGTCTGCGAGCGCTCCGTTGTCTGCAAAACTTCAAACCACGCCTTCCCTTTTGCTATGTTCGTCAACTTCATCGGCCGGCGTCCTCCTTGCGCTTTACAGGTTCCTTTATCGCGGCGCCAACGCGACGGCTGAAGAATTCTGCGGCAACGCTTTTCCCTTCCTTCATCGCTGCGGGTGAAAACCCGTGGCCCTCCTGGGCGAAGAACCGCGTTTCGACAGGGCCGCCCCGCTCACGCAAAACCTTCAGCAACGGCGCTGCGTACTTTTCGAAGGGAACACGAGTATCAATACGTCCGTGCATCACGAGCAGCGGCGGCATGCGACCAATTCTTTTCGTCTGATTGTTCCAGACTCCGCCCGCCTGCTCCACCACGGCCCCTACCTGCGGATTATCCGATGCGGCAGCCACCGCGAGGAAGGCGCCGAGCGAGTAGCCATAGATACCGATGGGCCGACCGGTGCCTGATCTCGTTTCGGCGAAACTCACTGCGTCGCGTACCGTATTGAGCCATGTCTCGAAATTGCGCTGCATCGTCGCGTCGCGAGCAAAGAGATTTCCGGTCCGGTTAAAGTAATGAACGAGAAACACATCGTTCCCTGCCTCGGCCAAAGAGCGCGCCACACGCCGCATCTCCGGTCCATCCAACAGCGTCCCGCCAGCACCATGCAAGACCAAGAGCGTGGCGCGGGATTTGCCATCCGCCGGTTGGAAGTGATCGAGTCCGATGCGCCGCCCGCCCGACTGGAATGACTCGAAAGCGACAGGAACCTCGGCGGCGCGCGCGGCGAACGACGTCCAAAGCGCCAAAACACATACCAGCCGCGAGAAAGAAACAAACATCTGCTACTCTGCGCGAGGAGAAGCGACGCTCAACCGAGGGGGTTCATTTTTCAAAGCAATTCCAGACCCGAGACAGCTTTGAAGAGAGTTCTGAATCCCGGCGAGAACTTCCGGGCTGCGTCAACGACGCGGACGGCTTGGTGATTACGCTTTCAGCCGGGAATCGAGCACAAAACGGCCGGTGCTTTCGATCCTAATTTGCGCGAAGTCGGAATGCTTCGGGTTCAAAAGAAAAGTTCGTTCAAGCGGCACGACCACGCTAGGCACGACGAGGACCGCGGAACGACTTGTTTTGACCCATCGATCGCCAACCGTTTTCGATGCGGTGCCCGGCGGATTCGCATTCCAGTCTTTGCCTAATCGCGCACGATCAATCGCGACCATTAACGTTTCGTCCCAACTCACTCGAAACGCGCGGAAGTTATCGGTGATCGTGACTGGCTGCGCGTGCACGAGAATCTCGAGCGCTGCAAGAGAGAGGTGCTCGCTACAGTAAACAATCGCCACACCAGCGGAATTCCAGCGTCCCTCGAACGTTCGTGCGCCGTCGCCTGAAAAAGCGGTGCCGGCGTGTTTTTCTTTGACGATGCGCCACCCGACGACTTCGGCCATCAGGAGTAGACGCCGTACTCAATGCGCCCGAGGAGATTCTCGACCTCGCGCGCGCCCAGCTCTGTCTTGGCGAAGTCGATTGGGACTGCGCCGCCCAAGCCCTGCTGCGGATGCTTGAGCCATTTGCGCGCGGCATCTGGATGGCCAAACACTTCCCTCGCCCTCTCAAGCAGCCGTTGATAACGGACTACGCGTTCCGCCTCGCGCCGGTCGATCCTGCCCTGGGTCTTCCGGCGATGCAAGGTGGCACGTGAGATCCCGAGCACCGCGGCAACGGTTTCCAATGGAAAATCAAACGCCTTCTGCAAATTCTGCACCGCCCGGAAGCTTAACCCGGCCCGGATTCGCTCGATTTGTGCCTGCAGCGACACGGTCGCGGATTGTTTGCGTAATGCTGTGGTGCCCATAGTGTCTCAGTTGAGACATATTACTGTATTATTTGAGAAAGGCAACCAAAGCCTTTTGCGCCTCTAGAAATAGAGGATGTGCAGGGCCCTTGTGTTACTGAGTGTCTGCTCGTGAAAGTATGAGCCTAGCTCACATCTCTCGCATACCAATCGATGCGCCGCGTCACGTACATCACCACCGC
>JBDTYN010000031.1:0-6677 GCA_040005675.1 Chthoniobacterales bacterium
CGCCGCGCAGAGCGTCATTTCTCCAGCGCTGCTCTGCCTGCGTCCCGCTTTAAGTAATCTGGAAAAGTTTGGCTGCTCGGACTTCGCCACAAATGAGGCGAACGCCAACCCGATTAGGCTCTCGATTGGCATCTTCAACAGCTCGGCGAAACGGCGGTTGCAATATAGGATCGACCCATCCGCTGCGAGTGTAACGGCGCCCTGGTTCATCTCTTCGACCAGCACGCGGTAAGGTTCATCACCGCCCTTCAAGGTGAAGAGTTGATCGCCGCGCGGCCCTTTCACCATCACGGCATCGACTTCGCCGGAGCAAATGGCGCCCACCGTTTCCTCGGCCTCGGTCAGCCGCGCAAGCAAGGCCGCGACTTCTTCGATCAGCTGCTCTCGCGTTTGCGTGTTTGCAGTGACGGCTTCATCCAAAAGCGCGACGACGCTCTCGGTTTGCGAAAAGTCACCGACCAGACGGCGAACCGGCCCCGGCATTTCCCGAACGAGGGTTGGGGCGACCACGATTTGATCGAGAGCGCCGCGTTCCTTTTGGTCGTGAAGGGCCACCACCTCTAGGAGATGGCCGTCCTTCAAATGGGTTTGGCAGATCGTCTTGATATGACGGATCGCGCGGCTCGATTGCCGCGTGTTTCCGGTGATGTAGAGGCGCAGAACGTACTTGCCGACCTGTGGCAATCTGGGGAATTCGTCGATGGTGTCAGACATTCTTTTCTCCATTCCGCCGGGCAAAGGAACTGTTGTGAGGCGGGAGATCGAGGCTGAGCCGCACCCGCTCCGTGTTGGACAGATCGCCGATGATCTTTCGCGTGGGCGAAGGCAGTGTCCTCACGAGCGCCGGCACGGCGACAATCTGGTCGTCCTGCGCTAGTTGCGGATGCTTTGTCAGGTCGATGACCTCAATGCGGTAGCGGCCAGCGAGATGATCTTTGCAGAGCTGCTCGAGATTGCGGAAAGCCGCGACTGATCGGGGAGTGTGCCCCGCGATATAGAGCCGCATGCTCCAGTCGGGTTGCGCCGGTGGAACGGTTTTTCTCTTCCGACGTGGGCGCGGCACTTTCATGTTTTTTTCCCTCCTGTGCCGCTCCGGCGAATCCGGCTTCCGTTGCTTTTGACATCGCTTTGGCGGCTGCGGCCCATCTCCACCTCATCCAAGGCGAGCACCGCCCCGCGCAGCTTGTCCTGGCCGACGCTGCGCGCGATGATGGTTTCCTCGGCCGAAAACTCGGCGCGCAGAGCGGCGATCTGACCTTCGAGCGCGGCACGTTTGCATTCGAGTGCCAATTGTTGCCGCTCGGCTTCTTCGTCCAGGCTCACGCGCTCCGCCCGCTCGCGCGCTTCCTGCGACACACGCGCGGATCCGGTGAGCATTCCGCTCGGGCCGATATAGACATCGGTGAGCTGGATGCCGGTGTCCGTCACCACGAATTCGCGCACCTGATTCGAATGCCCCATGCCGCGTGATTTCAGGACGTGCAGACCGCGGTTGCGCTCGCCGTTTGCCTCGAGATCCCGCACCACCAGCCAGGTGTCCACAAGCGAGGAAATTGCTCCATCCACGCGCTCGAGCGGATTGTTGCCCATCGTGAGATCGGTCAGCATCACGGTGATCCCTTTCACTTTCAGCCAGTCCAACAGCCGCATCAGGGCCGACTTGATTTCCAAGGGAGTACCGGTCGTGTCCAAGCCGGAGATCTGGTCGATAATAACTACTTTCGGCGCGAATTCGGTGATGAACTTGATCGTGCGAGCGAGGTGCATTTCCAAGCCGTGATAGAACGGCCGCACGGTGTGAAACTGGAGCCGTTCCTTTTTCACCCACTGCTGCAGATCGAGCCCGATCGTGGCCATGTTGCGTATGATCTGGCTGGAGGATTCTTCAAAGGAAAAGAAGATGCACCGTTCGCCGCGCTGGCAGGTGGCGGCAGCGAAAGTCGCCGACACGCTCGTCTTGCCCGTGCCCGCGGTGCCCGAGAGGAGAATGCTGCTCCCGCGATAGAATCCCTTGCCGTCGAGCATGGTGTCGAGGCGCGCGATGCCCGTCGGGATGCGCTCGCTCAACGCAGTGTGTTCGAGTTGGACGGAAGTGATTGGCCAGATCGAAATGCCATCCTTTTCGATGAGGAACGGATACTCGTTCGTGCCGTGGGTGCTGCCGCGATATTTTACGATGCGGATCCGGCGCGTCGTCACTTGATCGACCACGCGATGATCGAGCGAGATGACGCAATCAGAGACATATTCCTCCAGGCCATAGCGGGTCAGCGTGCCGCCGCCGCGCTCGCCGGTGATGATAACCGTGACGCCTTTTTCCTTGAGCCAGCGAAAGAGCCGGCTCAATTCCGCGCGCACGATGGCTTGATTGGGCAGACCGGCGAAAAGTCCTTCGATCGTGTCGAGCACGACGCGCTTCGCCTTGATGGAATCAATCGCGTAACCGAGTCGGATGAAGAGCCCTTCGAGGTCGTATTCGCCCCTCTCGATTTCGCTGCGATTTACGTAAATGTAATCGAGCAGCAACTTCTTGCGGGCGACGAGCGTCTTCAAATCGAAGCCAAGCGACGCAACGTTTTCGGTCAGCTCCTCGACCGTTTCTTCAAACGCCATGAAGACGCCCGGCTCGTCGTATTCGGTCGCGCCGCGCACGAGAAATTCCATCGCCAGCAATGTCTTGCCGCAGCCCGCGCCGCCGCAGACCAGCGTGGGCCGGCCCGCGGGCAACCCGCCGCCGGTGATTTCGTCGAGCCCGCGAATGCCCGTGCACGATTTCCGCAAAGCTTTCGGAGCGGCTGATGTTCTCGTTTTCATTTTTCTCATAGCGATTTGCTTTCTGAACATTGGTCCTCGTGGTCGTGCTTCGTCCTCCTTGGATCTGAAGAAGCGCATAAGAACGAGAAACCTAGAATGACGAGGATCGCTTCGAAGCCGGAGATGAACGCGAAAACGCAAGCCGCCGCGCTCAGGCGCCGATTGCGCGCCGGAAGAAAGAAGAGGGCGCTGCCGATCAGGAGGAAATTAAACGCCATGTTCGGTGCTATCGTGTTCGACTCCCCGTCGGCCGCAATCTTTGCGCGAAATAACCACCGATCGAAATGAAGATCATGGCCGGATACGATGCCGATCAGTTGCACGGCTCCAACCAGGCCGACGAGGAGCGCGCAAACCCTTCCGACCCTGAGCGAACGCGCAGCATGGAGCTGGCGTTTGTGTCCAGCAAAATTGCCGAGACAAGATGCGGCGATCAGGAAGGTGACAGCGGTCATCGGATTCATCGCCACGAGCCCCGGGGCAATTCGCTTAAGCACCTCGATGTCCCAATACCAGCCAATGAGGACCAGACCAGCGATCGTCGCGGTGGCGATTGCGGCGTGGGTCGCGCCCCGGGAATACGGAGGCAGCGAGTCACCCTTCAGCTCCGGGATCGCCCTGGCGCTTTCGCTGCGCCCCGAAATGCCTTGCTTCTCCACAGTAAAACGATAAGCCGTCACCGTGCCTCGCCTCTGTGGCGAAGTCTGTATATTCCCTCAGTAATAACCCTCAGAGACAATGAATGAGCCGTCTGAGCACCCGGGCGTTCCCGCCGCCGCGGCTCCACTGCGCATTCTCATCGCGGACGACCACGAAGTCGTGCGGGAGGGTGCGCGCCGGCTCATCGAGCATACGGTGGGATGGCAGATTTGCGCGGAAGCTTCAGATGGCCGCACAGCAGTCGCGCTGGCCGCAAAGCTAAAGCCGGATGTCGTGGTGATCGATCTCGGAATGCCGGAGCTGGGGGGACTGGAGGCCACGCGGCAAATTAAGCGAACGCGTCCGGAGACCGAGGTGCTGATCTTCACTGGCGAAGAAGACGAGCAATCGATCCACGAAGTTTTTGCAGCGGGCGCTGGCAGTTACATTCTCAAGAGCGACATCGTCCATCATCTCGCCGCCGCGATTGAAGCGCTTAGTCAGCATAAACATTATTTTACTAGTAGAACGGCCGAGGTGGTCTTTGCGCGCTATCTCGACGGCCGGTCAGGAGCAGGTAACGACAAAGCGGAGGGCTTAACGCCACGCGAGCGTGAAATCGTGCAACTGCTCGCGGAAGGAAAAAGCAACAAGCAGGTGGCGACCGTTTTGGGAATCAGCATCAAGACGGTGGAAACGCACCGGGCGACGATCATGCGCAAGCTGCGACTCGGTTCTTTCGCAGAGCTGGTGCGCTACGCCGTCCGCAGCAAGATCGTGACAGCATAGCCGATCCGTCCGGTCGTTAGGCGAGCCGAGATGGCGTTCCGACACTGGACCGCGCAAATGTCGCCTCTACATACAAATCCTCACGCAAAATACCGAACAAACCACGGGGTTTCGCGCACGCTTGGTGCTGAGCAAAAGGTATGAGTACTCTGCGCTTCAGTTACCTTGACTACAATTCGCGGCCGCCGCGGCTGCGATCGTCACCCTGGGCGAGACTGCGCTTGAACTCCGTTCCCTCCATCGTGTGGCTCGTACTCATCTTCACAGTTACTTTGCTCATGACAATTCGCTGCCTCGGCTGGTAGGCCCGCTCCGCGCCCCTTCTAGCCGCCGCGACGGCAGGATTGCCCGACTTTGATCGATCTACCACTCGTGTTGGCCGGAAGCGACGTCGCGACGGAAGCGGTGCCTGAACCCTATGGGCGCCGCTGCTCTCGCCAACGCAACCTGAGCCGCAGAATGCTCCACAAGTAGCGCCCGCCTGAGAACTCTCAGGCGCTCTCGCACACGGAATGCTCTCGATTAGGCTGTGCTCCCACTCGGAGGTCTGACATGAACAAGTCTAAAATTCTGATTATCGACGACGATCCCGGTTTGTCGAAGCTCGTGCAAATCACGCTCGAAAAGACCCGGCTTTATGAGGCGAAGGTCGAAAACAGATCGCAAAATGCGTTGCGCGTCGCGAGGGAGTTCAGGCCGGACCTAATTCTGCTCGACGTCGACATGCCGGGCCTGGATGGCGGCGATGTCGCCCGGCTGATTCGAGCAGATTCCACCCTGCAGCAGATACCAGTCGTTTTCTTCACCTCTATCATCTCCCCAGACGAGGCGGGCCAGGGGATGGTTTCACGGGGTGGCGAAAACTTCCTCGCCAAGCCGGTGGACGCGAATGTTCTGATTCGTTCAATCGAGAGCCTTCTCGGTTCGGGGATCAACGCTGGATAAGTCTTCCACCTAAGGCCCGCGGTTTGCCATGACTGAGTCGACCATCAGAAAAGCGCAAATTCTGATCGTCGACGACCATATCTCCAACATCGCCTTGCTGGAGAACATTCTGAGCCGGATCGGTTACCGGAATCTCCATTCCATGACCGATCCGCGAGGGGTGGTCGAGTATGTCCGCCAGACGGAACCTGACCTCATCATCCTCGATTTGATGATGCCGCATCTGGACGGATTCCAGTTGATGCAGCAACTCGACGGCGTCGTTTCCAAGGACAACTATTTGCCGATTCTCGTGCTGACAGCGGACGTTACGCCCGCGACCAAGCGCAAAGCACTCGCTGCCGGCGCGAGTGACTTGATGCTCAAGCCATTCGATGCCTCCGAAATTTTCATGCGGATTCGCAATCTGCTCCAGACCCGGTTTCTGCATCTCGAAATTCAAAATCAAAACCAAAGCCTGGAACAGAAGGTTGCCGAGCGGACGGCCGAGCTCGCCTCTGCCCTGGCGGAGTTGAAAACAGCTCAGGGACAAATGCTTCGTCAGGAACGATTGCGCGCTTTCGGCGAAATGGCGGGTGGCGTGGTGCACGATTTCAACAACGCGCTCATGTCTGTGATCGGCTACAGCGATCTGATTCTACGCGATCCCACCCTGCTCGATGATAAGCCGACAGTGCTCGAATACCTCAAAACAATGAATACGGCCGGACGCGACGCTTCGCATGTCGTGAGTCGTCTGCGTGATTTCTATCGCCCGCGCGAGGATGCCGATGTGTTTCTCACTCTCGATCTCAATAAGGTGATCGAAGAGGCGGTTTCAATGACTCAACCGAAATGGAAAGATCAGGCCCTGGCCAGCGGGCGGACCATCACCGTGCGGCCGGATCTGGAGAAGGTCCCGCGCGTTTTGGGAAACGCCGCAGAGCTGCGCGAAGCTTTGACGAACCTTATTTTCAACGCCGTCGATGCCATGCCCGAGGGTGGAGTGATTACGCTGCGCACGAGGCGCGAGGCAGAAAAGGTCGTATTAGAGGCGAGCGATACCGGCACCGGCATGTCCGAGGAAGTCCGCGTCCGCTGTCTCGAGCCTTTCTTTTCCACAAAGGCGGAACGAGGAACGGGCCTTGGTCTCTCAATGGTATTTGGAATTATCCAGCGCCACGAAGGGACGATGGAAATCGAAAGCGAGGAAGGCAAAGGGACTACGTTTCGTATTTCGCTCCCGAGCCGGGTCCGCACGTTCGAGGCCGATGCCCGTGAGGTCTCTGCGCCGGGGCGACCCCTCCGCATTCTCGTGGTCGATGACGAACAGATCGCGCGCGATGTAGTCCTCAGATATCTCCTCGCCGACGGCCATCATGTGGTCCTCGCGGAAAGCGGCCCGGAAGCATTGCGTCAGCTTGAAACGAACAGTTTCGATTTGCTGCTGACGGACCAGGCAATGCCCGGCATGAGCGGAGTGCAGCTTGTAAAGCGGATTCGAGAAATTA
>JBDTYN010000032.1:0-10448 GCA_040005675.1 Chthoniobacterales bacterium
TGGGGTACGGCGCTTTAGCAAAGCGCTGCTTTCGACCACTCAGCCACCTCACCAGTAAGTTGCGAGAATACGCGGTGCGGATGAAGGTCGTCAACAATTCGGCAGGTGTAGATGCCCGTCTGTCCGCGGCACACGGATCCCAAAGCGACCGTCCGCCAGAGGCCTCGAAGGCGAAAACCTAACCAACTATTTTGTGATTTCGGAACAGGAAGCACTCTCGGTTATCCTTAAGGGCACAACGCGACTGCCTGCGCGATCGGTGCCTCTGAATGATGCGCTTGCCTGCTACTCCGCCAGCGACCTCCACGCGCGCCTGCCACTCCCTGTTTTCGATAACTCCGCGATGGACGGCTATGCGGTGATCGCAGGGGAGTGCAGCTTGGGCTGTCGATTGCGTGTGGTCGGCGAACAACCGGCGGGTCGGGACCGGCGGTTGCAGGTTCGATCGGGCGAAGCGGTCCGAATTTACACGGGTGCGCCGCTTCCGTCGGGCGCGGATGCGGTAGTAATGCAGGAAGACACGCAGCTCGACGGCGAGGAGATCGCCGTGAAGACGACGGTGGGCGCCGGCGAGTTCGTGCGGCGCCGCGGCTCGGATTTAGCCGAGGGGCAAAAAATTCTTGGACGGGGAGAAAAACTTACTCCGCAACTACTGACCCTACTGGCCGCCGAGGGCTTTTCCGAAGTCTCCGTCGGTGGGACTCCGCGTGTGGCAATCGTTTCGACGGGCGACGAATTAGCCGCCCCTGGTGCGGCGTTGCAGCCTGGGCAGATTTACGAGAGCAACTCCACGCTGCTTGCCGCGCTTCTCCGTAGCTTCGGTTTCAGGGAAATCGTGATCGAGCGTTGCGGCGACGAGGCCGCAGCGACAGAAGCGGCCTTGGCACGAGGTGCGCAGTCCGACGTGCTCATCATCAGCGGTGGGGTATCGGTAGGGCCGCTCGACCTCGTAAAACCAGCGTTGGCGGCGATTGGCGGAGGGATTGACGTGTGGCGCGTGTCGGTCAAGCCAGGCAAACCTTTCCTGTTCGGGCGCGTGGGGCGGTGCGTCGTTTTCGGGCTGCCAGGAAACCCTGTCTCCGCCTTTGTAACCTTCCTGCTTTTCGTCCGGCCGGCACTGCTGAAGATGGCTGGCGCGACCGACCTGTCGCTGTCGAGGAATCCAGCGCGGCTGAGGGAAAATCTCGCGAATAACGGGCAACGTCCGCATTACGTCCGCGGTCGTGTCCGCGAAGGCCGGTTTGAGCCGGTGGGTTTGCAGGAATCCCATGCCCTGTATTCGCTCAGTCGTGCGAACGCTCTGGTGTGTGTTGCTCCGGGCGAGACTCTAAGCGCCGACAGTTTGGTCGAGGCGCTGACGTGGGGCTTCCCTTAAAGAGGTGCGTGCCTGGTTTGACACGCTTCGCGGGTATTTTAGCTTAGGAGGTTGCACACTGCCTTCGACAGCGCCCTGGAGCCAAGAGAACCCCGCGAAATTCGCGCGGACGCCGAACGACTCTCGGACATCATCCTCGAAATGCAGCGCTGTTTTGTGCTGCGCCTTTGCAAAGAACTCGCACCGGGCAACGTCTCCTTTCCGCAGTTTTTTCTGCTCGCGGCGCTTGATCCCAAGGAGGTGTTGACGATGTCTGCGATCGCTCAAAAGATGGGCCATACGACAGCGGCGGCCAGCGGCCTGGTGGCGCGGCTGGAAAACCTTGGTTACGTGGTGCGTTCGAGCGCGCGCGAAGACCGGCGCAAAGTGATGGTTTGCATCACGCCGAAAGGGTCGACGCTAGTTCGAAGAATTCGCGAGGAGATGGTCGGCAACCTATTGAAGATCATGGGACACCTGACCCCCGCGGAACAAAAGGCGTGGCTGCAGATCTACAGCAAGATCTACAACTACTGCCAATCTAAATGATTGCCTCTGGTTCCCGGCAGTGGTAACTCCCAGCGCCGGACTTCCCACTGGGTCTGTCGCGCCGGAATTGAAGGGCGCGTCGCTTACATGAAACGACTTACCATCCTTTCCTTTGCGCTTCTCCTGGCCGGGGCGCATTCGCTTTGCGGCGGTTCTGAGTCCGCCGTCCGGAACCGTGCCCGGGTGTTCACGCTTGATCAGGCCATTCTCACTGCGCTCCAGCAAAATCCCGATATTTTGCGCGCCCGCCAGGAAATCGAGCGGACGAAAGGAGTTTACCTGGAGTTCCGCGCTGGCGCTCTGCCACGAGTGGATGCAAAGGGAACTTTTCAAGACACAGATCCGCGGCTGAATCGGTTTACCGGCGATGGGGGGACGGGGCGTACGACTGGCACGGGACTCGGCGGCGGAATTGGCACGGGCACCAGTGTCTCGTTAGGCGGCGGGGCCGAGCGCCGATACAGTTTGCAGCTTCAGGCGACACAGGTGGTCTTTGCCGGGGGTCGCATCGTTTCGCAGATCCGCTCGGCCGATTTTCAGAGGGACAGCAGCTATTTCGCGTTCCGAAACGAAGTCGATCAGATTATCTCGACGGTGCGCCAGCAGTTCTATCTGGTGCTGCTCGACCGCGCCTTGATTGGCGTGCAGGAGGAATCGGTCAAGCTCTTGCAGAGCCAGTTGCAGGATCAGCAAAACCGATTCGAGGCGGGAACTGTGCCGCGGTTTAACGTGCTACAGGCACAGGTCGCCCTTTCAAACCAATACCCACAGCTAATCGCCGCGAGGAACAACTTTCGTATCGCGCAGCTCCAACTGGCCAAAACTCTCGGACTCGATTACGACCCGGCGCGCGGGGGCGGCCCGCCGATTGAAATCGTAGGGGAGCTGCGCTTCGAGCCGCGCGGGATGCCACTGACGAGTGCGATCGAAATTGCAAAGCAGAACCGGCCTTTCCTGAAACAACAAAAAGCCAATGTACTCAGCAACTCGGCGCAGGTTGGCGTCGCCCGGTCGGGATTCTTCCCACAGTTGAGTGCGACCGGCGCCTATGACTTCAGCAGCTCGCCTCTGACCGATAATATTCACGATGTTCGCTCCGGCTACATCGTTGGCGGTACCGGCTCGTGGGCGATCTGGGACTGGGGAGAGACGTACGGCCGATTGAAGCAGGCGCAGGCAGCTTTAGAACAATCGAAGATCGGCTTGGACGACGCAGGTCGGCAGGTGGAACTGGAAGTGCAGCAAGCCTTTTCCAACTTGCAGCAGGGCCGGGAGTTGGTGCAGAGCCAATCCAAGAACGTCGAGCAAGCCGCCGAAGCTTTGCGCCTGGCGAGCGCACGCCTCGGGGCAGGTGCCGGCACGCAACTCGAAGTGCTCGATGCGCGAGTGCAGCTGACAACGGCGCAATCGACGCAATTGCAGGCGCTTTACACCTATAATGCCGCCTTGGCGGAGTTCGATCGCGTCACTGCGACGGAGATTACATATTCCAGCAGAGTCGACGAGCCGGTGACGCGAAGAAAGCTCCGAACCGATCCGGCGCCCACTCCGGGTGTGAAGCCAACACCGCTGCCGTTGCTCAAGTCGGTCGCGACGAAGCAGGAGCGGGTCACAGGTCCACGGGGCGGTTCGAAGTAAGTGCGGTTGGAGCAGCGAACGCGTCCGATCGAGCAATTCGCGGCGCTCACCGCCACCGGCACTTGCCGCCATGCGTTCGTCGGGCGCATTCCTGACGTTCAGGTTGGCTACGATAAAGCTGAAGTTCTGCAGCGGCTGGATGCGATTCACCGCGATGTTCGTGATCGACTCGGTGTGGGATCGATGTCGTTTCAGACCGCGCAACAGGTGCACGGCAACCGCATTGCTCATATTCATGAGAAACCGACCGGCGACCATTGCTTTCCGGCGTGCGATGGCCTCGTCACAAATCAGGAAGGCGTCTGTCTCGGCGTCTATGTGGCCGACTGTTGCGCAGTCTATCTCGTGGATGCAGTCCGCAGAGTAATTGGCCTCGTCCATTCTGGGCGAAAAGGAACAGAACTGGCGATTGCCTCGGTCGCCATCGACGCGATGAGGGAGCAATTTGGTTCTCGTGCTCGCGACATCGTCGTGCAGCTCAGCCCCTGTATCCGGCCGCCACATTACGAGATCGATTTCGCGGCTCAGATCGCTGAGCAATGTCGAGGCGCGGGCGCGCAGCAGATTCATGACTCCGGCGTCTGCACCGCTTGCGAGTTGGGAAATTACTATTCCTATCGCGCAGAAAAGGGGAAAACGGGGCGAATGCTGGCGTTACTAGCCCTGCGATAACTGCTTCATCATCCTGGCCGCGACGTCCGGCCAAACGCACAGATACCGCGTTCTTGGGCGCCCGCAACGAAGTCGAAAAACTCGCGACCGGCGTCGCTGAACTCGGTTGTGGCCGCTTTCTCGAGCGCTTGCCGGGTGTTCAGTCCGCTGGTGTAAAGCAACTTGAAGGCGGCTTTGATTTCGGCACGCTGCGCTGCGCTAAATCCGGCACGGCGCAGGCCGATTACGTTGAGGCCAAAAACGGTGTTACGCTCGGCAGCGAGAACAAACGGTGGCAGATCTTTACTGAAGGCAGAACTGCCCTGCGCGATCGCAAGTCGTCCGACGTGCGTGTTTTGGTGCAGTGTCGTCCCGCCGCCAATGAAGGCGCGATCCCCCACGCTGACATTGCCGCCCAGGAGGCAGTTGTTTGCGATGATCACACCGTTGCCGATCGCACAATTGTGTCCGACGTGCGCGCCGACCATAAGGAAGTTGCCATTGCCAATCACGGTGCTGCTTTGCGCAAGTGTCCCCCGATGGATCGTGCAGTATTCGCGGATAACGTTGTCACTGCCAATGGCGACGTCGCTCACAGTCTCGCGAGAGAAGTTCAGATCCTGCGGTGGCGCGCCAATCACGGCGCCATGACCGATCGTGTTGTTTTGTCCGAGGCGCACCGTCCCTTCGATGACGACGTGCGATTGCAGCACGCACCCGCTCTCGATCGTCGCACCCGCCGCGACAGACGAGTAGGGACCGATCTCAACGTCCTCCGCGATCCGCGCCGTTGGATCAATGATGGCGCTCGGATGAATCTTCAAAGCACGCCGGCTTCCTTGAAGCTAAAATAGGGCGGGCGCCCTTCTGCCGGCGCGCCGATAATGATGTGATCGAGCAGCTTGATTTGCAGAAGCTCTGCACCTTCCGCTAGACGTCGCGTAAGGCTATGGTCGGCCTGACTCGGTGTTGGATCGCCCGAGGGATGATTATGCACAACGATGACGGCGTAGGCTGAAAAGATTACCGCCGGCCGGAAGATGTCGCGTGGGTGGGCGATGCTCTCGTTGACTGACCCAAGCGAGATTTCCTGCAGCCGCAGCAGATGATAGCGCGTGTCGAGGAGGATGACGCGAAGCGATTCTTTGTGCAGTGTGCGCATCTCGGCTGCAACTAACTCGTAGACCAATTCCGGCGTGTCGATCTTCTGCCGTGTCAGAGTTTCGCGAGCCAGCCTCTGCCCGAGTCCGAATGCCGCCACGAGCTGGATTGCTTTCGCGGGCCCGATGCCGGCGATGCCGGAAATTTCGGCTACCGTGCAGCGGCTCAGACTGCCCAGAGTTTGAAAACGCTCGAGCAGTTGCCGCGCGACATCCACCGCATTCGCGCCCGGCAGCCCGGTCCGCAGAAGGATCGCGATCAACTCGGCATCCGTCAGTGCCCCGGCACCGCGCTTGAGCAATTTCTCACGCGGTCTTTCGTCCTCCGGCAGCTCACGGATTTTTACCTGCGCCATCAGAATCGAGACAGCTTTCTAGGCGATGGCGCCGGACGAGATCGCATTCAGGGCCGCAGCTGGTGGAGCATATCCGCGAGCGCATCGCAGAGTTCGATGATCGAGTCCAGATGTCTGCTCGGCGCAACTGCTCCAAGCTCTTCCTGCGCTTCGCGCGCCATCTTTTGTCCCGCGTCAATCGAGGTACTGAGCGCTTCCCCCTTATTTGCATGAGCCAGAAGCGCACTAATCTCGGCGGACTTGCCCTGCAGGATCAGCTCGCTGAAATGTTCCCGCTGCACCTTTGCGGGCGCGGCCGCCAGCAGGATCAGAATCGGCAGAGTCAATTTGCCTTTGCGAATGTCCGTCCCGAGCGTTTTTCCCGTCGTCGCTTCATCTCCGGCAACATCGAGGCAGTCATCGTAAATCTGATACGCAGTGCCGAACTTCATTCCGAAAACCCGGAAGGCCCGCGCGGTCGCGGCATCAGCCTCGCTCAGAGTCGTTCCAAGTTCCGCGGCCGCGCCGAAGAGCGAGCCGGTCTTCATCGCGATAATCCGAAGATAATCTTCGATTTGAAGATGCAGATCGAAGCGGCGCTGGGTTTGAATGATCTCACCGGAACAAACTTCTCGCGCCGCGCGCGCAATCCCACGACTGATCTCGCGCTGTTCAAAATTCGTCGATAAGTTCAAGGCCTGCGCGAACAAGCAGTCGCCAAGCAGAACGCTCAATGCGTTGCCCCAACGCGCGTTCACCGTCGGCTGCGCGCGACGCCGTTCCGCTTCGTCAATGATGTCGTCGTGAACGAGCGTCGCGACGTGAATCAACTCCACGATGACCGCCAGATCGATGTGCGCCGCCGTGATCCCACCCGTCGCGCCGCCGGCCAGGAGAGCTACGAGAGGACGTAAACGTTTGCCGCGACTCCCAATGGCGTAGGCGACATAGCCTTCAACGGCCGGATCGAAGGCGGTGGCCTGCTGCATGATGCGCGACTCAACTTCGTCGAGCTGCGGTCGCAGCAACGCAGTAACGCGCTCGAGAGCAGAGGACGAAGCGCGTCGTGACTGTGCAAATACTTCCACCAATGCAAAATACGAGACCGGTTTTTCAATGTCAAAACAACTGACGGGCTCGTTGGTTCGTCAGCTGTCGCGGTGAGAGAGGTTAAAGACCTTCGCTATTCCGCGGGAAGTCTTTAGTAACTCGTCAGCCATGCCCTTGTTGCATATTTTTCCTTTGCCAGTGTGCCGGCCCGCACTTGAAGCGCCGGCTTGAGCTTGTATTCCTCGATCCGCGGGCAGAGAGCGGCGGCAAACTGTTCTGCAAAACTGGCCGGCAACGGAAGGCCCTGAATACTTCCCTGTTGGAGCAGGCCGCGACGCGTGCGACGCTGAGCTGCTCCCGCCACTTTCCGTCCACCGACGAGAACGTCGGCACGGACGGAATTCACGAAGCAATCGTCAGAGATCGTGGTCGAATCCGCGTCTGCCAGGCTCGCGTCCACGCCGTGCGCTAATAGAACGCGGGCGATCCCTTCATGCAGCCTTGAGTAAAGCGCGTGCGGCGCAAGCGCAGCCGACAGCAATCCGGCGGGGGCGATGAAGGAATAGGTGAAATCAGCGCCATGTGGTACGATCCCGCCGCCTGTCCACCGTCGCACCAGATCCACTTTCCCGACTTGACCGGCGACGTCGGCAAAGCGCCCGAAGTAGCCGAAGGAGAGAGAAGGATGTTCCCACCTGTAGAAGCGGAGAGTTGGCTTCTCCGCCTCGAGCAGAAGCGCCTCGTCCAGCGCCATGTTAAACGCAGCACCATGCGGCTCGCGATCGGTATAGACCTGAAGCAGGTCGATCGGAACCATTTCTAGGGCGGAATCCGCCGCAACGCGATCTCCTCGAAGATCTTTTCCGCCGCCGTGGCCGGCTCCGCATGCGCGGTGATCGGTCGCCCAATCACCAGGTAATCCGCGCCAGCGTCAAGCGCCTGCGCCGGAGTAGCGAAGCGTTTCTGATCGTCTGCTTGCACCCAGTCTGGCCGCACGCCGGGTGTCACGATCGTCATCGCTTCACCCATTGCAGCGCGCAGGGCAGTGACTTCGTGTGGACTGGCAACGAGCCCGTCGACGCCGCATCGTTTTCCAAGCTGCGCCAGCCTCACGACCTGATCTTCCATGGAACTTTCGACGCCGACCTCGCGCATCGTTTCCTCATCAACGCTGGTCAAAGCCGTCACGCCAAGCAGCGTCAGACCCGGCCGTCGCACCGCGACAGCAGCCTCAATCATAGCCCGGCCGCCAGTCAGATGAAGGGTAAGCATTTGCACATCGAGCTCCGAGGCCGCGGCGATTGCTTTTGCGACGGTGTTCGGGATATCGTGGAGCTTCAGATCCAGAAAGATTTTAGCGCCAGTCGCGGCGACCTTCCGGACGATTTCCGGTCCCGCGGCCGTGTAGAGCTGCAAACCGATTTTAAAAAATGAGATTTTTCCGGTGAGTTTGGCCACGAGAGCGATCGCCTCTTCTTGGGTCGCGACATCCAGCGCCACAATCAGTCTTTCGCGCACCGCCAATCCAGTCAGATGCGAGTTCATTCTGTCCCTTTCGCGCGGCTACGCACAGGATTGACTCTATGCAGCTTTTCGCCCCGGCGAAAATCAATCTCTCTCTGAAAGTCCTCGGCCGCCGTGAAGATGGTTTTCACGAAATCGAAACGCTGATAGCGCCGATCTCGTTAGGCGACCGAATCGTGCTCGAACGAACGGACAAGCAACACATGGTCGAATTCAGCTGCGACGATGCGTCCATTCCGACGGGGGACGACAATCTTGTAGTGCGAGCCGCCGGGACGTTTTTCGCCGCGGCGGCGCCAGCGGGAGGCGCGCGGATTTCACTGGAGAAAAGGATTCCGCACGCTGCGGGACTGGGCGGCGGGAGCAGCGACGCGGCGACCACATTATTGGGACTCGATGCGCTTTTCAAAACCGCTCTTGGACCTGAAAAGCTCGTCGGCCTCGCGGCTCGCCTCGGATCCGACGTGCCGTTTTTCATTCTGCGATCGGCTGCGATCTGCCGCGGGCAAGGGGAGACGGTCGTGCCTTTGCGGTCCTCGAAATTGCCGCTGCTGCTGGTGAAGCCCGCCTTCGGCGTGCCGACCGCGTGGGCTTATTCCCACTTGCAAAAATCGCGCGAACTCCCGGAGATCGACTACACCCCGCAGTGCGTCGGGCAGACGGAACTCACCAACGATCTCGAGCGCCCGGTTTTTGAGAAATATGTTTTCCTCGCGACGCTGAAGACCTGGTTGCGCGCCCAACCCGAAGTCGCAGCTGCTTTGCTCTCCGGTTCCGGTTCGACTGTTTTCGCGATCCTTCGGTCGGATGCGAAAGCCGATGACTTGGCGCAGCGCGTTAGCCGGGATGTCGACCCGGATCTTTGGACATTTGCCTGCGAAACGCTTGGAAATGCCATCGAAGACGAGAAAGGGCTTCAAAGTAGAATTTAACCGTGGAATGAGCACGAGTGCCCTCATCCTAACCTTCTTCCGTAAGGAGAAGGCACTCCCTCTCCCCTTCGGAGGGTTGGGGTGAGGGAATTCCGATTCTGTAACCACTTCTAGGAGGCCACCCTTAGAAGCGAGATAGGCAATGTAGATTCGGCTGTGCGCGGCGTTTGAGCGTGGCGGATCGCGCTCTTATTCGCCCGCGTTTTCTCGCAGCGCGGCCACGGCGTATTCCCGGTTCAGTTTCGCGATAAAGCTCGCGCTGATCTCCGCCGGGCAGACCGCTTCGCACTCGTAGGTGTTGCTACAGTTTCCGAAACCTTCAGCGTCCATCGCGCGCACCATATTGAGCACGCGAGTGGTGCGCTCCGGTTTGCCTTGCGGCAGGAAGGCGAGGTGAGCCACTTTTGCGGCGGTAAAGAGCATCGCGGACGCATTCGGGCACGCGGCAGCGCAGGCGCCACAGCCAATGCAAGCGGCCGCTTCCATCGCGCGATCGGCGTCGTGCTTCCGAACCGGGATTGAGTTGGCTTCGGGCGCGGAGCCGGAGCGCGCTGAGACGAAGCCTCCGGCCTGCACAATGCGATCGAGCGCGCTGCGGTCCACGACCAGGTCTTTGATGAAGCGAAATGGCCGGGCTCGAAAAGGCTCCACGACGATTGTCTCCCCATCGCGGAACCGCCGCATGTAAAGCTGACAAGCCGCGCCGGGGTGATCGGGGCCGTGCGCCTCCCCGTTGATGGTCATGCAGCACGTGCCGCAGATGCCTTCCCGGCAGTCGGATTCGAACGCAATCGGCTCGTCGCTCGTTCCGACCAGGCGATCATTTACAATATCGAGCATCTCGAGAAACGACGTGTTCGGCGAGATACCGGTCGCTTCGTAATTGACCAGCTTCCCATCGGACTGCGCATTCTTCTGGCGCCAGATTCGCAGATTGAAGTTCATCGCATAATGTCATCCTGAGCGAAGCGCAGCGGAGCCGAAGGATCCCGTGGCGGTACCTTGAGATTTTGCGACGGGATTCCTCGGCTTCGCTCGGAATGACGGTTCACTTGTAGCTCCTTTGCGCGAGTTCGACGGCTTCATAAGCGAGCGGCTCCCGGTGCAATTTTGGCGGTGCGATGGCGCCATTACCCTGAAATTCCCAAGCAAAGACCGCGGCAAAATTTTCGTCGTCGCGCAGCGCTTCACCATCAGGCGTCTGATGTTCCTCGCGAAAATGACCGCCGCAGGATTCGTCACGCGTCAGCGCGTC